>JBLINN010000326.1:0-4645 GCA_047639325.1 Paracoccaceae bacterium | reverse complement strand
TGTGCTTTGGGTGATCATTGCCGGAATCATCCTGTCGGGCTGGATCCGGATCACCGATTTCGACTGGATGAGCCGACTGCCCCCCGTGGAGTAACGCGCCGTAGGGTGTGCATCTTGCGCACCTTTGCACAGGGTTGCACAGGGTTGCACAGGGTTTCCGGGACGAACGGTGCGCAAAATGCACACCCTACGGACGTCAAGGGATGCCAGAACCGTCGGCGCAGGCCTTTTTTGAGCCGAGAAATATCAGCCCATAAATGCTGGCCGCGACAACGGCAAAGGCGGCAACTTGATACCCTTCCACAGCTTCGTGCAACAGAACCACTGTCAGGATCATCGTCAGCATTGGCCATGGCACAGTGATCGTACTGGCCAGTGACACGCTGATACGCCGAATACTGTGAAACCAGAAAATCAGCTGCAAATAATAAACCAACCCCATAATCATCGCGGTTTTCTGAAACCCCACATCGGCCCAACCAACCGTCAAACCACCCCACCCGCGTAGGGCAACCAGAAGACCTGCCAGAAACAGCGAAGATACAAGCACGCGGAAAAATGTCACTTGCGCCGGGGTGATGGGCGTGCGGTTCAGCACCTCTTTGATGACCACATGTGCCGAGCTCCACAAAAACGGGATGCCAAGGGCGGCCAAAAACCAAACCGAAAGCCCCTCGACCCGCCAGGATCCCTGTGTCGCCAGGTAATACAGCGCCAAAAGGATCACAGATGTCAGCAGCAATTCCGCTTTGGATTTGGGCTTTTTCAGGAACAGCGTTTCCCATAGAATGGCAAACAGCGGATAGGCCTGGATCGCGATGGCCGCGCTCACCGCCCCGGCTTTTTCCACCGCTAAAACATAAAGATAAGTGGACGCACCAAATATTGCGCCGGTGACCAGGATGATCAACATTGTCCGGCGCATCAGGGCCGGGGGAAGGGCGGACGCGAATATTCCCTTGTTCGCCGAGGTTAACTCGCGGATCAGCAATGGCAAGGAAAACACCAACTGCCAAAGCGACAGGAAAAACGCAAATGTCAGCGCATCCGACAGCGCCGGTCGGCTGTTGGATATGATCGGCATCACCCCCAAGAGACACAAGGCCCCAAAGGCCATCAAGACCCCGGTGCCGGTGTCAGTTTTCATCATGATATGGCCTGACTGCGCGATCCAAAATGTGCCGGTTGCCCTGAATTTCTGGCGTCTGAACCAACAATGCGCAGGTCAGACGGCCTGCGCCAGTATTTTCCTGCCAGGACCGGGTCAGCTTGGCCGACTTGGTTAGCGCTGATCGCTGACCATATGATAGATATGGGTAAAGGTCGCGGCCCCCAGAATTGGGATCAGCAGATTGATCAGCGGCACCGACAATGGGATCGTCATCAGCATCCCGGCCAGCCAGATCTTGCCCATATGCTGCGCGCGCAGCCTCTTGGCGCCATCCCGCCCGACCCGGCGCATCGCTGCCAGAGTGAAATATTCACGCCCCAGCAGGAACCCGTTCAAGGCCCAGAAAATGAACAATGCCGAAGGCAGAAACAGCGCATATAGGATAAAGGCCAGCAAATTGGCCGCAATCAGCACGCCCAGAAAGTTGATCGTATCGCGCAACGCCTCGCCAAACGGTACACCGGGCACAGCGGGAAGGCGCGGATAATGCTTGTCTTCAACCGCTTGCGCCACCTCGTCCAGAAACATCGACGTTATCGCCGAAGCCACCGGCACCATCAAAAACACCGACAACACCATCATAAAAACGAACGACGACAGGCTAAGCAGATCGTTCAGCCAGCGTACCTCGCCCAATACTGGCAGGGTGGTTTCCTCGCCTACCAGCATGTGGATCAGGCCCAGAAACCCGGCATAGGTGCCGATCAGCAAGGCAATCGTCAATCCGACCCCCAGCAAAAACACCCGGCGAAACCGTGGATCGCCGATTTGCCCCAAAGACAGGAAAAACGCGTTCAGGATCATTGGTTCAGCCAGGTTGTCTTGGCCGCCAGATCCGGGCGCGGACGCTCGGGCGGCACGCTGCTTTCGGTGGCGATATGGATGATCCCGGCAATCCGTTCGTGATCGTCCAACCCCAACCCGTCACGACAGAACGCGCGATCATGGCTGACCCAGCCAGACAGCCAGTTTGCGCCCCATCCGGTGGCCAGCGCCGCGTTCAGCAAGGCCAGACAGGCAGCTCCAGCAGAATACGTCTGCTCGATGGCCGGGACCTTCTCGGACGGAACTTGGGTTTCCACCACCACTACGGCCAGTTGACCCAAATCGAACTGGTTGCGGCATTTGTCGATATCGGCCTGTGCCTTGCCAATGGCCGCACCGCGTGCATCCGTCAAGGACCCCAGCCGCGCCATGGCGCCCTTTTCAATGACAATAAACCGCCAAGGCTCCAGCTTGCCATGATCCGGGGTGCGCGCAGCTGCCGCCAGCATCGGTGCCAACTGGTCGCGGGTCGGGGCAGGGGCAATCAGCGTCTTGGCGGGGCGTGAACGCCGCGACAACAAGAAATCCAGGGCGGCGGGGTTCGGAACTGGCATAATGTGAATCCTGTGTACATGCGGGCCTGTCCTATCTCGGGGACCGGGCACAAAGTTTCAAGGGTAAAACCTGCGTTAACACAGGCAGTTCGCGGGTGCACACACCCCCAAACAAGCTATAATACGACACGAGGCGCGCGCCGTGCCTGACGGAGTTACCATGACAGTCTTCAGGATTATTCTGCCCGTTGTCCTGCCCATAGCCCTGCTTGGCCTTGCCGGTTGTGTCCCAACCACCCAAGCCTCCTATACCAGCGCCCCACCAGAAATTGGTGTGCGCGGTGGCATCGGCCCCCCGTCCGGCCGAACCGGAGCAGAGCGTGAAGCCCGCAAAGATTACTACCGCGGCCCGCGCGGCGACGAATTCTGATCCGCCACGCCGACTTGCTGAAAAAACAGAGCACCGGGGCCAAATTCGCGCGCCCTTTCATCGTCTTTTTCGGGCTCTAAATATCCCCGCCGGAGGCAAAAAAACTATAGTCTCGCGCTAACGATTTGACGCAAAGTGAAGACATGGGAAAACCAAAACGCCGCGACTTGCCGGACCTCAGCGATCTTGCCACCCCGGGTGCACAAATTGCCGTGCGGGTCACCCCCAAAGCCGCGCGCAACGCGCTGACCCGCGATGGTAATACCCTGCGCCTTAACGTGACCGCGACACCGGAAGATGGCAAAGCCAATGCCGCCGTGCAGATCATGCTGGCCAAGGCAATGGGCGTGGCCCCGTCGCGGCTGGAATTGCGGCGCGGGCACACGGCACGGGACAAGCTGTTTGTGTATACCGGCGACTACCCCGGGGGCGGTCCTTCGCGCAATTGATACACCCCTTCGGGGAGATCCAGCGCCGCTGCCAGATCGCGCACCTGTTCTGGCGACAGGGTGATTTTGCTCACCTGGTCAGTGCGCGGATCCAACTGTTCCAACGTCACGCATTCGGCAAAGCTGTTGATGGTGACATCCTCAAGTAAAGGCAGGCTGCCTTCGTCGACCAGGGTGATCACTGTCGCGTCAAATTCATGTTCGATGGTAAACATACCGGTCAGAGTGCCGCCACGCATAGGGCTTTGCAAGGGACAACCTGAGCAAGGGACAACCTGACGCGGCGTGCGGCCAAGCGTGGCGTTTGACAGGGCTGGTCTGAAATGGTCCGGTGGGGCGGGGTATGATTGATCGGGGTCGTGTGATGAAATCTTTGATGGGTGCTGTGGCGATAATCGGCTTGGCTTTGCCGGTTTGGGCCGGAGAGTGCGGGGTGTTGTGTGATGCGGCGTTTTACGAAACCGCCAACCCCGCCAGCCTGCAGCAAGTGATAGACACCGGAGCGGATGTGAATGCGCGGGATGATGTGGGCCGGTCGGCGCTGCACTGGGCCGCAGGGGCCGCACCCGAGGTGATTGTGTCGCTGTTACAGGCGGGCGCGGATGTGCATGCCGGGGATCAGTATCAGCGCACGCCGCTGCATTTTGTGTCGGCGACAGGATCGGGCGAGAATATCACGCTGCTGTTGCAGGCCGGGGCGGATGTGAATGCCCGCACCGCCAATGACTGGACGCCGCTGCACGGGGTGGCCAAGTTTGGCGCGCCAGAGAATGTAACGTTGTTGCTGGCGGCGGGAGCGGATGGCGCGGCCCGCACGCAAATGGGCGAGACGGCGTTTGTGCTGGGTGAAACCAATGCGCGCATGGCCGGGACCGAGGCGCTGGAGGTGTTGCGCGCGGCGCAGTAAGCGGCTGGGCTGTCCCCGGTTTGCCGCCGCTGGGGACTGCGGCGGGGTGGGTTATTTTGAGTATTTAGAACAAGAAAAAGGGCTATTGCAGCTCTTTCAGGTGGGCGAACGCCTGTTTGATCTGGGTCTCTTCCTCTGCGTGGGCGGTCGGGTTTTGTTTGGTTTCCTCGACCACCTCTGGCGGGCAGAGGCAGCGAATTTGGGGTTGTTCAGGCAAAAATGAAGTGTTCGGCCCCGATGGGCGAGAGTGTCCGATCTTCTGTGTATGATTAATTTGGTTCATGCTTCCAAACTGAAGGAGCATGACGACAATGACGATTTCCAAGGAACTACTGGACGAGCTGCTTGGCGGCGTTGAACGTCCCGAAG
>JBLINN010000325.1:0-4654 GCA_047639325.1 Paracoccaceae bacterium | reverse complement strand
ACAGTCCAGACCATTGTGTCCTCCTTCGTTTCTTTGACAATCCGACGGAATCACAATTAACTGTTATCACTCAATTAGTTTCGGGTTGGACACTGAGAGAAATCTTCGCAAAGCACCCTATGGTCACGATATTTCGGACATGTGGCGCAACAAAACGGGACTGTTTACAGAAGCCGAAAGCCTCGTTTTGAAACTTAAGAGAAACCCGAACCCAGATGGCGTGGATACGCACTTCAATTGGGGCCTTCACTTCGACCATCTGGCGAAAGCGCACTCGTTGGAAGGCGACTATTCGCTCCGCTATCATCACGGCGAAATCCATTTCGCGGACCCCAAGGCGGTAGTTGTTGTGTTGTCGAACATCTGGCGCGACGAGCAAGGGAAAAGCCTAAATTGAACAACCTAATGACGGTCAGCTCAGCTTTAGGCTGGCGGTTTTGAAGAAATCAGTTTCCCAGGCCCTCGCCTGACGTCACAAGCCCTCTTCAATGCCGCTTTGGTCCAGAAAGACCTCACACCTGCCACGCAAGCGTGCGGTTTCACGAACCCGCCCACATGAGCCGGAATTCCCGTGAATTGGTCCCTTGATCAGCTTCGTGCGCCGCAAACACCCTTAAAAACAGACGCAAAGTTACATCTGTGAACTGTCCGGGACGCCAAAACACCCGGGCTTGCCGCACGCTTTGACGGTCTGCAGCGCCAATGGCGTGGAACGGACCAGAATATGTTTCGTAGGGAGGAACACATGCGAGTTAAATATCTGACAACGATTTCGGCGGCGGCCTTGATGGCTGCGGGGGCGGTACACGCAGAGCCATTGAAGATCGGCGTTCTGGCAACGCTGGAAGGCACCTATACGGTCCTGGGCGAAGACGGTGTGCGCGGCCTGAAAACCGCACTGGCCAAGTGGGGCAATGCGGCTGGCGGGCGCGAGATCGAGCTGGTGATTGGCGCCACCGATGCCAGCCCGGACAGTGCCGTTCGCGCCGCCCGCAAGGTGGTGGAACAGGACGGGGTGGAAATTGTAATCGGCCCGCTTTCGGGATCCGAAGGCATCGCCATTCGGGATTATTCCAAGACCCAGCCGGGGGTGACGTTCATCAACGGTATCTCGGGGGCGCAGGAAACCACCTATGTCACACCATCGGAAAACTTTTTCCGGTTCAACATGGATGGGGCGCAGTGGTCGGCCGGATTGGGCGATTATGTGTTCAACGAAAAGGGCTATGAAACCGTGGCCACGGTTGGCGAAGACTATTCCTTTGTCTATACGCAGGTCTTTGGTTTCGCGACCGAATATTGCGCCGCGGGTGGCGAGATTACCGACCGCTATTGGGTGCCGCTGGGCACCAAGGACTTTGGGTCAATCATTGCGGCCCTGCCGGATGACGTGGACGCCATCTATCTGGGTCTGGGCGGCGGCGACGCTGTCAACTTCCTGAACCAGTACCAGCAGGCCGGTGGCGATGCCAACCTGATTGGCGGGTCGATCATGGTCGATGGCACGGTTCTGACCTCCAAGGGATCGGCCAAAGAGGCGCTGATTGGCGTGCCGTCCTCTGGCCCGCAGGCAGACACCTGGGACAATGCGGCCTGGCAGACCTATGTGAAGCTGTATCAGGATACGTTTGCACCGGATCAGCGGTTCCCAAGCCCGTCGCTGTTGGCGACCGGCTATTATAACGCCACCGATGCGGCGATGATGTGTCTTGAGGCAACCGGCGGCGATCTGTCCGGTGGGCAGACTGCGTTCCGCGACTGCCTGACAAATCTGGAGCTGGACGCGCCCAACGGCAAGATCACGCTGGATGGCAACCGTCAGGCCATTGGCACCAACTTTGTGTCCGAGGTTGTTGAATTGGCAGACGGCAATCTGGCGACCAAGATGGTCAGGATGGTTGAAGGTGTAAACCAGACGCTGGGCATTGACGCCGCGGCCTTTGCCCAGATCGGCCTGCCCAGCCGCGACGTGCCAGAGTGCAAGACCTCTTACAACTAGGCGCTGGCCTTTAAACCCCTGGTTCCGGGCCTTTGGGCCCGGGCCGCTCGCCTGGGTTCCGAACCCATAGCTCAGATCAGACGGACAGGACCCAGATAAACCCGAAACGCGAACCTCCGGGGAGGATAGAGATGACTCTCATTGACTATCTGAACCGCGTGCATTTCGCCGATGACATTCTGGAAGAGGCCCTGTGGGCCGAACTGGAAGGCGACCGGTCGAATCCCGCCTTGGTGATTTCGGATAAGGCGCATATGTCGGGGGAAATGGAACAACGGTTTCGCGCCGGATTGCCGGTGCGGCAACCCTATGAAGAATTCATCGAAGCGCCGGAAAGACCCAGCGAAGGCATCGCCTTGTCGCTGGCCGCAACTTACCGCGAAAAGGGCTGCGGGACCCTGATTGCCTTTGGGTCGGGGCACGCGATTGACCTGACCAAACTGGTGCGCCTGCTGGTCAGCCACGACCTGCCGCTGTCAGCCTTTTCCGTCAGCGAAGGCGGCGGCCATCGCATCACCAAAGTGATGCCGAAGATGATTGCCGTCCCAACCCTGCGCGGATTGTCGTCAGGCTTGAACGGGTTGGCGACGGTCACGCTGAAATCTGGCGGCACGCTGGATATCGCCAGCAAAAAGCTGATGCCGACGGTCACCATTTGTGACCCAACCCCAACCGTAGGTGCGTCGCCCGCAAGCCACGCCAGCGCCGGAGTGACCGCCATCGCGCGCTGTGTCGAGGCGCTGTTGTCGCCCAATTTCAACCCCCCGGCTGACGGTATCGCGCTGGACGGGTTGCGGCGGGCGGTGAAATCCATCCACCGCGCCACCCGCGCCGACGAACCCGAGGCCCGGCGCGAAATGATGGCGGCGGGGCTGAATGCAGCGCTGGTGCAACAGAACGGTCTGGGCCCCGCCTATGCCATCTGCAAATCGTTGGAAACCGTCAGCAAGGGCGCGGTAGATTGCGGCGCGGTCACCCGGTTGATCCTGCCCGAAGTTCTGCGATTTTACGCCTTGGGCGCACGCCCCGGCCCCACGCCGCTAAGCGATGCATTGGGGGTAAGGGACGCAGGCGCCGTGGCCGACAGGATCAGCACCTTGCTGGCCAAACTGCCCCTGCCCGACAGCCTGACAGAGATCGGCATTCACCCGGATGAGGTTTCCCAAGCCGCCCCGCTGGTGGCCCGGCACCGCGCCGTCGGCAACGGGCCGCATATTCCGCAGGTCCGCGATATCCTGTCGATCATGAATTCTGTCCAGTAACCCAAAAGGTCCCAACCGCATGAAGCCGCTTTTGATTGCCGGAGACTGGGTCACCACCCCGGACGGTGTTGCCAACATCAACCCGTCTGACACCAGCGATACCGTCGATGTGTTTTCCCAGGCCGGCCTGCCCGAGGTCCAATCGGCGCTGGCAGGCGCAAAACTGGCGTTCCCCGCGTGGTCGCGCAGCACGCCGCAGATCCGTCATGACATCCTGCACACCGCATCCGACGAAATCATGCGTCGCAAGGCCGAGCTTGGGGAATTGCTGACCCGCGAAGAGGGCAAAACCCTGCCTGAGGCAATTGCCGAAATCGCCCGCGCCGCGCAAATATTTGGGTTTTTCGCTGGCGAGGCGCTGCGGTTAACCGGCGATACGCTGCCTTCTGTGCGGGCGCGCGTCGGCGTGGAGATCACCCGCGAACCGGTGGGCGTTATCGGGGTGATCACGCCGTGGAATTACCCGATGGCGATCCCGGCGTGGAAAATCGCGCCTGCCTTATGCTTTGGCAATTGCGTGGTCTTCAAGCCTGCCGAACTGGTGCCGGGCTGCGCCTGGGCACTGGTGGAAATCCTGCATCGCGCGGGCGTACCGCCGGGGGTTGTGAACCTGATCACCGGGCCGGGGCGCATTGTTGGCCAGGCGATGCTGGACAGCCCCGAACTGGACGCCATCACCTTTACCGGATCGGTTGCCACCGGCCATCATGTCGCCGCCGCCAGCCTGCCGCATATGCGCAAGGTGCAGTTGGAAATGGGCGGGAAAAACCCGCTGATCGTTCTGGATGATGCCGATCTGGACGCGGCGGTAGACTGCGCGCTGGATGGGTCATTCTATTCCACCGGCCAGCGCTGCACGGCGTCATCCCGGCTGATTGTGACCGAAGGCATGCATAACCGCTTTGTCGAAGCTTTGGCGGAACGGGTGCGGGCGCTGCGGGTTGGGCACGCCTTGCATAGTGACACGCAAATAGGCCCGGTGGTCGACGAAACCCAACTGGCACAGGATCTGGATTATATCAAAACCGCCCGCGCGCAGGGCGGCAACCTGCGCGCGGGCGGCGATCTGGTGCGGTGCGACACCAACGGGTTCTTCCTGCAACCCGCGCTGATCACCGACACCACAAACCAAATGCGCATCAACCGCGAAGAGGTGTTTGGCCCGGTGGCCAGCGTCATCCGGGTGCGCGATTTTGACGAGGCGATGGCAGTGGCAAATGACACTGAATTCGGGTTGTGCGCCGGGATTTGCACCACCTCACTGAACTCCGCCACCCAGTTCAAACGTGACATTCAGGCGGGCATGGTAATGGTCAATCTGCCCACCGCTGGCGTCGATTATCACGTGGCGTTTGGCGGACGCAAAGCGTCCAGTTATGGCCCGCGCGAACAA
>JBLINN010000324.1:0-4691 GCA_047639325.1 Paracoccaceae bacterium | reverse complement strand
CGCCAGACCGGTCACAACCAGAGCCACGCAGAACAGGATGGCAGCCGCGGCTGCTGGCGATCCCATATGTCGTCCAAGCGCTGCATTCAGCGCCGCCAGCGTCGGAATGCCGATCCCCGCCATCAACATGATCACTGCATAATGTGTCATTGACACCGTCCCCTTCTGCCCGTCTCATTGATCTGGATCATTGCGGTGAAGCCGTCTGTGCACAAGCCTTTGCATAAGACAGAAAGTGAGAATCTGCGGCAATGAAACCTTGGTCAGAAATGCGTGTTCTTGCCGGGGTGATAACAACCGGATTGGGGGCCTGCACGCCAGAAACCCAGCCATCTGGCGCGGCGCTTTACCGGCAAAACTGCGGGGCGTGCCACGGCAAAACCGGCGCGGGTGATGGTCCTTTGGCGGCTGACCTGCCGGTGCGCCCTGCCAATCTGCGCCTGTTGGCGTCTGGCAATGACGGGGTGTTCCCAACTGAGCGGGTGATGAAGTCGATTCATGGCTATCGGGGCAAGGACTATGTCGGCCTGATGCCGGAATTTGGCCCGGTTCTGGACAGCCCGACGGTGATCTGGGTGGCCCCTGATGGCCGCGAAATTCCGACCCCTTCGGCGCTGGTGGCGCTGGTGGCGTATCTTGAGACCTTACAGGATCTATGATCCGGCCAATTGAAGAGGAGAGACAGCAAATGCGTATCGTTCAGTGGATGGCGGCAACCGCCCTTGTCAGCGTGACAGTCCCGGTACAGGCACAGGATGTGAAAGCGGGGGCCGAGCTTTACCGGACACATTGTGCCACCTGCCACGGCATTGAGGGCACCGGTCAGGGCCCGATGGCCGGGGTGTTGGTGATCAAGCCGACCAATCTGGCGACGCTGGCGGCGGACAATGGCGGTGAATTTCCCACGGGTCGGGTGGTAAAACGCATTGACGGGCGCGACCCATTGGTCAGCCACGGCAGCCCGATGCCGGTTTATGGCTATTTCTTTGAAGGCAACGACACGGCGGTCAAAACCCCAAGCGGCCAGCCAGTGCTGACCAGCGGGCCAATCGTCGATCTTCTGACCTATCTGCAATCGCTACAGTCCAGCTAAAGGGGGATGTGATGCGCCATTTTGGATTGTCTGCTTTACCGGTGCTTGCAGTGCTAGCCGCCTGTGCTGCAACCGATGACATGCCCGCCCCACCAGAAGGGGCGGCGCTGTTCGCCGACAATTGCGCCGCCTGCCACGGGTACCGGGCCGAAGGCAACGTTACCTTGGTGGGTGGCCAGACCGCCCCTGACCTGACCCGGATATCAACCCGCAATGGCGGTGCGTTTCCGCGCGCCATGGTGCTCAGCCAGATCGACGGCTATGGCCGTGGCAAAGTCTCGGTCGAGGTGATGCCCGCCTTTGGCACCCTGCTGGAAGGTGATTTGGTGCCAATTGATGTCGACGGCACGCTGACGCCAACGCCGCGCCCGCTGGCCGCGTTGATGGTCTATCTGGAAAGTATCCAGGTGCCTTAGGGGTCTGGGCCTTTGGGGGTCTGGGCCTTAGCGCGCCCAGACCGCGCCTCGGGGTATTATGGAATGGTCGGTGACATCAGGTGCATGGCGCGAATGGCGGCACCGGGTTCGGCGCCGGGCAGGGCGCGGCCAAACAGATCCTCCATCGTGCCGTTCTCAAACAGCTCGGAAATGGCGCTATCCACTAACAGGCGGAAATCTGCATCGCCGCGGGCCATGGCCAGCCCCTGCTTTTCAATGGTCATGATCTCGCCCGTTACCTTGAACGACTGAGCGGCGTCGCTGGAATGCAGCAGGAAGAACAGGATCGACTGATCGGCGAAATAGGCCGAAATCTCGCCGTTTTTCAGCGCGGCCATCCCGGCCCGGTGATCGGCAAACCGGATAACATCGGCTGTGATATTGTCACCTGCCAGCGTATTGCCAAGCGCCTCTTGGGTGGTTGTGCCACTGCGCACGCCAACCTTCTTGCCCGCCAGTTTTGTCAGATCGGTATCTGCGTCCTTGGGTAACATCACAGCCGTGCCATCCACATAGATCGGCACCGAAAAATCCACAATCTCGCGGCGTTTCTGGGTGATGGTGGCGGCCCCGCATAGCAGGTCAATTTCACCGCTGGCGACCTTGTCAAACCGGTCGGTCGCGTCCACCGCGTGGAACGTCGCCACCAGATCGGTTATTTGCAGCTTGTTGGCAATCGCCTGCGCAACCCCGCTACAAACCAGCGGCGAATACCCGGCGGGCTTCCCGTTCTGGTCCAGAAAGGACAAAGGCGCGGCATCGGCGCGAAATCCCAGTTTCAGCTCGCCGGTGGCCCTGACCCGCTCTAGCGTTTGGGCAGAGACAGGCAGCGCCAGAACGGCGGTGGCCAACAGGGGCAGGACAAGCTTTAGCATAGAGGGTTCCTTTGGTTGGGAGATACGCGCGCAGCTTAGCGATTGCGCGCCGAAGGGCAAGCTGGTGGGGTCCGGTTTAACCCGGAGTCCGGCCTGGCGACGACGTTAAAGGGATCACGCGCAAATACCGGCAATCTTGGCGTCTTTCCATGGCAGGTAAACATCGCTTTCCCGCTTGCCGTCGCGCGGCAGGTCGGCCACCGGAAACGCGCCTTTCAGCATGGCATGCAGACGCTTGGTGCGTGCCGCGTCCGGGGCCAGCGCCCGGCAACAGACGTATTCTTCGACAATCGCGCCCTGCTGCTCATAGCCATAGTCCAGAAAGTCCGGGGCTTGCGACAGATCAAACAGATAGGGGTCGTCAGAACTGCCATGTTCGACCGCCGCGCGCAGCGGGTGATAGCCGGTGCGCTTGCGGTTTTGCCATTGCCAGACATGGGTCAATTCATGCGCGACCAACATCGCCTCGGACAGGTATAGCCGTTCCGGATAGGCGGGCATGTAATTGTCAGTGTACCAGTTCTTGGTGAAAAACACCTTGTTAAACAGGGTCACGGCGGCGGGGGATACGGTCACCACCTCGTCCTTGGCGGGCGGCAGAATGCGTTCGCGGCAGGTGACGCGCGGACGGGCCTTGCGCCGATAGGTGACGCTGTCCACCGGCGCACCCTTGACCAGCCGCACGCGGGTCAGATCCAGCTGATCGCCCTGCAGCTTGGTGGCAAAGGCCATTTCGGCCTCGCTTAACGGACGGCCACAGCTGGTCAACAAAGTCAGGATCAGGAGGGTACGCAGGATCATGGCGCGACGCTAATGCGATTCTGGGGCGGGGGGGAACGGGTAATCGCTGCACAATGTCCGGAAATCAGCATCTTGCCCGATGAGGCGGGCCACAGCCCGCGATCAGACGCTCATCGCCAGGACCCGGCTGATTTCGGTAAGGGACCGACCTGATTGGTCCATCCAGGTGTTGAACGCGGCTTGGACCGCCCGCATCGCGGTTTTTGACGTTGCAGGCTTGTCGATCACCCCTTCGGCCACCAATCGCGCGGTCACATCGCGTGACAGGATAAAACTGTCGCGCCCGGCAAACCGCATCGCATATTGCCCGCTGCTGCCGCCCAGCCGCGACCCTTGGGTTTTCAGCAGATCCAGCAGCCCGATATAATCCTGCGACGGCCAGCCACCCAGCACCACCCCGGCCCCGCCCTGATCCCGCAGTTCCAACAGAAAGGCGGCGTTGTCGCGCACTGTGGCGATTTTCATGCCGTTGCGGACGATGGAGGTATCCTGCAACAACGCATCGAACTTTTTGTCATCCATAAAGGCACAACGCCCTACGTCGAACCCGTCAAACGCAGCCTCGAAGCCCGGCCATCTATTTTCGATGACTTTCCAGTTGAACCCGGCCTGAAACACACATTTCGCCATAATCGACAACCAGCGATCTTCCGGGATCGCCGCCAGTTCGGTGGCAGGCAAAGGGGGGCTAAGGGCAGCATCCAGCGCCTCGGGCCCATCATGGCGGGCGGCGGCAATCTCAAATATTTCGTCAAAGTGGCGCATAGTGCCAAAATAGGGCAGGCGGGTTGACAGGCAAGCCAAAACGCCTCGCCATCCCCTTTGGCCAAAGAAAGCCCGCGCTAACCCGTCACAGCGAAATACAGGATCGCGAGGCTGGAAAAACAAAACATGGCGTAGGTCAGGACCATCGAAAACTGGCGCAACAGCCTGTGAGGCGCCAGATCAAAGCCGATGAAATGCCCAACCCGCCCGGCCAGCAACAACAGTCCAAACAGATGCAGCAGCCATCCCGGCGTGCTTTGGAATTCCAACACCAGCAACAGGATCAGCCCTAACGGGATGTATTCGGCGGCATTGCCTTGCGCGCGGATCGCCAGCCGCAGGTTTTCGCGGGCCTCGTCAGTAGAGGCTGGGCCCTTCAGGCGGGTCAGGCTGACGCGCAGGGACAGCCAGAAAAACAGGATGCCAAGCAATCCGGCATAAACGGGGACGATTGTCGGCATAGCAAGCACTCCGGTTGTTGCGTGGGCAGTGTGTCAGAGCGGACCGGCCTTGCCAATGCGGGTGGGGGCGTGCCGTGGCGGCAGCGTATGTGCAAAAGTTAGGCCCTGACGAGGTGGCGTTTCATGTCATTGCCCTAGAGTGAGGGGCAAATTTCGGACGGTCAAATGGCGGCTGTGCGGACTTAGTTGCGTTCAATAAATGCTGGTCCAAAATAGTGTCTCGAGTTACATATTTCCTATTAAAATTGTCCTTTTTCCG
>JBLINN010000323.1:0-4742 GCA_047639325.1 Paracoccaceae bacterium | reverse complement strand
GTTCGCAAAAGATATTTGCCGCCGGTATGACCGAATGGCGGCGCTCGCATCGCGATGATGGCGGGCTGATCGCCGGGGCGCAGGCGCGCATAGACCGGTCGATGGATGTGGCGATTGCCAAGGAAAGCGAAGCGCTGACCAAAGGCTTGCCGGTGCTGGCCACCGTTGGATCGACCGCGCCGTTTGTCGGGTTGTTTGGCACGGTTTGGGGCATCATGAACGCCTTTGTCGAAATCGCAGAACAGCAGAACACCAATCTGGCCGTCGTGGCCCCGGGTATTGCCGAGGCCTTGCTGGCGACGGGTTTGGGCCTGTTGGCGGCGATCCCTGCGGTGATTTTCTATAACAAGCTCAGTTCCGACAGTGACAGGATTGTATCTGGCTACGAGGCTTTTGCCGACGAGTTTGCGACGATCCTGTCGCGGCAGTTGGACGCCTAGGCGATGGGCGCCGGGGTTCAACAGGCCAGTTCTGGCAGCGGGCGCCGTCGCAGGCGCGGGCGGGGCCAATCGCGGCCGATGTCCGAAATCAACGTCACGCCGTTTGTCGATGTGATGCTGGTGTTGCTGATCATCTTTATGGTGGCCGCCCCGTTGATGACGGTGGGTGTGCCGGTAGAGCTGCCAAAAACCGCCGCTGGCGCGTTGGCGACGGACAGCGAAGAGCCGTTAAGCGTGACGATCACCGCCGCTGGCGAGGTTCAGATCATGACCACCCCTGTGCCCCGCGATCAACTGGTGGCCAAGCTGCGCGCCATTGCGGCAGAACGTGAAACAGACAGGGTGTTTCTGCGCGCCGACGGGTCGGTGCCTTACCGGGATGTGATGCAGGTGATGGGCGCGCTGAATGCGGGCGGGTTTTCCAATGTGGGCCTGGTGACCGATATCGGCGGGCCGACACTGGACGAGCCGGACACGTGAGGCGACAGGTTGCAGACCGGCACCAAAATCTCGGGCGTGGCACATCTGGTAGTGATGGGCGTGGCCTTTTTCGGCGGGGCCTTCCGGTCCGACCCGCTGCCGTTCGAGGTGCATGAAGTGTCGGTGATTTCAGCCGCTGATTTTGCCGCGATGAGTGCGACCAAAGTGCCGCCTTCGGTGTCAGAGCAGCCTGCCGCGCCAAGCCCACCCGATCCGGCCACAGACAGCCCCGATATTACACCCAATGCCGACAGCTTGCCTGATCAGGCACCACCGGCCCCGGCGGACCAGCCAACAGCGGATGCCGTACCAGAGGCCCTTCCGGATCAGCCCGCACCCGAGGCTGATGCCAGCGACACCGCCCCCACATTAATCCCCCCAACCCCCGAGGTTGTGGTGCTGCCCGAACGCCCCGAGCCGCGCCCGCCGCCGCGTCCGGTCGAGCGGATCGCGCCACAGCCGGTGGCCCCGCCGCCGCCCGACGTGAAACCGGACGAGGTGACAACCCCCGAGGTGTCCCCGGACGAAGGCGCGCAGGTTGACCGCGAAACCCAAGAGGCCACAGCCCCCGAAGAGGCCACAGATCAGACCGTAACCGAAGCCGACGAACAATCTAGCCTGGCCCCGGCCAGGTCCGTGCGCCCCCAGGCGCGCAAACCCAGGCGTCCAGAGGCCCCGGCGCGTCCGGCGACTCCGGCGGCCCCAACGGTGCCCGCAACACCAAAGCAGCCAAGCAGCAGCACCGAAAGCGCAGTGAACGACGCACTGGCCGAAGCACTGGGCGGCGCAGAACCCGCAACACCAGTGGCCAGCGGCCCACCGTTGACGGGGGGCGAAAAGGATGTGCTGCGGGTGGCGGTTCAGGGATGTTGGAACGTTGGGTCACTGTCGTCCGAGGCGTTGGCGACAACGGTGGTTGTTGGTGTATCCCTGTCGCGTGATGGCAAGCCGGATGTGGGGTCCATTCGTATGTTGTCGTCCTCTGGCGGGTCTGCCGGGGCGGCGGAACGGGCGTTTGGCGCAGCCCGGCGGGCAATTATTCGCTGTGGAAAGAACGGATATGATTTACCTGCTGACAAATACGGGCAGTGGCGCGACATAGAGATGACATTCAATCCTGAAAGGATGCGGATCAAATGATGAAAGTTCTGGCCAGCTTCCTTGTTGGCGTCCTGGTGATGGCACTGCCCGCTTTTGCGCAGCAGGGGCCGTTGCGGATCGAGATCACCGAAGGGGTGATCGAACCTTTGCCCTATGCGGTGCCGGATTTTGTCCCCGACAGCCCGGCGGCCAAAAAGGTTGGTGCTGATCTGGCGCGGGTGATTGCCGCCGATTTGTCGGGCACAGGCCTGTTCCGCGAAATCCCGTCCAGCGCGTTTATCAGCCAGATCAGCGATTTTTCCGCCCCCGTGCAATATGCCGACTGGAAGGCGATCAACGCTCAGGCGCTGGTGGCGGGGGCGGTCAATGTGTCGGGCAACAAACTGACGGTGCGGTTTCGGATTTACGATGTGTTTTCGGGGGCCGAGCTGGGCAATGGGCTGCAATTTGTCGGCGCCACCGATGGCTGGCGGCGGATGTCGCATAAGGTGGCGGATGCGGTTTACAGCCGGATCACCGGCGAGGGCGGCTATTTCGACAGCCGGGTGGCGTTTGTGTCGGAAACCGGCCCCAAGAACGACCGTCGCAAGCGGCTGGCGATCATGGATTACGACGGTGCCAACGTACAGTATCTGACCGACAGTTCGGCGCTGGTTCTGGCACCACGGTTTTCACCCAACGGCGACCGGCTGCTGTATACCAGCTATGAAACCGGGTTTCCGCAGATTTATGTGCTGGATGTGGGCAAGGTGAAACGCCAGGTTCTGGAAAGCCCCGAAGGCACGATGAGCTTTGCGCCCCGCTTTGCCCCGGATGGCAAGACGGTGGTGTTTTCCCTGTCCCAAGGCGGCAATACCGATTTGTATACGCTGAGCACTGGCAGCAGCAAACGCCACCGTCTGACCAGCGCGCCGTCGATCGAGACCGCGCCCAGCTTTTCCCCCGACGGCCAGCGGATCGTGTTTGAAAGCGACCGCTCTGGTACGCAGCAGCTTTATATCATGCCCGCAGGCGGCGGCGAGGCGCAGCGCATCAGTTTTGGCAAAGGGCGCTATGGCACCCCGGTCTGGTCGCCGCGCGGCGATCTGATTGCCTTTACCAAACAAAGCAATGGTCGGTTTCATATTGGTGTGATGCGCATTGATGGCAGCGAAGAACGGCTGCTGACCGCGTCGTTTCTGGACGAGGGGCCAAGTTGGGCGCCAAATGGCCGGGTGATCATGTTTACCCGTGAATCGCAGGGCGCAAACGGGCGCGCCGCACTGTATTCGGTGGATATCACGGGGCGCAACCTGCGCCCGGTGCGCACGCCGGAGGGGGGGTCAGACCCATCCTGGTCGCCGCTGCAACAATGACAGGGCATCGTTCCCAACACGTAATAGTTGTGTTAAGAAAAGATTAACAAAAGTAAAAAGGTGAGACAACAGGCATGAGCATCTTGGGCAAGCTTCTGACTCTTTGCGCGGTACTGGCGATATCCGCCTGCACCAATGCAACCTCGTATGACGACACCAATTCGGCCAATCTGAACAGCGGCGCCACCGGCGTGCCGGGGTCGGCCACGGATCCGACATCAATTGCCTATTTCCAGCAGACTGTGGGTGATCGCATCCTGTTTGCAGTGGATCAGTCCACCCTGTCGGACGAAGGGCGCACAGCTTTGCAGGGGCAAGCGGATTGGCTGTCGGCCAACACCGATTACACTGCGGTGATCGAAGGCCACGCCGACGAACAGGGCACACGCGAATATAACCTGGCACTGGGCGCGCGGCGGGCCAATGCGGCGCGCGAGTTTTTGGTCTCGCGCGGTGTGGCGGGCAATCGTCTGAAAGTGGTAAGTTTCGGCAAGGAACGTCCGATCGAGATTTGTAGCGATGAAAATTGCTATTCCAAGAACCGGCGGGCGGTTACGATTTTGACAAGTGGTTTGACGGGGTAGGGGTATGCGTTTTGCGCTGGTAGTGCTGGTAGTGCTGGTGGGGCTGATCGGTTTTGCGCCGGGGCAGCTTGCCGCACAGAACGAACAGACCCTGGCGGATATCCGTCAGGAGCTGACGGTTCTTCATGTGGAAATACAGCGCCTTAGGCGCGAAATGTCGACAACCGGCGCGCCGACGGTTGGGCTGACCGGCACCAGTGTCCTGGACCGGGTCGGCGCCATCGAGGCCGAACTGCAGCGCCTGACGGCACAGACCGAACAGCTGGAACACCGGGTGGACCGGGTGGTCACCGATGGCACCAACCGGATTGGTGATCTGGAATTCCGTCTGGTGGAACTAGAAGGTGGCGATGTCAGCCAGTTGGCCGAGACAACCACCTTGGGTGGTGGCGCGTTGCCCGGGGGCGGACCTGCGCCGACTGATGGCACTGGATCCACAGGCGGCGCAGCGGGCGGCGAGCTGGCGATGGGCGAAGAAGCGGATTTTCAGGCTGCGGACAAGGCGCTGGCGGCGGGCGAATACACGCAAGCCGCTGCTCTGTTTGTCCAGTTTGACACGGCCTATCCCGGCAGCCCGCTGGCGACGCAGGCCAATCTGAAACGTGGCATGGCGCTGGACGGGCTTGGCGACACACGCGAGGCGGCGCGGGCCTATCTGGCCAGTTTCACCGGCAACCCCAAAGGGCCCGTCGCCCCGGATGCGCTGTTTGAGTTGGGCGCGGCGCTGGGTCGTTTGGGGCAAACTGATCAGGCCTGTGTCACGCTGGGCGAAGTCGGGGTGC
>JBLINN010000322.1:0-4742 GCA_047639325.1 Paracoccaceae bacterium | reverse complement strand
GCAGAGTGGTCGAATGCACTGGTCTTGAAAACCAGCGAAGGTGCAAGTCTTCCGTGGGTTCGAATCCCACCTCCTCCGCCACTACCACCTGAAAACCCGTTCTCCGTTTTGGGCCGTGGCCGGATTTTCTTGTTGTTTTCAAAGGTTATAGCAGACAAGCTGTTGAGTGCGGTTCCGGCAGTTGAACCAAAAATGGTTCTCTAACCACCGATATTCTCCAAAGCTGTTGACTAAAGGGGTTTTGGTTCAGTTTTGTAAGTTGTTGTAAAACTTCAGAAATTTTGAATAGCCAGTTTTCGTAGTTCGAATTTCCGCACGCTGGGCTTGCGGGTCTGGGAGCGGAACGGCGTTCAGTTGCAATGCAATAGCAGTCGATCACCCACATACCGTTGGGCGGCACCAAGGGCGGCTTGCAGACCTTCGCTGCAAGTGCAGGCCATCCCTGTCGCGAAGTGGATAGCTGACATTCAGGCGATCATGAAACTGAGTTTTTCTCTGCACCGCCGCATGGCAGCAAAGAGCTAAGTTGACCGTCTTCCGCACCACGGTCATTGTCTGGCAACTGGTCTGCAATCAACCAGGCGACCCAGAACTAAGACTGGTGCCAATTGCCAGTGGATGTCTTAATACGATTTCAGCGTAATGCACTAATGGAGAAAGAAATTGACCGATACATATTTTCAACCGGTTTCCGGGTTCGATCTTCCCCGCTTTGCGGGTGTGGCTACGTTTATGCGTTTGCCGCATGTTGCGCTTGACGATCCAAAAATCAAGGATGTCGAGATAGGCTTGATAGGGGTGCCTTGGGACAGCGGTACAACCAATCGTCCTGGCCCACGCCATGGACCGCGTCAGTTGCGAGACATGTCTACGATGATGCGCGCGCAAAACGGGGCTACTGGCGTGCGTCCCTTTGAGGTCGCCAACTGCGCTGATCTTGGGGACGTTGCTCCCAACCCGGCAGATATTATGGATACAATGGGGCGCGTGACATCATTTTTTGGCGCAGTGAAAGCCGCCGGTATTCGACCGCTAACAGCAGGTGGGGATCATCTGACATCCCTGCCCGTTCTGCGCGCATTGGCCAAAGATGCGCCAGTGTCGATGATCCATTTTGACAGCCACACAGATCTTTTCGACAGCTATTTCGGCGGAACAAAATACACTCACGGGACCCCATTCAGGCGCGCTGTCGAAGAAGGCCTTCTTGATCCGAAAAAAGTGGTTCAGATCGGCATTCGAGGAACCACCTATGATAGTGAAGACCGGGACTTTGCAAAAGCCGTGGGTATTCGTGTCATTCCGATAGAAGAGTTTCACGCACGCGGGGTTGACAGTGTGATGGCAGAGGCTTGCGAAATTGTCGGAAAATCTGACACGTATGTCTCTTACGATATCGATTTTGTTGATCCTGCATTTGCGCCGGGGACTGGCACGCCTGAAATCGGTGGACCCAATTCTTATCAAGCGATTCAGGTTGTGCGGGCGTTGGATAAAGTGCGGATCATAGGTGCAGACCTGGTCGAGGTCTCGCCTCCTTTTGATCAAAGCGGGAACACCGCATTCTTGGGAGCCTCGATTATGTTCGAGCTCCTTTGTGTTATGGGGGCGCAAAAGGTCTGAGTGAGGGCAGTGCGTTCGACGAATGGCCGCGTTGCGGCTCCCGACAGTTGAATGGCTAACGGCAACTTTGATGAAGGTTTTTCGATGCGGAGCAATGCGCACGATTTCGGCGAGGAACCAACTGTGACCGGCGTTGACAAGCCTCTCATGGAGGAACGTAGATCAAGAAACGGCGATTGCCTTCATCAGAGAAATGCAAGTGCACTCTGACTATCCCGCGGAATGTCTTGAGGTATTCCAGAAACTTTGCCCTCGACCGGCTGGAACCGCGCCCCAGCGAATTTCCCAAACTAGCCATTGAATCCCTCGGCGCGATTTGCCACCATCTTTGGACGAATTTATCGCATTCACCTTGGGAGAGATGACAATGATTATACAAAAAATTTCGATAGCGTTGGCGGCGCTGGCGCTGAGTTCGGGCGCTGCCCTTGCGAGCGATCACTGCGCAGCCGGCAAAACGATTTCGGATGGGGTTCTGACCATCGCAACGGGCAACCCTGCTTATTACCCCTGGGTGATGGATGACGCCCCCGAAAGTGGCGCCGGGTTTGAAGCCGCGGTGGCTTATGCCGTCGCCGGGGCGATGGGCTTTGCCAAGGACGACGTTGTCTGGGCCCGCGCGGGCTTTGACGAGTCGATCCAGCCGGGTGCAAAGAATTTCGACTTCAACATGCAGCAGTTTTCAATCACCGCAGCGCGCGAAGAGGTCATCGATTTTTCCGACCCCTATTATTCGGCCTCGATGGCGGTTTTGGTTCGCCAGTCGACCATAGACGCAGGGGCGACGGGGACGCTGGCCTCGCTCAAGGGGCTGAAGTGGGGGGCTGTGGCCTCGACTACGGCGTTGCCGGTGGTGACTGAGATCATCGCACCAAATGCGTCGCCGCTTCTATATGACGACAACACCAACGTGGTGGAGGCGATGAAGGCTGGCCAGATCGATGCGGCCTTGTTTGACCTGCCGACAGCGCTGTACCTGAGTGCGGTGGTGTTGGATGACGGCGCGCTGTTGGGTCAGTTCCCAGCGGACAGCACCCAATCCCCAGATCAGTTCGGGATGCTGATGGAAGATGGCAGCGCCCTGCGGGCCTGTGTGAACGAAGCTTTGGCCGAAATCACGTCCAACGGCACGCTCGCCGCGATTGAGGCTGAGTGGTTGCAGGAAACCACTGGCGTTCCGGTCATCAAGTAAGGTGTCTGCCCCGCGTATGACCCGGCGTCAGAAGTATGAGGCTGACCTTCGTCGCCGCGCCGGGATCAAGGCGGGGCTGTCGACGGCGGCCGTGCTTTTGGCGATTGCCATTCTGGTGCCCATGGCGCCGGGATGGCCCGCCGTGAAGAAGAGCTTCTTCAATGCCGAGATTTTCTTAAAGACTTTTCCGGGGTTGCTGGAGGCCTTTGTTCTGGATGTGGCGATCTTCCTGTGGTCGGTGCCGCTGATCGCGGCGCTGGGTCTGGGATTGGCGTTGGTGCGGGATGCGCAATCACCCGGGTTAATGCCGCTGCGCTTGGCGGCAATCGGTTTCATTGACGTTTTCCGGGGTGTGCCGGTTATTTTGGTAATTTTCCTGATCGGGTTTGGAATTCCAGGGCTCGGGCTGCCGCGCCCCTACAACTCGCCCTACATTTGGGGGACAGTGGCGCTGGTGCTGACCTATTCGGCTTATGTGGCTGAAATTTTCCGGTCTGGTATCGAAAGCGTGCACACCAGCCAGCGGTCGGCGGCGACCTCTCTTGGGCTGAGCCATGGCGATGTCATGCGCTATGTAGTGCTGCCGCAGGCGATCCGCCGGGTAGTCCCGGCGAATATGAACATGTTGATCGCGCTACAAAAAGACGTGGCGTTATTAAGTTTTATCGGGCCAGTAGAGATTTTGCGTCAGGCGGGTGTCTATAAATCTCTGATGGCGAATTTCACTCCCTATGTCGGGGCGGCGCTCATCTTTCTGGCGGTCACGATCCCTGCCACCCGGTTCGCCGATTATCTGCTGAACCGTCAGCGAAGAGCGCGCTCATGAAGCTGCGCCTTGAAAACCTGCAAAAGTCCTTTGGTACCAATCATGTATTGCGCGGCCTGTCGCTGGACGTGGCCGAGGGGGAATGTATCTGCCTGATCGGTTCGTCCGGATCGGGTAAATCAACCGTGCTACGCTCTGTTAACCTGCTGGAGCCGCTGGACGACGGAGCAATCTTTCTGGACGGGGTCGATATTGCCGAACCCGGTCTGGACCCACAGCCGATCCGCCAGCGTATTGGCATTGTGTTTCAGTCGTTCAATCTGTTCCCGCATATGACGGCGGCCGGAAACGTCCGCCTTGCCCCGCGCCGTCTGGGACACGCAAGTGGACAGGCGTTGAATGATCAGGTGGGTGCCCTGTTTGAAACCTTCGGTCTGTCCCAGCATATGGACCACTATCCCGACCAGCTTTCCGGAGGCCAGCAACAACGGGTTGCGGTCATACGCGCACTGGCAATGCGCCCAGAGATCATGCTGTTCGACGAGGTCACCTCGGCACTTGATCCTGAACTCGTAGGCGAAGTTTTGGACGTGATGCACCGCCTTCGGTCTGAACGTATGACGATGATCGTGGCCACGCACGAAATGGCCTTTGCCGCCGAGGCGGCGGACCGGGTCGCAATGCTGGACCAAGGCCGCATTATTGAGATCGGCAACGCGCGCGAGGTCCTGACAAACCCACGCGAACAACGCACGCGGGGATTCCTGCGCCTGGATCGCACCGCCTAGCTTGGAAATCCAAAAGCCAGTCTGTGGGCAAGGGAATTCAAAGCTGTCGAGAAACCCAGTAACACTAGCTTGTTCCGGGCTGCACCCGCGCATGAATTGGCGCTGGATCGCAGATCACTCTTCGTCACTGAAATCAAGCCTTGTCATGATACACTGGGTTTCAACATTTGAATCTCGGTTGGCCTATACACCCGAAAAAATGCCGCACGGTCGACGAATGGCCGGTTCGAGGAAGCTGCAGTGCGGCGAGGAAATAGACTGCCAATGACGGCTGTGGGCCGGTTTTACCAATTTGCAATCGCGGCGCAAAAGGTTTCATCGGGGAGTTCGAGATCAAGAAACTTTATAACTTGCTCTTTCCACTCCAATGGAA
>JBLINN010000321.1:0-4753 GCA_047639325.1 Paracoccaceae bacterium | reverse complement strand
CCAGAATCCACCGGCATTGCGTTGATTTGCAACCCGAAAGCCAGTCAGCATCATCGCCAGAAAGACCAACACCAGAATAAGATTCAGTATGCGTTTGTGACGCACCTGCGCCATATATTCGGACTGAAGATCGCCGATTGAACGCGCGCTACCTGTTAGCTCTGCCACCTGGTTTCTACCTCGCAAACCAAAAATTGCGGGCCCCGGCCAATAGGACCGGAACCCGCGTTACGTCATAAATTCTTTTGGATTAATTCGACTTCAGCTTGCGTGCTTCGATGATCACTTCGTAAGCGTCGTGACCGATCGGCTGCACACCCTTGGCTTCGCCCGACAACACGCCATAAGCGCAATCAGGGTCAATCGACGGCAGCGACGCCATCAATGCGGTGAACTTGACTTTGACGTCGGATGGCAGCGACTTGCGCAGAACAATCGGGCCTTCAGGGATCGGGCGGGACTGCCAGATTTGCACCAGATCGTTCATGTCAACCAGACCGGCATCAACCGCGCGGCGCAGGGCGCCCGAGTTATAACCGTCTTCCCAGTTTCCCAGGCCGTCGGCCCAGGTAACACCGCCGTCAAAGTCGCCGTTGTTGACGCCAACGATGGTCTGTTCGTGACCGCCGGAAAACTTGACCTCACCAAAATAGTCGCCGGATGTCATTGTGGCACCGGTCACTTCGGGGATTTCGATCGACGGGATCAGGAAGCCCGAGGTCGAGTTGGGATCGCCAAAGCCAAAGGTCTTGCCCTTCATGTCTTCCAGCGAGGTGATGCCGCTGTCCTTGCGGGTAAAGCCGATCGAGTAATAGCCATAACCGCCATCGTCGTTCACTTTGACCAGGATAGGCTCGACTGCTTCGGGGTCCGACAACCAGGTTTTTGCGTAACCAGACGCACCCAACCACGCCATATCCAGCGTGCCACCCAGCAATCCCTGAATGACGCCGTTATAGTCAGCCGGGGCGAACAGCTTGGTGGGTACACCCAACAATTCTTCGGTCTTGGCGCGCAGGCATTCATTGTTGTTCAGACGGTCTTGGGCGTTTTCGCCCCCCAACAGACCGATGCGAAATTCTGTGATCGGGGTTTCTTCGGCCAATGCGACAGATGTCAGCGCGGTGGTTGCCAATACAGCGGCGATCAGTTTTTTCATGGTCTTGCTTTCTCCAGGTGAATGGCCCGTTTCACAGGGCCGGATAAAAGGGTTGTCAGATGACGGCCTCGGCTTGGCGAATAAGGTCGTCGTTCGGGGCTGGATGTCGGTCGATCTCGGTTGAGGTCGCAGCCTCGGAAAACGATGCATCCGCGCCGTAGATCTCGCGGGCCATGTTGGTGGTCAGCTGCTCGGGCGTGCCGTCAAACACGATTTTGCCGTCGCGCATGCCAATCAGGCGGTCGCAATAGCGGCGCGCCGTGTCCAGCGTATGCAGGTTGGTGATGACCATGCGGCCATCTTCTTCGTGAATGCGGCGCAGCGATTGCATCACCACTTGCGCATTCATCGGGTCCAGCGAAGCAATGGGTTCATCCGCCAGAATAATCTTGGGATCCTGCATCAGCGCGCGGGCAATCGCGACGCGCTGTTGTTGCCCGCCAGACAGGGCCTCGGCGCGTTTGGGCGCATGTTCGGCAATCCCCAACCGGTCAAGGATCTCGATAGCGCGGTGGATGTCTTCGGTCGGATAAAGGTTGAGCAGCGTGGCCAGCGTGCTGCGGCGATTCAACGTGCCATGCAGGACGTTGGACACAACATCCATCCGCGACACCAGGTTGAATTGCTGAAAGATCATCGCGCATTGCGACTGCCAGTTGCGCTTGGCCGCCCCTTTCAGCTGCGTGATGTCGAGCCCTTCAAAATGAATGGCGCCAGATGTTGCATCCGTCAGGCGGTTGAGCATCCGCAACAACGTAGATTTCCCGGCGCCAGAGCGGCCGATGATCCCGATCATCGTTGGTTTTTCAACAATCAACGTCGCTGATTGAACAGCAACATTTTTGCCAAAAGACTTGGTAAGGCTTTCAATTCGCAGCATTCGACCCCCTATCGTCGGGCTGCTAATTGACAGTGCTCCATCTCAGAAAAGTGAAAAATTTACGAAGGTTTTATGACGGTACCCATGGGGCCTGCCGCCCCGCAATGCGGTCCGCCCGCTGGCGGAAACTTTACCCGGGAATTCACCTTGCAGAGCAACCCACATATGAAAAGCGGGCCGTTGCATTGCTGCAAAGACCCGCCTCTTTCTAAAGTACCAATGCCCACCGCCGCTACGTTGGGTTTTGTTAGTGAAAGCGGAATTTCACCCCAATATACGGCCCATGCTGAGTTGAATCATAGGCAAAGGCGTTGCCGGACAGGGTGGTGTTGTAATCGATGCTGAAATACCGATAGCCAAAGATGATTGAGGTGTTTTTCCACGGACGATAGTCGAACCCGATATTGGCGCCAACCTGCAGATCATTGCCGCCAACCCCAAAGCCGCCAAGATCAATCGCCGCAACGGTGGTCCATTTATCGTTCAGCCGCCACATGCCGCGCGCGCCGATCACCGGCTCGACCCAGCTTTCGTCACCACCCGCGGTGGGTGGGTTGATCGGGCCGGGTGTTTGCAGATTCACCACCTGACGGATCGAATTATACCGCGCGCCCGCCTGCACATCGAAAGTGTAACGCTGGTTTCGCGTGCCATAGGTGCCGTTGGCAACCCGGTAAGCCGCCAGCAGTCCAAACCATTTCTGCCGGACATTCACCGAAAACGTCGACCCTGCCGGGATGGGAAAGGGACCGCTGGCGCCAATGCTCATGTAATTGGCATCAACAATCACGCCGAAATCGCCGTTCCACGCCTCTAGCCGCCCGGCCGAGGCGAAATCCAGAATATCCAGCACGTCGCTAAGGCTCAGGTCCACCGGCACGCTGCGTCCCGCAACAGTGGAACTACCGGTGGTGGATAGCGGCAAAAACGCATAAGTTGACAGGTCAAATCGCCAGCCCACCTCGCTTTGCCCGGGAATTGGCAGTGCATCTGCCCGCACTTTGGCGGGCGTAACGGCCAACAGGCCAATACACATGGCAAGTGTCGACAGCGTGCGGATCAGTTTCATATCGCGCTCCTGTTGTGCGAACCATACCGGACCAGAGACATCCGACAGGAACCCGAGCAATGACCGGATTCCGACCAAGTAGCAACCGCTCCAAGTGGCGCACCCTTTTGCAATCACCCGCCGATTTGCGCCAAACGCCCCTTGGTATTGCTTTGGCAGCCTGCCCGTCTTGTGCCATAAAGCGACTCGGCGCAGCGGCATCGTTTTTGCCCCATCGGGCAATTTTTGCAGGAGTACGTTTTGAGCAATAATTCCTATGATTCAGGGCGTCTTGATCTGCCTTTTGTCGGCATCTGCACCTTTGGCAAATACCCCTATGTCAGCGACTGGGACGCAATTGATGCGGATGTGGCGGTGCTGGGCGCACCCTATGATTTTGGCTGCCAGTGGCGCAGCGGCGCGCGGATGGGGCCACGCGCGATACGCGAGGCCTCAACCTTGTTCTCATTCGGTCACGCGGGGGCCTATGATCACGAAGATGACGTGACCTATCTGCCCGCTGAAACCACCCGGATCGTCGATATTGGCGACGCCGACATCATCCATACCGACACCATCAACAGCCACGCCAATATCGAATTTGCCGTGCGCAAAATCCTAAAGGCCGGGGCGTTGCCGGTGGTGATGGGCGGCGATCATTCGGTGAATATTCCCTGCATCAACGCGTTTGACGACCAGCAGCCGATCCATGTGGTGCAGATTGATGCGCATCTGGATTTTGTCGATGAACGCCACGGTGTGCGGTTTGGCCATGGCAACCCGATGCGGCGCGCGGCGGAAAAACCCTATGTCACCGGCCTCAGCCAGATCGGCATCCGCAACGTGTCGTCCACGTCACGCGGCGGCTATGAGGATGCGCGCGCCATGGGGTCGGACATTCAGTCGGTGCGACAGGTCCGGGCGTTGGGGATTGACGGGATGCTGGCGCGGATACCCGAAGGGGTGCGGTATTACGTGACCATCGACATTGATGCGTTTGACCCGTCGATTGCCCCGGGCACCGGCACGCCCAGCCATGGCGGGTTTGACTATTACGAGGTCTTGGAATTGCTGGCCGGGCTGGCGAAACGCGGCACCATAGTCGGCGTGGATCTGGTTGAGGTGGCGCCAGATTATGACCCCGCCGGATCAACCAGCACGCTGGCCGCGCAAATCCTGATGAACCTGATTGGCCGGATATTACATGCCCGTCAAACGGCCTGACGCTTGGGTCATCTCCACCCCGGCCAGCTGACACATGTGCCAAGCCAGAACCTGATTGCTGGACAGCACCGGCAGGCCAGTTTCGGCCTCTAGAGGGGCGATAATATCCAGCGTATTCAGGTTGGTGCAGGACAGGAATATCGCGTCACTATTCCCCTGTGCCGCCAGATCCAGCGCCGCCTGTCGGATCGCGTCTGGCGATATGCGCACAACCTTGGCCTCTTCGCTTTCGGCAAACGTGCCAAACACCGGCGTCTGCACCCCCTTGGCCCGCAACGCATCGCGCAACCGGCCTGACACCGTCTCGACATAGGGAGACAGAAACGCCAACCGGTGAATCCCAAGTGCGGCGCTGGCGGCAACCAACGCGCTTAGCGGCTCAGTCACAGCCTGGGTTTGCGCGCCTTTGTGGACCTGCGCTGCGATCTTATCCGCGCCAATC
>JBLINN010000320.1:0-4776 GCA_047639325.1 Paracoccaceae bacterium | reverse complement strand
ATTACCAAAACCAAGGGAGAGAGAGATGAAACTATTTTCGACAACAGGATTGGGGCTGGCCACTGCCATGGCAGTTGGTCTTACCGCCCCTGCAAGTGCTGAAACAGAACTGACGATGTACTACCCGATTGCTGTCGGTGGTGCATTGACCGAAGTCGTTGATGGCATCGTAGCTGATTTCGAGGCCGCAAACCCAGATATCAAGGTCAATGCGATCTATTCGGGCAACTACGATGACACCCGCGTGCGGGCGCTGTCGGCGCTTGCCTCGGGCGAGCCCGCGCAACTGGCAGTGATGTTCTCCATCGATGCCTATGACCTAATCGAACAGGAATTGATCATCCCGTTTGAGGACGTCGCCACCTCGGACGCCGACAAGGCATGGCTCAGCAGTTTCTATCCTGCGCTCATGGCTAATAGTTTGATCGAAGGCAAGACATGGGGCATTCCGTTTCAGCGCTCCACCATCGTGGCCTATTACAACAAGGACCTGTTCCGCGCAGCCGGGCTAGACCCTGAGGCACCGCCGACAACTTGGGACGAAATGATCGAGGTGGGCAAGGCCCTGACCCAGGGCGACACGTATGGCCTGATGATCCCGTCAACTGGCTATCCCTACTGGATGTTCCAGGCGCTTGCGATCCAGAACGGCAAAGAGGTGATGTCGGGCGATGGCCTGACAACCTATTTCGACGATCCAACTGTTGTGGAAACACTGGAATTCTGGAAATCGCTTTCGACGGAGCATGGCATCATGCCCACTGGCACGGTCGAGTGGGGCACGCTGCGTCAGGCGTTTCTTGAGGGTCAGACCGCGATGATGTGGCATTCCACCGGCAATCTGACAGCGGTGAAGAACGGCGCCAGCTTTGATTTTGGTGTGGCGGAATTGCCCGCCAATGTACGCAAAGGGTCACCCACTGGGGGTGGCAACTTCTACCTGTTCAAGGAGACGTCGGATGAAGAACGCGCGGCTGCGCTTAAGCTGATGCAATTCATGACTTCGCCTGAACAGGCGGCTGCATGGTCTATCGGTACAGGCTACATGGGCGTGTCGCCTGCCTCCTACGAGACCGAGGCGCTTGAGGCCTATACCGCCGAATTCCCGCCTGCTCTCGTGGCACGCAACCAGCTGGAAAACGCCGTGGCCGAGTTCTCGACTTTCGAAACAGCCCGTGTGCGAGATGGCCTGAACAATGCGATCCAATCCGCATTGACCGGCGCGAAAGAGCCGGCTGACGCTCTGGCCGAAGCACAAGCTGCCGCCGTGCGCCTGCTGAGCGACTACCAGTAACAAACCGGATGGGCCGATGCGCGTCACGTGTCGGCCCGTCCTTTCCCAAAATCCGGAGCCGCGCCATGCCAGCCCATGCCAACCTCGAACGCCGCAGGCAGGCCATTTATGGCTGGCTATTGCTGTCGCCCGCTGCCGTCCTGCTAACGCTTTTTGCGTTTTACCCCTCGATCGCGACCCTATGGTCGAGCCTGTTTTCACGCGGCACCCGCCGCAACCCGACGGAGTTCGTCGGCACTGAAAACTACGCCGAGCTCTTCGCGGATCCAACATTCTGGCTCGTGGTCAAGAACAACCTGCTCTACGCGGGGGTCACAATCCCAGTGTCGATCTTTATTGCACTGTCGATGGCGCTATGGGCAAATTCCAAGATTTCCGCGCGCGGATTTGTGCGCACTGCCTATTTCACACCAACTGTTCTGCCGATGATCGCCGCCGCGAACCTGTGGCTGTTTTTCTACACGCCCGGCCTTGGCGTGCTGGACCAGATCGGCAGTCTGTTTGGCCTGCCCTCCGTCAATTGGCTGGGCCAGCCGGAAACGGCACTGTGGGCCATCATCATCGTGACGATCTGGAAAGAGGCGGGGTTCTTCATGATCTTCTACCTCGCCGCGTTGCAGACGATCCCCGAGGACCTCAAAGAAGCCGCCGACATCGAAGGCGCCAGTCGCTGGACCTATACGCGCCGCATCGTGCTGCCGCTGTTGATGCCCACGACGCTGTTCATCGCGGTGAACGCCATGATCAACTCGGTCAAGCTGATCGACCACCTGTTTATCCTTACCAAGGGTGGTCCGTCCGACGCATCCAAACTGATCCTCTATTACATTTGGGAGATGGCATTTGCCTTCTTCGATGCGCCAAGTGCGGCGGCCATGACCATCATGGTGATCGCAGTGCTCGGGATCGTGGCGGCGGTGCAGTTCTTCTACCTTGATAAAAGGACGCATTACCAATGAAGAGCCTCACCAAATTCATGGACAGCTTTGGTGCGATCCTGCTGGCTATCATCTGGATTGCCCCGCTGCTGTTCGCCTTTTGGGCTGCCACCCATTCGACCTCTGATGCGGTCAACCTGAAATTGTTTTCGCCTTGGACGTTCGAAAACTTTCGTGTGGCGTGGAACGGCGCGCCATGGCTGAAATATTTTATGAACACCTTCATGCTGGTGACCGTGATCCTGATCGGACAGTTCATTCTGACGACACTGGCAGGTTTTGCCTTTGCGCAGCTGCAGTTCCCCGGCAAAGACTACGTGTTCATTCTGGTGCTGATGCAGCTCTTCATCCTGCCCGAAGTCCTGATCGTGGAAAACTACGCGATGATCTCGCGCCTTGGGCTGTTCGATACGATCCTTGGCGTCGGCATGCCCTATATGGCAAGCGCGTTCGGCATCTTCCTGATGCGACAGGCGTTCAAGGGCGTCCCCATAGAGTTGCACGAGGCCGCGCGCATCGAGGGCTGCGGGTTGTTGGGTATCTTGTGGCGGGTCTATGTGCCTTTGGCGAAACCCACTTATCTGGCCTACGCGCTGGTGTCCGTTTCAACCCATTGGAATAACTTCCTGTGGCCGCTGATCGTGACCAACTCGCCCGAGACACGGCCGCTGACGGTCGGTCTGTCAATCTTTGGTGCGCCGGAAAATGGCGTCGACATCAGCATCATTTCTGCCGCAACGCTGATGTCCATTGCCCCCTTGCTGATCGCCTTCCTGATCTTCCAGCGTCAGTTCGTCCAGGCGTTCCTGCGCGCAGGGATCAAATGACGGTGATACTGCATATCTCCGACACCCATATCGTGCCCGACGGCGCGCTGGTGTCGGGGCGGCTGGACTCTGCGGGCGCCTTGGCGCAGTTGGTTGAGCGGATTTGCGGCATCCGCGATCAGATCGGGCCGGTTGATGGGTTGCTGGTCAGTGGCGACTTGAGCGACGATGGTAGTGCTGAAAGCTATGCACGGTTCAAAGCGCTCGTCGCGCCTCTGGATCTGCCGACCTATGTCATCCCGGGAAACCATGATGCCCGCGACCCGATGCGGAACGCATTTGCGGAAGGTCTTCCTGAAAGTGGCCTGCTGAACTGGAGCCGCAAGGTAGGTGACATCCACCTGATCGGACTTGATAGCCTGGTCGAAGGACACGGGCTGGGAACGCTGTCATCAGACAGCCTCACTTTCCTGCAAGACGCATTGTCTGAGGCGGGTGGCGCGCCAGTGCTTTTGGCGTTGCACCATCCCCCCTTTGCCTGCGGCATTGGATTTATGGACGATATCGGGTTGACCAACCGGGATGCCTTGCGGGATGTCTTGGCCGACTATTCCGGCGCGTTACGCATCGTCTGCGGCCATATCCACAATATGATGGTCAGCGATTTGGTGGGGCACGTTGCCATCTCGTCCCCATCGCCCTGCAGTACGTTCGCCTATGATCGCCGCCGAGACGCGCCCGTTGGATACATGACCCAAGAAGACGGCTGCCTGGTGCATCGGTGGGACGTGGGGTTTCAAACGATCCGTATCGGGCCAGTGGCCGGATCAGGTCCATTTCCCTTCTGATACCGCAATCTGAAAGAAAGTACGCCCGGTGAACGATCCGCACGCCATTCAAATCCTTGTCCATATCGCGGGGGCCGCAGCCCTCTTGATTTGGGCTGTGCGCTTGGTGCGCACCGGGGTCGAGCGGGGATATGCAGCGCCTATGCGCATCTGGCTGCGTCATTCCGCCAAGAACCGCCTGCTTGCGGCGGGGACTGGAATGGGGGCAGCTGTGCTATTGCAAAGCTCCACCGCAGTTGCCGTTCTGGTGTCCAACTTTGTGACTAAGGGCGGCCTTGCGACGGCGACCGGCCTGGCGATCATGCTGGGCGCCGATGTGGGATCAGCGGTGGTGACACAGCTCTTGATGGTGCGGCAACCAATCCTGATCCCGTTGTTGCTTGTTATCGGGGTCACGGTTTTTCTGCGCGGCGAAGGCAGCAATACGCGGCAGGTTGGCCGGATCATGATCGGGCTAGCGCTGATTTTCGTGTCGCTGGACATGATCCGCGGCGCGACCGAACCGATGATATCCGATCCTGGCACGCAGGCCGTCATGGCCTATCTCGGCCGCGATTTGCTGACGGCCTTTGTCATCGGCGCTGTGTTCGCTTGGGGGGTTCACTCAAGTGTTGCGGCGGTTTTGCTGTTTGTAACGCTGGCGGGACAGTCCATATTGCCACCCCCTGCAGCCGCCACAATGATCCTGGGGGCTAACCTGGGCGGGGGATTGATCGCATTCCTGCTGACTTATACCGCACCACTTGCTGTGCGGCGGATGGTCATGGGTAATTTGATCCTGCGTGGTGGCGGTGCCGTGCTAGCAGTCCTCGTGATTGCGACGATGCCGGATTTGTTGAAACAACTTGGCGCGACGCCCGCCCGACAATCTATCAATCTACACCTTGCCTTCAACTTGCTGCTGGCGTTTGCGGCGCTCCCGTTTGTGG
>JBLINN010000319.1:0-4791 GCA_047639325.1 Paracoccaceae bacterium | reverse complement strand
AGGCTAGGCGTGTGCCTAGGCCGTGATTGAAACGCGTCAGTCCTGCCATTTTCCTTCGAAATCGATCGGAACCAACAGGTTTTTGCGGCTAAGGTTGGCGACATCCGTCTCGCCGCACAGCGCCATTGTTGTCTCCAGCTCTTTGTGGATCACGTTCAGCGCCGTGGTCACGCCTTTTTGCCCCATCGCGCCCAACCCATAGATATAGGCGCGCCCGATATAGGTGCCCTTGGCCCCCAGTGCCAACGCCTTTAGAACGTCCTGACCGGACCGGATACCGCTGTCCAGATGCACCTCGATCTTGTCGCCAACCGCATCCATGATCGCAGGCAGCGAGCGTATCGAACTTAGCGCGCCGTCCAGTTGCCGCCCGCCGTGGTTCGATACGATAATGGCATCCGCCCCAACATTCAGCGCCTGTTTGGCATCCTCGGCGTCCAGAATACCTTTTAGGATCAGCGGTCCGTCCCACATCTTGCGAAACGCGCGGATGCGATCCCAGTCCAGCGCCTGATCAAAGGATTCCGCCGTCCATGTTGTCAGCGACGACGGGTCGGTGACCCCATGGGCATGTCCGACGATATTGCCGAAAAATCGCCGTTTGGTGCCCAGCATCCCCAGGCCCCACTGCACCTTGGTCATCATGTTGGCAACGGATTTTGGTGTCAGTTTGGGCGGGGCGGACAGCCCGTTTTTCAGGTCTTTGTGGCGCTGCCCCATCAGTTGCAAGTCAACGGTGATCACCGCAGCCGAGCATTTCGCCGCTTTGGCGCGCTCGAACAGACGCTGCATAAAATCGTCGTCTTTCAGCGTATAAACCTGCAACCAAAAAGGTTTGGTTGTGTTCTCGGCCACATCTTCGATTGAACAGATCGACATGGTGGAAAGGGTGAAGGGCACGCCAAACGCCTCGGCCGCCTTGGCCGCCTTTATCTCGCCATCCGCGTGCTGCATCCCGGTCAGCCCAACCGGGGCCAAGGCCACCGGCATCGCCACATCTTGGCCGATCATCTGCGCCGCGGTGCTGCGTCCGGTCATATCCACCGCCACCCGCTGGCGCAGGCGGATCTGGTCGAAGTCCGTGGTGTTTTCGCGAAAAGTCTGCTCGGTCCAACTGCCGCTTTCGGCATAGTCATAGAACATCCGCGGTACACGGCGTTTATAGATGCGTTTCAGGTCGGCGATGTTGGTAATGACGGGCATTTTTGCAGCTTTCGGTCTTGAGCGCATGAATTGGTAAAGGCACATTACCAATGCGCGGCTTGATGGCAATCCCCTGATAATTGGCAAGCTGTTCCAGCACCCCGGAAAATGGTGCTGACGTGCAGGATGCCTGTTCACCGACTCCGCTGTCTTGCGCGCCACAGGGCCGCTAGGGTTGGCCAACCCCAACGCCCCCCGAAGGAGAGCACCATGGCTGACCGGTTGCCGACATATTTCATCTTGCATGGCGGTGGTCCGTGGCCGTGGATACCAGACATGCGCTGCCAGCTTGCCATTCTTGAGGCCTCGCTGGCGCGGATGCCTGCCGAGATTGGGCAGACCCCCAAGGCGATTCTGATGATCTCGGGGCATTGGGAAACCCCGGATTTCACAGTGATGCGCACGGCCAACCCGCCGATGGTGTATGATTACTTTGGGTTCCCGGACGAAACCTATCAAATTGTCTATCCAGCCCCCGGCGCGCCGCAGATCGCGCAGCGCGCGGCAGATTTGATCCAGGCGGCTGGGCTGCCGGTGCATCTGGACGATGATCGCGGCTTTGACCACGGGACTTTTGCGCCTTTGGCCGTTATGTACCCCAAGGCCGACGTGCCGGTGTTTCAGGTGTCCCTGCGCAGCAATTACAACGTGGCAGAGCATTTTGCGCTGGGCCGTGCGTTGGCCCCCCTGCGGGACGAAGGCGTGCTGATTGTCGGGTCTGGGCTAAGTTATCACAACCTGCGCCTGATGGGGCCAGACGCGCGAACGCCGTCATCCGCGTTTGACGATTGGCTGGACCAGGCGCTGGCAATGGCCCCTAAGGATCGCGTTGCCGCGCTTGAGGCGTGGGAGGCAGCCCCCTATGCCCGGGTATGCCACCCGGCCGAGGATCACCTTGTGCCGCTGTTCGCCGCCCTAGGCGCGGCCGAGGCCGAAGGCGCCCAGCGGGTTTATCACGAAGAAACCGCCTATGGCGGCGTCACCGCGTCCAGTTATCGCTTTGGTTAAGGTTCGTTTGCGCGGCGCGCCCGGTTCACTGGCGCTTGCACAGGGTGCACCCTGTCTCTAGAAGCGGGCCGAAACCGTATATCGGAGGCCAGACATGGGTTTTAAGATGGGAATCGTGGGTCTGCCGAATGTCGGCAAGTCCACGCTGTTCAACGCGCTGACCAAAACCGCCGCCGCGCAGGCGGCGAATTTTCCGTTTTGCACCATCGAACCCAATGTGGGCGAGGTTGGCGTGCCGGACGCGCGGCTGGACAAGCTGGCCGCTATTGCCGGGTCGAAACAGATCATCCCGACGCGGATGACCTTTGTCGATATCGCCGGGCTGGTCAAAGGGGCCAGCAAGGGCGAAGGGTTGGGCAACCAGTTTCTGGCCAATATCCGCGAAGTTGACGCCATCGCCCATGTGCTGCGCTGCTTTGAAGACGGCGACGTGACCCATGTCGAAGGCCGGGTTGATCCGGTTGCCGACGCTGAAACCATCGAAACGGAACTTATGCTGTCCGATATCGAAAGCGTCGAAAAGCGCCTGCAAGGCCTGGTGCGCAAGGTGCGCGGCGGCGATAAGGATGCGGTGCAACAGGAACGTCTGTTAAAGGCCGCTTTGGCGGAGCTGGAACAGGGCAAACCGGCCCGGGTTGTCAAGGTTGACGAAGACGACGCCAAAGCGTGGAAGCTGTTGCAATTGCTGACCACCAAGCCGGTGCTTTATGTCTGCAACGTGGGCGAGTCCGAGGCCGCCGAGGGCAATGCCCTTTCGGCCAAAGTGGCAGAGATGGCCGCCGCCGAAGGCAACGCGCATGTGATCATTAGCGCCCAGATCGAAGAAGAGATCAGCCAGCTGGAACCGGACGAGGCGCAGATGTTCCTAGAGGAAATGGGCCTGCACGAGGCCGGGCTAGATCGACTGATCCGCGCCGGTTACGAGCTGTTGCACCTGGAAACCTACTTTACCGTCGGCCCGAAAGAGGCCCGCGCCTGGACCATCCCGCACGGCACCGCCGCACCGCAGGCCGCCGGGGTGATCCACGGCGATTTCGAACGCGGCTTTATCCGCGCCGAGACCATCGCCTATGACGATTTTGTCACCTGCGGCGGCGAACAGCCGTCCAAAGAAGCAGGCAAGATGCGGGCCGAGGGCAAAACCTATGTCGTCAAGGACGGGGACGTCCTGCACTTTCTGTTCAATACCTGACCCGCCGGTCGCTGCGGGTCAGCGCCGCCCGGATTCCGCGTTGCGTTCACGCACGCCGGATGTGGTGTGGATCAGCTTGCTATAGGACCGCCCGCCCTGACGCTCTGGCAATCCCGGCCAGTTCGACGCCTGCGGGTTTTTAGTGACCGGATCATGGTCCGGCCCAGTGAAGTTAGAGGCATGATCGGTATCAGAGCGTAACTTGCCAGTACCGGTTCCGGCGACCACAGCGGTTGCGGCAAGCACCATCACGGCGGCCAGGGCAAGGCGATTGTAGGTGGTCATTTTGCATGTTTCCTTTTGCATAAGGCGCAGATCCGGCCATTCTAGCCAGACCAAGGGGCGTCTGACCCAAAGCCTGCGCCCAGCAACGCCATGCTGCAAGACACAGCTGATCACCAGACCGTGCGTTCCGCGTGAAGGCCCAGTTGCATCCCATAGACGGGCGGGCCGGACGGGCATCGAATTAGAGATCATTTAGGCCCAAACTCCCTATATCCGGCAGGCGGGGACTGATAGCGGGTCATTGCAGAGAAACAAGCAGATACCGGTGTCAATTGTGTCTTGTCCCTGCCGGAAGCTGCCGTTAAACACGCCAGTGGAGACGTGGCCGAGTGGTCGAAGGCGCTCCCCTGCTAAGGGAGTATACCGGGAACGGTATCGAGGGTTCGAATCCCTTCGTCTCCGCCACCATACCTTTTTTGTGAGTTTGATTGGGTCGCCTTGGGCGGCCCTTTTTCTTTGTTTTGTTGGACTTAGTGGTATTCCATGTTTGCCTTGAGTTTCTTTCGATGACGCCTATATTCGTTCCTTGAGTGGTATGGAATGTGGTATTTTTAGATGGCCCTAACTGGCAAGCTGACAAAGAAGCTGGTGGAGAACCTTGGCGCTGGGCGTCATGGCGATGGCGGGGGCCTTTACCTGGTGGTCGATCCGTCTGGTGCGCGGCGCTGGATTGTGCGCGTCGTCGTCAAAGGCCAGAAGAACAAGAAGGGCGCGCCGCTGCGTACCGACTTTGGTTTGGGCGGCGCGGACATTGTCACACTGAACCAAGCGCGGGATCGGGCGTTGGAATATCGACGTATGGCCAAACAGGGCCTTAACCCGCGTTTCAATGCCCGTCAGGACATTCCGACCTTCGAGGAAGTAGCGCAACAAGTGCATATCGACCGGTTGCCGACATGGAAGAACGCCAAGCATGGCCAGCAATGGATCAACACCTTGCGCGATTACGCCTTTCCCAAGATCGGGCGGATGCCGGTCGATAGCGTTGATCAGCCCGAAGTGTTGATGTGCCTGTCGCCGATCTGGACCGAGAAGCACGAAACTGCGAAACGGCTAGCGCAAAGAATCAAGACGGTTCTGGATGTGGCCAAGTCAAAAGGGTT
>JBLINN010000318.1:0-4797 GCA_047639325.1 Paracoccaceae bacterium | reverse complement strand
GCGGGTGATATAGCCGATCATCTGCCCAGCCTCACCACACACCGCAATGGCTGGTGCGCCTTTGTGCAACGCATCCAGCACAGCCTCTAGACCAGCCGCCAATCCAACCTGTGGAATGTCGGTTTCAAGGATTTCAGTGACTGGGCGCATCCGCGACCCATCGCCCGCCAGCGCGCCAAACAGCGCGGTGCGGGTGACAAAGCCCAGCAGACTGCCATCCGGGTTCAGGACCGGGAATTCATGCTGGGTTGTACGGATCAAGGTGGCCGCTGCCGTGTCGATTGTGTCTGCGGGTGTCAGGCTTTCGTAACTGGTGATCATCGCCTCGCGTGCCAGCAACTGCCGGGTCACCGCGCGCATCGCCACATCCTGATTTTCAGCGTTGGCGGCGATAAAGACAAAAACCGCCACCAAGACCAGCACCGGATTACCCGAGCTTAACCCGGTAAACCCCAGCAGTAACGCAACAATTTGCCCCGCCGTCGCGGCGATGCGTGTGGCCTTGACCCGATCCATGCTCAGCGACAGTACCGCCCGAAACACCCGCCCGCCATCCATAGGAAAGGCCGGGATCAGGTTGAACACCGCCAAAACCAGATTGATCAACGCCAGCCGCCCCAGAAACCCAGGGCCGGTGCTGTCGATCTGCGCCAATTCATCCAGCCGCATTTCCGCGCTGATAATGCCCACCAGCACCGCCCAGATCACCACGTTAACCGCAGGCCCGGCCAAGGCCACGACAATCTCGTGCCGGGGATTTTCCGGCATCCGTTCCAGCCGGGCAAGCCCGCCGATCGGCAGAAGGGTGATATCAGGCGTGCGGATGCCATAGCGTCGCGCGGCCAAAGCATGGCCAAATTCATGCGCCACCACGCAGGCAAACAGCGCCAGAATAAAGCCGATATTTTCAATCGCCGCAGGCAGGCCGCCATCGGAATAGGCGGCCACGCCAACCCATGCGAGCAGCAGGAAAAAGGTGATATGCACCCGCAGTTCGGACCCAAACAGACGTCCAAGAGAAAACGACCACGTCATTTCAAAAGTCTCCAGTCTGCGCGGAGTGTGAACCTAGAACGGAATTTCGTCTTCTTCGATATCGCGGGAAGAGGATGGCGCGCGCCCGCCGCTATCACCCCCACCTTGTGGCCCACTATCATAGCCACCGCCACCACCGCCGTAGGACCCACCGGACTGATCGCCGTCACCGCCGCCATAATCACCGCCGCCGCCGCCGCCACCAGAACCGCCGCCGCCTTCGCCGCGACCATCCAGCATGACCAATGTTCCGTCAAACCCTTGCAAGGCGATCTCGGTTGAATAGCGATCCTGACCACTTTGGTCCTGCCATTTGCGGGTTTGCAGCTTGCCTTCGATATAAACCTTGGACCCTTTGCGCAAATACTGCTCGCAGACGCGCACAAGACCCTCGCTAAAGACCGCGACCGAATGCCATTCAGTCTTTTCGCGCCGCTCGCCGGTGGCGCGATCTTTCCAGGTCTCAGACGTGGCAATGCGCAGATTGCACACTTTGCCGCCGTTCTGGAACGTCCGCACTTCGGGGTCGCGGCCCAGGTTTCCGATGATAATGACTTTGTTGACAGAGCCGGCCATTTTGCCCCCCAGGTTGCTGATTATTCTTGTTGAGTGCGAATCTAGAAAACCCGCGCGCGCTGAACCTATACGGCCTCGGCTTTGGTTGAAACATCATTAACGGCAGGTCTTTGCCACAAGGTTTGGGCGGTGCTCTGGAAATCGCTTTGTAAACATGTATATTGCCCGCAACACAGACCGGGCAGGATCTGAAGACTGATGAGCAGGCGCATTCTTTTAGTGGCAAGTTTGGTTAGCATCGCGCTGGCTGTCCCGGCGGGGGCCGACATGTTTTCGTCGCGCAACCAGAAAAGCCTGTTTGCGTCCCACGCCAAGGTTCTGGATAATCGCGCGGCGACGCAATATGCCAATTCGGTGCGTCTACAGCCGAAATCAGCGCATGATACCGGGCGGTCGCTGCCCTATTCCGGCAAATACCGCGGCATCTATATGGACATGGCCCGCGCAGCGGCGCGGCGCAATAACGTACCCGAGGATCTGTTTTTGCGGCTGGTGCAGCAGGAATCCAACTGGAACCCAAACGCCAAATCGCACAAAGGCGCCTTGGGGCTGGCCCAGCTGATGCCCGCCACGGCGCGCAATTTGCGGGTTGATCCAAATGACCCGTACGAAAATCTGGATGGTGGCGCCCGCTATTTGTCGCGCCAGTATAAACGGTTCAAATCCTGGCGCCTGGCGCTGGCGGCGTATAATGCCGGGCCGGACGCAGTTCGCGAACATGGCGGGGTGCCGCCCTATAAAGAAACCCGGAATTACGTCAAGAAAATCTGGGGCAGTTGATCTGCGCAGCATAGCCGCCCCAAAACCGCGACCCCCAATTCAAGTAACACTAAGAACGTCAAAGACCGGGGCTGAAACCCGGTCTTCGCAGTGGTGTCACTCTGCCGCGATCTCGATCACCGGTTCCATCTCGGCCAGCGTTTCATCGCTTAGATGACACTTGATCTGATGTCCGACAGCAAGCTGGCGCACCGGTGGCACCTCTTTTTCACACAAGCCCCCCGGAACTTCGGATTTCCACCGGCACCGGGTCTGGAACGGGCATCCGGTGGGCGGATTCATTGCCGACGGAATGTCGCCTTCTAGCACGATGCGCTTTTTCTTCACTGACGTGTCGGCAATCGGCACCGCCGACAGCAGTGCTTCGGTATAGGGATGATAGGGCGGGCTGAACACCTGATCGGTATCGCCCAGCTCGACCACATGGCCCAGATACATCACCATCACCCTGTCCGACAGATAGCGTACAATTGACAGGTCATGACTGATGAACAACAGCGTGGTCTTTTCTTCGCGCTGGATTTCCATCAACAAATCGGTCACCGCCGCCTGCACCGACACATCCAGCGCCGACACAGGTTCGTCCGCCACCACAATGCGCGCGCCGCCAGAAAACGCCCGCGCAATGCCAACCCGCTGTTTCTGCCCGCCGGACAATTGCCGGGGCATCCGGTCAGCAAAGGCGCGTGGCAGTTTCACCAGATCAAGCAATTCCAGCATCCGCTTTCTGCGCTCGGCCTCGCTGTTACCCACCCCAAAGATTTCCAGCGCCCGGATAATCTGGCGCCCCACGGTCATCGACGGGTTCAGCGTGTCAAACGGGTTCTGAAACACCATCTGAATATCTGACACCGTCTTGGTGTCGCGTTGCTGGATTGGAATCTGTTCGATATTCTTGCCATCCAACAGAATCTCGCCCTCGGTCGCGGTTTCCAGACCCATCAACACCTTGGCAAAGGTCGACTTGCCACAGCCCGATTCCCCGACAATCGCCAGCGTCTCGCTTTCGCGCGCCTCAAACGATAGGGTCTCGTTGGCTTTGACCACCTTGGTGTCGCCGCCGCCAAAGATCGCGTTGGCCGCCACCTCGTAATATTTCTTCAGATTGTCGATCTTCAGAACAACCTCGCCGATTTCACCCTTTTCCTTCTGTTCACCCAAAGTGATCGGAGCGCTCCAGTCGATCTCCTGGAACTTCAGACAGCGGGTTGCGTGACGATCATTACCCGGTACGTCAGCCATCAAAAGATCGCCGACATCACAGCGGCCTTCTTCGAAATAATCACAGCGCGGCCCAAAGTTGCAGCCATTTGGCCGCTCGTGGGGCAGGGGAAAGTTGCCGGGAATGGCCACCAATGGATGGGTGTTCTTATCCGCCCCCGGCAGCGGGATCGACCGAAACAGCGCCTGCGTGTACGGGTGCTGCATTTCGTCAAACACATCCTTGATACTGCCGCGCTCCACCGCTTCGCCGGAATACATCACACACAGCCGGTCACAGGTCTCCAGAATCAGACCAAGGTTGTGACTGATGAACAGCATCGAGGTGCCGTATTTGCGCCCCAGATCCTTGACCAGTTCCACAATCGACGCCTCAACCGTGACGTCCAATGCCGTGGTCGGTTCGTCCAGGATCAACAGGGCAGGCTCGGTCATCAGTGCCATGGCAATGACAATCCGCTGCTGCTGCCCGCCTGACAATTGATGCGGGAATGAATTCAATATCCGCACCGGGTCCGGCAGCTTGACGTCCGTGACCACCTGCAAGGCTCGATCATAGGCGTCTTTTTTGGAAACCTTCTGATGGATCATCGGCACTTCCATCAATTGCTTGCCAATCTTCATCGCCGGGTTCAAGGACGCCATCGGTTCTTGATAGATCATCGCAATCTGCGACCCGCGAATATCGCGCAGCTCTTCGGGGCTCATCTCGCTCAGATCGCGGCCCTTGAACTTGATCGACCCGCCGACAACCTGGCCATTCTTGCCCAGATCCTGCATCACCCCCAGCGCCACGGTGGATTTACCACAGCCGGATTCGCCAACCAACCCCACGGCTTCGCCCGGTTGGACCGTGACCGAAAAATCCATCACCGCCGGTATTTCGCGCAACCGCGTGAAAAACGAAATCGACAGCTTGTCAATTTCAAGGATCGGCCCGTCGTAATCCGATTTCGCCATTTCATTCTCCCTGTCAGAGCCGTGCCGCCGGGTCATGTGCCCTTTGGCTTTTTCTGGCCCCAAATATCCCGGGGGTCCGGGGGCTGGCCCCCGGTCCGGGGGTTTTCTTTATGTGTCGCGCCTGGGCACTCTTGGTTCCTAAACTTCGGGGTGCGGGGCCCGCAGGATACTGCGTATCCCGCACCACCCTGCCCGGCGGGCAGGCCCGCCGTTAGTCCTTTAAGC
>JBLINN010000317.1:0-4873 GCA_047639325.1 Paracoccaceae bacterium | reverse complement strand
GGCATATCCCGCTGGCAGCTGGATGGCCTATGACAAACCGCTACAGCTGGGCGGCTGCAAGATTACCATCGAGCACTCGCCCCAGGGCAAGACTGTAAGCTTTACGACGCCTTATCTGACGGTCGACAGGCGCACGGTTCTGGTGCACAGCCAGTTTGTGCGCCGCGATCAGCTGGACAAATACCTAGCCTATGCTTTTATCCCGTCGTTTTGTACCGACCGCATTTTCCTTGCCGCGGCGCATATCGCCAATCACGGGTTGGAACAGGCGTCCTATATCAGCCCGATGCGTGACGCGATTGATCTGGGGTTAAAGCCGACCAATCACACCTATTTCAACGTGGTGCCGATCGATCAGATGCTGGTCTTGCGGAGCGCTGTCAACCGGTTGGATCGCAACGGGGAAGTGATTGGGGCCGATCAGCGGAATACGCCGCAAAAGGCGCTGCAGGCGATTACCATCAACGCCACATACCAGGCGTTCGAGGAGGACAACAAAGGCAGCATCGAGGTTGGCAAGCTCGCCGATCTGGTGGTTTTGGATGCCAATCCGCTGCGTGTTGACCCAGAAATAATCAAAGGTATTTCGATCTGAGGACCATCAAGGAAGGGTTGGCGATTTTTGCCACCGCATAACCGGCCAATCCGGCGGCAGTTTTTTGTGTGGACAGCGGTGGAACCCACGAGACCCGGCAGACCAACCACGTCGCCACGGGACTGCGCATTTTGCCGGGGCAAAGAAACCCTGAGCGCGCCCGGAACAACGCGCATGACAAAAAAAACGGGGCCGCGAATGGGCCCCGTTTTGCGATTGATAACCAGAGGTCTGGTTCGGGTCAGGGTTAAAGGGCCCTGACCCTGGTCGTTCGCCTATTCTTCGGTGGCGTCCGCATCAGCATCCGCGTCTGCAACGGCAGTGTCGTCGTCATCACCGTCGTCAGCCGAGCGCAGGCTAGACGGGGCAGAGATGTTTGCGATGACAAAATCACGGTCGATGGTCACTTTGGACCCTGCTGGCAGGGTCACCATCGAAATCGTGGCCACGTCGCCGACATTCATTTTCGACAGGTCAACGATGACGCTGTCGGGGATGTCCTGTGCCGTCACGTTCAGTTCCACCTCGGGGCGAATCGCGGTTAAAACGCCGCCTTTACGCAGGCCGGGGCATTCTTCTTCGCCAATAAACTCAACCGGGATGAACAGGTTAACTTTGGTGGTCCGGCGCAGGCGCAACAGGTCCAGGTGTGTCGGCAGGTCTTTGACAACGTCACGCTGCACGTCGCGGCAGATCACCCGTACGTCGTCATGGCCTTCAACCTTCAGGTTGAACAGCGTCGACTTGAACCGTCCGGCTTTTAGCCGTTTGAACAGGACGTTGAACGGGATATTGATGGGCAGCGGATCAGTGTCGCCACCAAAAACGATACCCGGAACCATGCCATTGCGGCGTGCCTGACGAGCGGCGCCCTTGCCTGTCCCCGTCCGTTCCTGGGCGACGAGATCTGGGATCTCTCCAGCCATGATATTTCTCCAATTGTAAGGGCGGGGCTCCTCCAAGGCTGTAGCCCCGCGTGAAGAGGCGCATATAGACCAGTCTGTCATGCTTGAAAAGGGGGCGTGCGCGGTTCGTGTTGGTGTCTGGGATCGGGGCCTGATCAACTGCGCAAGGCGGAAATGGCGGTTGCCGGGAAAAAAGTGGGCTTAGTTCAGGATTGCGAGGGTGGGTATATCCAAAGTTTGAAATCTTGTGTGTCTGGATCGGCAGACAAGGGCGAGATTACAGATTTGCCAGTTTCGCCGCAATCTATCAAGAATGGGGTAACGTGGTCGCCTCTGTCACATCGGTGAAGGACGGCGTCAGTTGTTTACCCGTTGTGGAGACAACCGTAACAGGTTGCACGACGCCAGATTGGCTTACGGCGTATTGGATTGGTAGCCATATCGGCGCAGTAACAATCACTGCAGCGGCAGTATAGGGGTCACATCCCGCCAAAAAACTTACCCCAAAAAGTGCTCCCTAAATGCGACGCATTGCCAATTTCCCCGGGTTATTGACGGCAAGCATAGTTGGTACAGCAGATATTGGATAGTCTGGTAAACCTTGCCGCCGCCGCGCAAGGCGACTGGCAATTGGTGCGATGATCACATGCCTGTCCCACCGCAAAAGCAGCCGTCGTCAGCCTTTGGCCGGGATATCCAAGCCTTTGGTCTGGACGGCTGCCAAGGACTCAAAAGAACTGTTGCGAAGGCCTTGATATGGGGGGCTGGCCCTAGCCGATCTGCGTTTGCAAATGGCCACCGGCATCCATCAGCCGGTCATACAGTTCGAATTCCGGGGCGCGTAAGGCGCGCAATCTGGTGCGCATCTCGTCGCTAAGGGGGGCATCTGCGGGGGGCGAAACGTTCTTTTGTTTCAGCACGATTTCCTGACCAAAGCGGTCGTTTAGAAAGGTTTGCAGCAGCGCTGGTGTCTCGTAGGCGAAAAGGTGGTGCACCAACACCTCACCCTCGCCAGAGGCCAGCATGTTATACTGGCTGCCGATCTTGGCGAAAGCAGGCGGGTCGTCTGACGTCAGCGCCAAAACAAACGCGTCAAAGCTGATGCCGTCGGTACTGTTTGAACTGCCATCTTTTTGCTCGCGAGAACGATAGCGGAACCAACTGCGAACCTGTTCTTCGGGGGCACGCATCACCGCGAACCGCTGTGGGTGCAGGCCCAATGAGATATCCAGGAATGGCGCGACTTTTGTGTGAAAAATGCGCGCCGGCATGTGTTTGTAACGCTTGGTGAACAGGATGTCGGCCTTGGGTTTCAACGCCATTTCAATGGCGGTGGTGCCGGTTTTGGGAACGGCGATAAAGGCCAGGGATTGTTGTGAAAAGATCAGCATATCCGCAGTTTTAGCGCGCCGGGGTCAGAGCGCAATGATTTATCACGCTTTTTCCCGGAGGGCAGGTGACTTGCATGCGCGAGGGTCCTGTGGTGAGGTTCCCGCTGACGCAGCACACAGGGAGATGGCATGCGGATCCAATCAAAAGACGCTGTGGCGATATTGGGCATCGGGCGCATGGCGACGGGGCTGGCGGTGGACATGGCGCTGAACGGCTGCCCTGCGGATGTTATCGACCTAAAGCCGCGCAGTGCCGAAGACCGGCAAGCCAAGGCCGCAGAGTTGCACCAAGAGTTCCTGACAGCGGCCAGGAACCTGGGGCGCGACACCACTGACCTGCCTGCGCCGGTCTATTGCGGCGATCAGATCCCCGACAAATGCTATGTCTATGTGTTCGAGGCCCTGCCCGAGGAAATTCCGATAAAACAAGCCGCGTACCGCGCGATGGGGGCGACGATTGGCGATGCCACGGCGCTGTGTTCGATGACCTCTACCTTTACCGCCGAAGAGCTGAGCGCCGGGATGGACCTGTCGACGGCGATGGTGGTGACCCATTTTATGAACCCGCCCTGGTTGATCCCGTTCCTCGAGGTGGTCACACCAGACGATATGGCCCAAGCCAATGTTGACGCGTTGCTTGGGTTTCTGCGCCGCACTGGGCACGCGCCCATCCGATGCAAATCCAGCCCCGGTTTTGTGATCTCTCGGTTGCAGGTTGCCCTGATGAACGAATCCGTACGGATCATGGAAGAGGGCGTTGCCAGCCCCGAAGATATCGACAAGGCCATCACCCATGGCTGGGGATACCGGTTTCCGGTGATGGGCATTCTGGAATTCATCGACGTTGGCGGGTTGGATATTCTGCATCACGGCGGGCGGTCGGTGGCCCGGGCGCTGAACCGGCCCGACCTGAACAGCCCGGCGCTGGTGGCCGAAAAATACGCCGAAGGGGCCTTTGGCACCAAGACTTTGCGGGGGTTGTTTGATTATGGCGATGGGGCCGATCTGCCCGCGCGCGAGGCCAAGCGGCTGGATCGTCAGGTGCGGCTAAAGGCGCTGCTGGATCAGTTTCAGGCGGAAGAAGACGCAGAGATTGGCAATGAATAGCGGGTTGGGCGGGCTGATCCGGCGCACGCCACTATTTGCGCTGGCTGATCAGCCGCATCTGGCCTGCAAGCTAGAGGCATGTCAGACCAGTGGTTCGTTCAAAATGCGTGGTGCGGTGCGGGTGTTGCAGACGCTGGCGGCGGCGGGGGATGATCGGCAAGTGATCACCGTGTCGATGGGCAACACCGCGTTCAGCCTCGCCTGGGCTGGCCGGTTGATGAAGCGCCCGGTTATTGTGGTGATGCCCCAAACCGTGTCCCCCGCCAAGCTGGCGCTGACCCGCAAGATTGGGGCCGAGGTGATCTTGCATGGTCAAACCGGCAGCGACGCGCTGGCCTATTGCGAACAGATCGTCGCCAGTCGCGATTGCTATTTCCTGCACCCGCATAAATGCGCGCCGTTTCTGGAGGGCAGTCAGGGGATTGCGGACGAGATTTTAGCAGATCAGCCGGAAACGCGGCGAATTTATGTGCCGGTGGGCGGCGGCGGGCTGTTATCGGCTATCTGTGCGGCGGTCCAGCAATCGGGTCGCGATATCGAAGTTATCGGCGTCGAAGCCGCCCGCGCCCCGGCGTTTGCCCGCAGTTTTGCGGCCGGTCAGCCGGTGGCGATTGATGATGTGGACACCATCGCGGATGCCTTGACGATCAACCAACCGGACCCGGATGTGTTGCGTTATGTCGCGCCGCGCACCGCGCGGATGGTGACGGTGGAAGAAGACGAGATTATTGCCGCGATGCGGAGGCTGTTCGACGAGGTTCGGGTGATTGCCGAACCGGGCGGGGCGGCGTCGCTGGCCGCGATGCTGAAATCCGATGACGGCGCGGTTTCGGCGGCAATTATCAGCGGCGGCAATATCTCGGTGGGTGGGTTTC
>JBLINN010000316.1:0-4883 GCA_047639325.1 Paracoccaceae bacterium | reverse complement strand
CCAACGGAGGGGCGACGAAAGCCACGTTATTTTCATTGCAAACAGTCTCTAATCCCGCCCGAATGGCCGCATTCGACGCCACCCCACCAGCAACCGCGATGGTGGGCGCGGATGGTTGTTCCTGCAAATAAATCAAAAGCGCCCGGCGGGTTTTTTCTGCCAGAACGTCCACGACTGCCTGTTGAAACCCGGCGCACAGATCGGCGCGATCCTGGTGGGTTAACCCACCCTTTTCGGCGATGATCTGATCGCGCTGCCGCAGCAACGCGGTTTTCAGGCCGGAAAAGGACAGGTTACAATCTGGCCGGTCCAGCAAAGGCCGGGGAAACCGGAACCGCGCCGGATTGCCTTTAAGGGCTTCGGACTCGACCGCAGGTCCACCGGGTTGCGGCAGGCCCAACAGACGCGCGGTTTTGTCGAACGCCTCGCCGGGGGCATCGTCGATGGTGCCGCCCAGTCGGGTGAAATCCGCAGGTCCGCGCGTAATCAGATACTGGCAATGGCCACCAGACACCAAAAGCATCAGATAGGGATAGGCAATGCCATCGGTCAGCCGGGGTGTCAGCGCGTGCCCCGCCAGATGGTTCACCCCGATCAACGGCAAACCCGTCGCGGCGCTGATTCCCTTGGCGCACATTACACCTGACAGCACCCCGCCAATCAATCCCGGCCCGGCGGTGACGGCAATTGCGTCCAAATCCACCAGCGTTAGGGTCGATTTCGTCAAGGCATCCCGTACACACAGATCCAGCTTTTCCGCATGCGCCCGCGCTGCCAGTTCCGGCACGATACCACCAAAAGCGCTGTGCAGCTCTGTCTGGCCAAACACCACAGATGACAATATCTGTGCCGGCCCATCCCCGGATTGCCGGACAATCGCGGCGGCAGTGTCGTCGCAGCTGCTTTCCAGCCCCAGAATGGTCAGCGTTTTTGCCATCGGTCCCAACCGTTGCATCATCATCCGCGCGGGGGTAACACTCTAGCCCTTGGCAAACAATCCCGGGAAGCCCATGCTGACCCTTCTGTTGACCCGTCCGCGCGCCGCATCTGAACGGTTTTCAACCACCTTGCCGCGAACGCTTTTGTCCCGGTTGACCATTGTTAATTCACCGCTGATTCGGATTGTCAAAACCGCTGGCGACATCGACTTTGGCGATGCACGCGGGCTGATCTTTAGCTCGTCCAACGGGGTGGCAATAGCTGCGCGTCTGTCATCGCGCCGGGATCTGCCGTGTTTCTGTGTGGGCCAAGCCACCACCGATGCGGCACGCCAGGCCGGGTGGCAGGCCGACTGCGCCGGTGCCACATCCGATGCGTTGGTGTCGTCGCTGGTCGAAACCCAGCCTGCAACCCCGTTGTTGCACATTCGCGGAACCCACAGTCGTGGCCACATCGTCGCGCGTCTGATGGCGCAGAAATGCCCGGCCCGCGCGCAGTCGGTCTATGAACAACGGCTGGAACCGCTGACCGAGCAGGCGCAACAGGTGCTTGCCGGGTCTGACGCGGTGATTGCGCCATTATTCTCTCCACGAACTGCGCGACAATTTGCCAACCAGCACAAAGGACAGGCGCCGCTGTATCTGGCCGCCCTAAGTGAGGCGGTTGCAGAACCATTAAAATCGTTAAAATATATAAAGTTAGCCATAGCCGACCACCCGGATTCCGCCACTATGGCCGGGTTGGTAGAGCATTTGGTGAATACTGCCATCCGGGTTGAGGGTGACGAGGGCGCACAGTAGAGTTTGCCAGTGGCTTGCGCCAATTCAGTTGAGAATCGAAGGGACCCCCGAGGTGGCTAGTAAGAAGAAACCCGACCCGGACAAAGAGACTGATCCCAAAACCGAAACACTCGAATCAGTCGATCAGGTGGATGTGACAGCGGATGAAAGTGATCCCGTCATCGACACCCTTGTTGAAGATGATCAGCCGGAACCGGAAGACACAGCTGAAGATGTGGTTGCCGACGAACCGGACTTGCCAGAGCAGGTTGAAATACCCAGCGACCCGGATCCACAACCGCAGGTTCAGACTGTGGTTGAAAGGAGAAGCGGCTTTGGGGCTGCCTTGATTGGCGGGATTCTGGCCGCCGGGCTGGGTTTTGCCGCGGCACGCACCCAGATTCTTGACCCCTATCTGCCCGTTTCCTGGCAGGCGGGCAAAAATGACGCCGCAATCGCCACCCTTCAGGCGTCGATGGCCGACCATTCTGCGGCACTGGCGGCGCTGCAGTCGGAATTGGGCGCAATTGTTGTTCCGGACCTGGCCCCGGTTCAGGCCCAGCTGGACGCGATAGAGTCCGCAATTGCCCCGCTGCACGCACAAACCCAGGCGATGGGCACGAAATTCATTGATCTTGATGCCCGTCTGGCCCCATTGGATTCCCGTCTGAACGACGTGGAAAAGCGCCCCTTGACCGACAGTGTTTCCCAAGCCGCCATCGCGGCTTATGAACGCGAACTGGCAGCGTTGCTGCAATCCATGGCCACCCAGCGGGCCGAAGTTGAGACGTTGATTGAAAGCGCCCGCACCATCAAGGCGGATGCCAGCGCGATGGAAGAAAACGCTGCCGCTGCGGCGCAGCTTGCCGCCAACCTGGCCACCGTGGCCCGCCTGCGGGGCGCGTTGGATGACGGGTCCTCAATTGCGCCGATGTTACAGGAATTGACGGCGGCAGCAGTGTCTATACCGCAGGAATTGACCAGTGCCGCCAGTGACGGCGTTGCAACCCACGCGGCGCTTTCGGACAGGTTTGCCCCTGCCGCACGGGCCGCTCTGTCGGCTGCACGCGCGCAGGGCGGCGATGGCGGGCTGGGTGGCTTTTTGCAGCGCCATCTGGGCGCTCGGTCGGTCGAGCCACGCGAAGGCGATGACCCGGATGCCATTCTGTCACGCGCCCAGGCTGCGCTGACCAACGGGCACTTGCCACAGGCATTGACCGAAATATCCGCGCTACCGGATGTGGCGCGCGCCGAAATGCAAGACTGGGTGACACTTGCCAGCACGCGGGCAGCTGCGTTGCAAGCGGCCGACACCCTGGCCCAAAGCCTGAACACCAACTAAAGGACCTGCCATGTTGTGGTCATTGATAAAGATTCTAGTGTTTGTCGCGGCCATCGCGGCGCTGTCCCTTGGTGCAGGTTATCTGATGGAAACCGGTGGCGGGGTGCAGATCACCGTTGCCGGAACCGAATTCACCCTTGGGCCGTTGCAATCGGTGATGGCCGCATTGGCGCTGTTCGGGGTGGTTTGGGTCTTTCTGAAACTGCTATCGCTGCTGCTGGCGACGCTGCGGTTCCTGAATGGCGACGAAACCGCCCTGTCGCGCTATTTTGATCGCGGTCGGGAACGGCGCGGCTATCAGGCGCTGGCGGATGGGTTGATGGCGCTGGCTTCGGGCGAGGGGCGCCTGGCGATGTCCAAGGCCAGCAAGGCCGAAAAGTATCTGAACAAGCCGGAACTGACCAATCTGTTGACGGCGCAAGCCGCCGAGATGTCCGGCGACACCCGCAAAGCTACGGAAACCTACAAGAAACTGATCTCTACAGAGGCCACCCGCTTTGTCGGGGTGCGCGGGATCATGAAACAGAAACTGGCCGAAGGTGACACTGATACTGCCCGCAAGCTGGCCGAAAAAGCGCATGCGATGAAACCGCGCCACCAAGAGGTTCAGGATGTTCTGCTGACGTTGCAAGCGCAGGCGCAGGATTGGTCGGGCGCGCGTAACACGCTTAGTGCCAAGCTGAAATCCGGCAGCCTGCCGCGTGATGTGTACAAACGCCGCGACGCGGTTCTGGCCCTGTCCGAGGCCAAAGGTGTTGTCGACGAAACCGCGTCAATCGAGGCGCGCGAACAGGCGATCGAGGCAAACCGCCTTTCGCCTGATCTGGTGCCCGCCGCGGCGCTGGCCGCCCGCGCCTATGTCGCCAAGGGCAAGCCAGGCTATGCCGCGCGGGTTTTGAAAAGGGCGTGGGAGGTGCAGCCGCACCCGGATCTCGCCGCTGCTTTTGCCGCGATTGAACCGACAGAAACAGCGAATCAACGGCTGAAACGATTTGCATTGTTGACCAAGATACATCCCCATCACGTCGAAAGTCGCCTGGTTCAGGCTGAATTGCTGATCGTGGCCGAAGATTTCCCCGAAGCGCGCCGGGTTCTGGACCCGTTGATTACCGAAAAGGCCGATGCACGGGCGCTAACACTGAGGGCGGCCATCGAACGCGGCGAAGGGGCGTCGGACATGGTGGTACAAGGCTGGCTGGCCCGCGCGCTTAGCGCCCCGCGAGGCCCGCAATGGGTCTGCGACAATTGCCACACCATCCATGCGGAATGGGCGCCGGTCTGCACCAATTGCAACAGTTTCGACACGCTTAGCTGGAAAACCCCGAAAACCCCGGAAATCGCCAGCGCAACCGGAGTGCACATGCTGCCGTTAATCGTTGGGACAATTCAGGACCACTCGGCACAGACTGACGCGCAAGAGATTCCCGAGGCGGAACTGATCGATGCGAACGCCGAGGTCGTCAGCCCACCGACCCACGGTTCCGAAGCACTCCCAGCGGGCGATATCCCCGATGTGGCCATGGCAAAGGATGCGAAATAGACTCTTTCCTGCTAGGCGGGCGGGTGATATCAGCGCCGTCGCATCAGATCAGATGCAAGGGTAAGACAAAAGGGCCACGCTATGGCCTGTAAGCCGCTGTAGCTCAGATGGTAGAGCAATCGCTTCGTAAGCGATGGGTCGGGGGTTCGAGTCCCTTCAGCGGCACCAGTTCTTCCCTGAAGTTTCAATAGATTAGAAGATTTATATGTAACAGGGGCAAAACCCCGGGCTGATTGGCCGGTTCCTGGTGCGGCGGATTGACTCGTGCGGCCGAGTTGGGGTT
>JBLINN010000315.1:0-4946 GCA_047639325.1 Paracoccaceae bacterium | reverse complement strand
AGGCGTTATTGGCGTACCCCGCGCCCATGTCGCGGACATCGAAATAGGCGCGGTTCAACCCCGCGTTGGCGGTCGCCGCCATCGCCTTGGCGCTGAACCCGACAATGCCCAGCCCGGCTGGCAGCATAAACCCTTTTTGTGATCCGGTCACGGCCACATCGACCCCCCAGTCGTCAAACTGGAAATCCATTGACCCGATGGAACTGACACCATCGACAAACAGCATCGCCGGATGCCCCGCCGCATCCATCGCGGCGCGGATCGCGCCAATATCGGATACCACACCGGTGGCGGTTTCATTATGGGTCGCCAGAACCGCCTTGAACTGATGCGCCTTGTCCGCGTTCAAAATCTCGCCATAGCGCGCGGCGGAAATGCCGTCGCCCCAGCGGGTCTCGACAATCTCAACCTCCAGCCCCAGCCGTTGGCACATGTCGATCCAGCGGTGCGAGAACATGCCATTGCGCGCCATCAGCACCTTGTCACCCGGTGACAGCGTGTTGGTCAGCGCAGTTTCCCAGCCCCCCGTGCCGGAGGAGGGAAAGATAAACACCTCGGCCGATGTGCTTTTCAGCACCTTCTGCACTCCGTCCCGCGCCGGATGCAGGATTTGCCCGAACAGGGGCGAGCGGTGGTCGATTGTCGCCATGTCACAGGCTTTGCGTACCTCATCGGGGATGTTCGTCGGGCCGGGAATAAACACTGGATTCTGAAAGCTCATTGCGGGCTCCTTGATTTGCTTGGCCTTACCCTATGCCCCTTGTCGTCACGTCACAATTTTTTTGATTTCAGGCTGTCGCGCAACGGAAGTCGGAAAAGTTGCATATTTACAAATGGTTGAATTTTTCATACCGTGGTGACGTTTTTCATAAACCGAAAGAATGCCAATGCCTGACCCCAAGACCATACCAACCGGCACCCGCCGCGCCCGGGGGCGGCCCCGTGACTGGCATGACAAAACCGACCAGAACACCATCAAATCTCTGGACCGTGCCATCATAGTCCTGCAACGGCTGGCCGAGCTGGGCGGCGCCACCCTGTCAGCGCTGGCAGACGATCTGGATCAATCTCCGGCGACAACTTATCGCGTGCTGACCACCTTTCAGGGGCGCGGTTTGGTGGATTTCGACGGGGCGGCGCAAATCTGGAGCATCGGCGCCGGGGCCTATCTGATCGGTGCAGGCTTCCTGCGCCGCACCAGCCTGGTGGACCGCGCCCGCCCGATCCTGCGTGCCCTGATGGCCAGCACCGGCGAAACCGCCAATCTGGGCGTCGAAAAGAACGGCGAGGTGTTGTTTGTCAGTCAGGTCGAAACCCAATCCAACATCCGCGCATTTTTCCCGCCCGGCAGCATGTCGGACATGCATGCGTCGGGCATTGGCAAGGCCCTGCTGGCGTTTATGCCCGCCGACAGACGCGCCGCTGTGCTGACGGGCCGCGCATTGACGCGCTATACCGCCAACACGTTGACCGACCCAAAGGCGTTACAGCGCGACTTGTCGCAGGCTCGGACGCGCGGCTATGCGGTGGACGTGGATGAAAAGACTGATGGAATGCGCTGCATCGCCGCTCCAGTGTTCGACCCGTTTGGCGAGACGGTGGCTGGGCTGTCGATTTCTGGCCCGACCAGCCGGATTGCCGATGCCGATATCGCGCGTCTTGGGGCCAAGGTGACGGCAGCGGCGCGTCAGCTATCCGCCGCGTTAGGCGCGCGTCCTACCGACGTTTAGGATTTACAAACCACCGAGGCAAAAAACCGCGCTGATGTGTCCTGCGCCACGGTGCTTTGCACCACCCGGCAGCCGGTGGCGGTCTCGATCGCCCGGATCGCCTGCAGCGTGCGCCGAGCAACAGGTTTGCCAAACATTTCGTTATTATTGTTGTCGCGCACCGCCATAAACACCGCCGCCTGATCCGCTACCGGGGACACTGTCCAGGTGCGGCCCAGAACCTGAACATATTTGGTGCCGGGGACAACCGGCGGGGCCAGCTGCGTTGCCCAGTATTTGTTGGTATCCGCATAAGAACAAGCGGATAGCAGCATAGTAAGCGCCAGAACCGGGTACTTCATCGCAATTCTCTCCATCCGCCAGGGTCATTTTGGGCGTGCATTCCCGCAAGGTATGAATCACCCGCCCAGATCTGGCCCCAAGCTAACCTATCTGATCGCAACTGCAATTCCCCGTTTGCCGCAGGTGTTCGGATTGGTGTGTGGTTATGGGGGAGAGGGGCAAGGAATTGCATCGCTTTGGACCAGTTGATCAAGGCTGGGCTCAGGGTAGATCCAGCAGCGACAGGATGTCGCCGCAATTGTTGATCTGCCCGCCGCAACAATCAGACAGCAGGAATTCGATCAACTCATTCACCGCAGCCAGATTGGCGGCATAATGGATTTCGCGCTGATGCCGTGTGGCGGTCGGAATGCCGGACCGTTTCAGAAGGGCCAGATGGACCGACAGGGTTGATGGCACGATCCCCAGACGGCGCGAGATTTCCAGCGCGGGCAGGCCAGCTGGCCCGACCCAACAGTCGAAAAACCGCAATCCGGGTTGATTGCGCAAGGGCTGAAAAAACGTCTAGCGCTGTATTTGATCCATATTTCGGTAATGCCCGAAGTAACGAATGATGGGTGGCTTGGATGACGCAAACACGGATCACGGCAGAGGTGGATTTTGACGCCAATGGCAAGCAATGCGGCTATTTGCGGCTGCCGCATTCGGTCCGCCGCCCGGCCTATGGCTGGCTGCGCCGATCCCGATTACCATGATCCGCAATGGCGATGGGCCCGCTTGTGGCGATGGCGGGCAATCATGGCGATGAATATGAGGGCCAGATAGCGATCTCTGAACTGGCGCGGGGCCTTGCATCGGACCAGATCCGCGGGCGTTTGATTTTGCTGCCGATGTTGAATTTCCCGGCAGCACTGGCGGGCCTCAGGACCTCGCCGATTGATGGCGGCAACCTGAACAGGTTGTTTCCCGGCGACGCTAAAGGCCACCCGACCGCGATGATCGCCCATTATGTCGAAGACGTTATTATGCCGATGGCCGACTATGCGATAGACCTGCATTCCGGCGGCAGCTCGCTGTTCTACCCGCCCAGTTTGCTGCGCGGGATGGGTCACAGCGCCGCCGATTCGGGCGCACTGAAACGGATGCAGGAGGCGCTGGATTTGCCATATGCATGGGTGTTCACGACAGGCGGTGGCCGGGACAGCACGGCGCGCACCGCGATGGGGGCGCCAATCGCAAAGGCGTGGTGAATGTGATGGCCGAACTTGGCGGCGCGGGCGTGGTTACCCCCGATATCCTGCAGCGCACCACACGTGGTTTGGTCCGCCTGTTGCACGCGCTTGCGATGTTGCCGGGCTGTCCGCCCGAGCCCGCGCAAAGGACCCGCGAAATGCAGGTCTGCGGATCGGTCTATGCCTATAACGATGGGGTGTTTCAGCCGCTTAAGGCAATTGGTGATGACGTGGCCAAGGGCGAATCCGTTGGCCTGATCCATCACCCGGAAACGCCCTTGCAAGCCCCCGATCCCGTCACCTCGCCTTATGCTGGCGGGTGTGACCCATCGCACTCCGGTGCTGGAAAACGCTGAAGCCAACGCGCTGCTGGGCGGGCGGCTGTTGCTGAAGGCCGAAAACTTTCAGCGCACCGGGGCCTTTAAAATTCGGGGCGCTTACCACCGCATGTTGCAGATGACCCCGGCAGAACGGGTGCGTGGCGCGGTCACTTATTCGTCGGGCAACCATGCGCTGGGGGTGGCCCGGGCGGCGCAACTGCTTGGGTCTTCCGCCGTTATCGTGATGCCCGGCGACGTGCCACAGGCCAAGATGCAGGCGGTTCGCGCCCTGGGCGCTGAAATCATCACGTTTGAGCGTGATGATCACGACAGCGGCGATGTGGTCTCGCGTATAAAGGCCGAAACTGGCCGGATCGAAGTGCCCCCCAGCGCCCATGCTCAGGTACTGGCTGGGGCCGGTACGGCAGCGCTGGAATTGTTTGAGGATGCAGGTCCGCTGGATGCGGTTCTTGTGCCCTGTGGCGGCGGTGGCCTGACGGCGGCAACGGCGATTGTGATGGCCGACGCCGCGCCGCATACCAAGGTTTATGCGGCTGAACCCGCGCTGTTTGACGATACCCGCCGGTCGCTGCAGGCAGGCAAACGCATCGCCAACCCCAAGGGCCAACCCCAAGGGCCAACCCCAAAGGCCAGCGCACCATCTGCGACGCGATCATGACGCCGATTCCCAACGCCGTGACCTTCCCGATCAACCACGCGCTTTTGGCGGGGGGCCTTACCGCCAGCGACGCCGAAGTGCGCGAAGCGATGCGCTTTGCCTTTGCGCATTTCAAGATTGTGACCGAACCCGGCGCGGTTGTCGGCCTTGCCGCCATTCTGAACGGGCGGGTCGATATGGCCGGTCGCAGCGTCGCGACAACAATCACCGGTGGCAATATCTCGGCCACGCGTTTTGCCGCATTTTTGGAGACCTCCCATGACACTTGATCGACGCCTGATGGCCGAATGGCTGGGGACATTCTCGCTGTTGGCCACGGTTGTCGGCTCTTGCATTATGGCCGAGCGTCTTGCCGAAGGGAATAACGCGATCGCCCTGCTGGGCAACACCATCCCCACTGGCGCGATCCTTGTGGTGCTGATCACCATTTTTGGCCCGATCTCTGGCGCCCATTTCAACCCGGCCGTCACGCTGTGTTTTGCCCTGCGGCGAGAGGTTTCACCGGGCGAGTCAGCGCTGTATGTGGTCGCGCAAATCTTTGGCGGCATTGTTGGCGTGCTGGCTGCACATGTGATGTTTGAACATCCGCTGATTGACCCATCGACCACCATCCGCAGCGGGACCGGCCAATGGGTGGCGGAATTCGTCGCTACTTTTGGCCTAGTCGGCACGATCCTGGCCTGCATCAAGGCGCGCCCGCAGG
>JBLINN010000314.1:0-5032 GCA_047639325.1 Paracoccaceae bacterium | reverse complement strand
GATCTACGCGGCGGCTTCACCCAGAACACCGGCACTGTCGATGTAACGTATTCTGTGGTCCAGGAAACGCCCGGTGTCGACACCGAGTTCGACGCCGTTGATCAGTATGTCGCCGACATTGATACAGATGGTGGCCCGGCTGACGACAACAGTTCCTTGATGTCGGTGCTGAATGGCCAGGGCAACAGTGGCGATTACAAACTGGAATTCTCGGATGCCGTTTCGGATGTGTCCTTCAGGATCAACGATATTGACGGCGATAGCGTGGTGCAGGTTCAGGCCTTTGACGCCGCAGGACAGCCGATCACGGTAAATCTGTCTGGCGGGCCAAACCTGACCCTGACGGACCAAGACACTGTGTCGGGCGCCGATACCGCCGACAGCAATGGCGGCTACGGCGAAACCGACAATCCGTCCTATTCGGTGCTGGTCACCATCCCGGGCCCGGTTGCCAGCCTGTTGATTTCGCATGATCAGGATGGTCACAACAATTCCGGCATCACCGTCACCGACGTGTTCTTTGACGTGCCAACTGGCGATGCCGGGGCCGATGGCGACGACATCCTGCATGGCGGCGATGGCGACGACACGATTTATGGCGAGGGCGGCGACGACATTATCATCGGCGGCAGCGGTGCCGACACCCTGTTGGGTGGCGATGATGCCGACATCATTGGCGCAGGTGTCGGCGACACAATCGAAGGCGGCGAAGGTGGGGCAGATCTTGATACGTTGATCGCCAATGGCCTGGCCACGGTTGAATATGTTGGCGGTGATCCATCAAGCGAGGCGGGCACTGTCACCTTCTACAATGCGGATCTCAGCGTTTCGGGCACCGCCGATTTCAGCGAAATCGAGCAGGTCATGGTGATTGGCACCAGCCCGCTAAGCGTTTTACCCTCGCTCTCGACCGGCACGTTTGACGGTGTGGTTGACGGAACCTCGGGCGACGACGTGATTGATCTGGCCTATACCGGCGATCCCGAAGGCGACATGATCGACAATGATGATGCCGTTCTGCCGCTGGTCGATGAACAGGATGTTGTTCTGGCCGGTGGTGGCGATGATTTTGTTCAGGGTATGGACGACACCGACGTGATCTTTGGTGGGTCCGGCGACGACACATTGCAAGGCAACGGTGGTGGCGATGCCATCGACGGCGGCACCGGCGATGACGTTATCGACGGCGGCGAGGGCCGCGACATTCTGTTTGGCAATGACGGCGACGACACCATTTCCGGCAGCGTGACCATAGCCGGTGACGGCGGCGACCTGATGTTTGGTGGGACCGGTGACGACACGTTTGTCAGCATCGGCCTGGACGAGGTTATCGACGGCGGCGAAGACGCGGACGGTCTGGATATTGACCGGTTCGACCCATCTGATTTGCAGGCCTCTGCCGAGGCGATCAGCCCGGGCGGCAGCTTTATTATCACACAAGACATAGGGAACCCAGAAAATGGTACAATTACGTTTCTCGACGCAACCGGCGGCATTGTCGGCACCAGTGAATTTGCAAACATAGAGATGCCTTGTTTTACACCAGGAACCCTGATCGCCACTCCAAAGGGCGAGCGTAGGGTCGAAGAGCTGCAGGTTGGCGACAGATTCATCACGCGAGACAATGGAATTCAGGAAATTCGCTGGATGGGACAGCGCAGTCTGACCGGAAAGGAATTGGCCTATTCAGAACATCTGAACCCGGTTTTGATCCGTCAGGGTGCGTTGGGCAGTGGTCTGCCGGAACGCGACATGATGGTCAGCCCAAACCACCGGGTTCTGGTGGCCAACGACAAGACGGCGCTGTATTTCGAGGACCGCGAAGTGCTGGTTTCAGCCAAACACCTGACGGGATTGCCCGGGGTGGATGTAGTCGAAGTGTCGGATGTCACCTATATCCACTTTATGTGCGACCAGCACGAAGTGGTGCTGTCGGATGGCGCCTGGACCGAAAGCTTTCAGCCCGGAGATCAGTCGCTGAAGGGGATCGGAAATGCCCAGCGGAACGAGATTTTTGAACTGTTCCCGGAACTGAAAACCCGTGAAGGCAAAGAGGCATATCAGTCGGCCCGTCGGTCGCTGAAGAAACATGAGGCCCTTTTGCTGGTGCAATAACCGCGGGGCTTCTCTTCCCCGAATATGCAGTTTGTCCGCGCGACTCGGGGCGCGCGGACAAAAAGGCAGGCCGGATTACCGGTCTGCCTTTTTGTTTTTGGCATGGGGTTGGCGTTCGCGCCATTTGGCCCAATCCTGCGGCGTGTCCAAATCGCAGATCGCCCGGTTGCCCGGCAAGGCATAGGTCTGCAGTCGGTCTTTGTTGGCTTCAATCACCGATCGCGCCCCGGCATCGCCGGTCACCGCCATCAGGTCAGGCACAAGATCAGCTGGGAAAATCACCGGATGACCGGGGATGCCATCGGCGGATGTCGCCCGCAAGATCTTGGCGGGCTGTTGGGCGTGGGCATTGGCAAGGCTCAGCAGGTCGCTGGTTTGCAGATCGGGCATGTCACCGGGCAGGATCATCAGCGCGCAATTATCTTGCCGCAATGCGGCGGCCCCGGTGCGGATCGAGGCGGCCATGCCTTCAAGGCGGTCCGGTATGTCGATCACGGTGACGTGGTCTGTGGCGACAAGCGCCGCGCGGGGGTGGGTTTTGTCCGGGACGGTGATAAAAACCGGCAACCCGGTTGCCATCGCTTGGTTTGTCACATGCGCCAGCAACGGGGTGCCGTTGGCGCATTCCAGCAGTTTGTCGCGCCCGCCCATGCGGGAAGACGTGCCCGCCGCGAGGATCAGGATGGCGAGTATGGTCATGTCGGTGCTTTTCCATCCATGTCAGCGCTTTTGGCCAGTGGCGGAGCCTCCGGCGGGGATATTTAGGGCCAGAAAAAGCGCAAAGGAAAGGGGTTAGCCGATGGGGCCCCGCATTCGCGCGCCATCGGCGTCAAACAGTGGCTGGGTGATCAGCCGGGCCGGGCGCATCTGGCCGAGGATTTCAATGTTCACGGCCAGGCCTTCTTTGATCCGGTTGGTGGGCAGGAACCCTTGGGCGATGGATTTGCCCGCGTGGTGCGAATAGCCACCCGAGGTGCAGAAGCCCTGGACGGTTCCGTCCAGCCAGATCGGCTCGTACCCTTGGACATCGGCGTCATCGGCGTCGACCTCAAAGGCGGCAAGGCGGCGGTTGGGGCCTTGGGCCTGTTCGGCCTCGGCCGCAGTTCTTCCAATGAAATCAGCATCTTTTCGGAAAGAGATAAAGCGATTTAATCCGGTCTCGTCGGCGGTGTAATCGGGCGAGAATTCTGCCATCCAGCTGCCAAAGAACTTATCTAGCCGCAGCGACATCATCGCGCGCATGCCAAAGGGCACCATGCCGTGGGGTTGGCCCGCTTGCCACAGGTTGGTCCACAGGGCGCGTTGGGCCATCGGATCGCAGTAGATTTCGAACCCGAGATCGCCGGTATAGCTGACCCGTTGCACGATGCAGTCCGCCATGCCGACGGTCATTTTGCGCACATCCAGAAACCGCATATCCGAAATGTCAGCCCGGGTGCAGGCGGCCAGCACCTGTGCGGCTTTGGGGCCAGCGATTTGGAAGCCATTGCGTTTATCGCTGATATTTTCGAGCGTTACGCCGTCTTCCTGATGTTTCAAGAACCATCGATAGTGGTAATTCTGGCTGCCATAAGAAGCGGTCAGTTGGAATTCGCCTTCCGACAGGCAAGACACAGTAAAGTCACCGATCAACCGCCCCTTGCGGGACAGCATTGGCGTCAGGTTCAGCCGTCCGGGCTGTGGGATGCGTCCGGCCATGATCCGGTCCAGCCAAGCGCGGGCACGGGGGCCAGTGATCAAGTATTTGCCGAAATTATGCACCTCGTTGATGCCCACGCCATCGCGTACGCCATGCACTTCGCGGGCTGTGGCATCAAAAGCATCTGACCGACGGAAGGACGGGGTTTCGTATTTAGGTTCAGCGTCTTGGGCGAAGTAATTGACCACCTCTAGCCCGTATTGCGCGCCCCAAACCGCGCCCATTTCGGTGAAAATGTCATACATCGGCGTGGTGCGGTCAGGGCGCGCGGCGGGCAGTTCTTCGTTCGGGTAAGAGACGGAAAACCGTTTCTGGTAATTCTCGACCACTTTGGGGCGGGTATAGCCGGGGCTGATCCAGTTGCCAAAGCGGGCGACGTCCATCGCCATCACATCGCGTTCGGGTTCGCCCTCGATCATCCATTGCGCCAGCATCAGCCCAACGCCGCCGCCCTGGCTGAACCCGGCCATCACGCCGCAGGCCGACCAATAGTTGCGCAGGCCCGGGATTGGCCCAACCAGCGGGTTACCATCGGGGGCAAAGGTAAAGGGGCCGTGGACCACGGATTTCACCCCGGCAGTTTCCAGAGCCGGAAAGCGTTTGTAAGCGAATTCAATGCTTTCGGTGATCTTGTCAAAGTTATCTGGCAGCAATTCATGCCCGAAGCTCCACGGGGTGCCATCGACAGCCCAAGGCTTGCAGTCCTGTTCGTAGAAGCCAATGCACAGGCCGCGGCCTTCCTGGCGCAGATAGGATTCCCCGGCTGGATCCATCACATGCGGATGCTCGGCGGCGCGTTCATAGATGTCGGGGATGTCGTCGGTGACGATATATTGATGCTCCATCGGGTGCAGCGGTAGATAAACCCCGGCCATCGCGCCCACTTCGCGCGCCCAGAGCCCGGCGGCATTGACGATATGTTCGGCGTGAATAGTGCCCTTGTCGGTGACAACGTCCCAGGTGCCGTCCGTGCGTTGGTTGGTTTCATGCACCATGCAGTGGGTTTCGATAGTCGCCCCACCCATTCGCGCCGCCTTGGCATAGGCGTGAGTGGTGCCTGATGGGTCCAGATGGCCATCAAGCGGGTCATAAAGCGCGCCGATAATGCCGTCTGTGTTGGTGATCGGGGCGATATCGCGGATCTCGTCAGGTGTGACAATCTCGGTCTCCAACCCCATGAACCGATGCTTGGCGCGTTCTGCCAGCAGCATATCGAAC
>JBLINN010000313.1:0-5053 GCA_047639325.1 Paracoccaceae bacterium | reverse complement strand
CTGATCTGGTTTCGCCGCCCAAAGCGACAATAAACCCCTGCTGTTCAAACCCAAGCCGCCGGTCTTCGTCATCCGGATGCAGCACCAGCACAATCCGCGAGATCTGCGGGTTGGCTTGAAACGCTGTAATCGTGTGATCAATCATCGCCCGCCCGGCAATCACCCGCCATTGCTTGGCCACACCGCCACCTGCGCGCAAACCGCGTCCGGCGGCGACGATAATAGCGGCGGTGGTCATGGCGGTTGGCTCCTGCTGTTGCAGGTTTTGGTTTATGCTGTGATGCTGATTGAGGCAATCACCCACGTAAACTTGCCTAAAAATTAGGCAAATAGCTGATGTGATGGTGGAAACAGGTCGGGATAGATTGCGCAAACATGCCGTAAACGCTAGAAAACAAGCGCTTGCACAAGGATTAGGCATTTGCGCGTCACATTAGGCGACACCCCCCTGACACCACCGGTTTTTCTGGCCCCGATGGCAGGAATCACCGACCGACCGTTTCGCGATCTGGTGATGCGCTTTGGCGCGGGGCTGGTGGTGAGCGAGATGGTCGCCAGCAAGGAAATGGTTCAGGCCAAGCCCGGGGTGCGCGAACGTGCCGAGCTAAGCCTTGAGGTGGAAAACACTGCCGTGCAACTGGCCGGGCGCGATACCTTTTGGATCGCCGAAGCCGCGCGGCAGGTGGCCGACCGGGGCGCGCGGATCATCGACATCAACATGGGCTGTCCGGCGAAAAAAGTGACCAACGGCTATTCCGGGTCGGCCTTGCTGAAAACCCCGGACCATGCGCTGCGTCTGATTGAGGCAGTGATCGCCGCAGTTGACGTGCCGGTGACACTGAAAACCCGACTGGGGTGGGACGAAGCCTCGCTGAATGCCGCCGATGTGGCCCGCAGGGCTGAAGAGGCTGGCGTGCAGATGATCACCATTCATGGGCGCACCCGCTGTCAGTTTTACAAAGGTCGGGCCAACTGGCAGGCGATCCGCGCCATCAAAGAAGCGGTCAGCGTGCCGGTGATTGCCAATGGCGATATCATCGACACTGCCACCGCGCGTCAGGCGCTGGCGCAATCGGGCGGCGATGGTGTGATGGTCGGGCGTGGCGCGCAGGGGCAGCCATGGCGGCTGGCCGCAGTCGCCCATGATTTATGGGGCACGCCTGCGCCGGTTGTGCCGCGCGGCGGGGCGTTGGTGGATATGGTCTGCGAGCATTACCAGGCGATGCTGGGTTTTTACGGCGTTGTTTTGGGCCCGCGTGTCGCGCGCAAGCATCTGGGGTGGTATATGGACGGGGTCAAAACCGGCCCGGGTCTGCGCCGGGCGGTGCTGACGGCGCGCGACCCTGCCGAGGTGCTGCGGCTGTTGCCGGATGCGCTGGCCGATACCGGGCAGGTGGCCGCATGAAAAAAACAGCCGATTCCGCCCTTTGGGCCTCGCTACCGGTGCCGGCGTTTTTGATTGATGCACAGGACCGGGTGGTTAACGTCAATTCCGCGGGAGAAGGGTTTTTGAACGCCTCGTCCAAGTCGGTGGTAGGCACGCCGGTCTGGGATCTGATCGCCATCGACGCGCCCATAGAAGAAGCGTTTGCCCGTGCTCGCGACAACGGAACGCCGTTATTTGTCAATGATATCGACGTGGGGTCCGGCAATCGCGCCCCGCTGCAATGCGCCTTGCAGATCGCGCCGTTGCAGGGACAGCCCGGCACGATGATCCTGATGATCTCGCCACGCGAGTTGGCCGGGCGGATGACCCAAAACCATTCGGTCAAATCGGCGGCGCAATCGGCTATTGGCATGGCCGAGATGCTGGCGCATGAAATCAAGAACCCGCTGGCCGGGATCACCGGTGCGGCGCAGTTGGTCAGCATGAACCTTCCGGCGGAAGACCTTGAACTTACAGACTTAATCGTCACAGAATGCCGCCGGATCGTCAAGCTGCTGGAACAGGTTGAACAATTCGGCAACCTCAGCCCGCCAGAACGGCGCGCGGTCAATTTGCATGATGTGCTGGATCGCGCGCGGCGGTCGGCCTTGCTGGGGTTTGGCGCGCATATGAACATCATCGAAGATTATGACCCATCGCTACCGTCGGCGCATGGCGACCCGGATCAGTTGTTGCAGGTGGTGCTGAACCTTCTGAAGAACGCGTCAGAAGCCGCTGATCCCAAAGGCGGAACTATCCGGCTGCGCAGTTATTTTGAACATTCTTTCCGGCTGCGCCGCTCTGACGGATCCGGTAAATCCCTGCCGCTGCAGATCGAGATCATCGATGACGGTCCGGGCCTGCCCGAGAATATTCGCAGCGATATCTTTGACCCATTCGTGTCCGGGCGTGAAAACGGCACCGGGCTGGGGTTGGCGTTAGTCAGCAAAATCATTTCCGACCACGACGGTTGGATCTCTGTGACATCGGTGCCGGGGCGCACCGTATTCCGCTTGTCGCTGTCACGCGCCCCAAATGAATTGCCACAAGAGGAGACCCCCTGATGGATGGCACGATTCTGGTTGCCGATGATGACCGTACAATCCGCACGGTCCTGACACAGGCGCTGACGCGGGCCGGGTGCAAGGTGCATGCCACATCCTCGCTGACCACGCTGATGCGCTGGGTGGGCGAGGGCAAAGGCGACGTTGTCATCACGGATGTGGTCATGCCGGACGGTAACGGGCTGGAAATGCTGCCGAAAATAGCGATAGACCGGCCCGGGCTTCCGGTGATTGTGATCTCGGCGCAGAACACCATTATGACAGCGATTCAGGCCGCCGAGGCCGAGGCCTATGATTACCTGCCTAAACCGTTCGATTTGCCGGACTTGATGAAGCGAACGGCCCGGGCGCTGGAGCTAAAACGCCGCGCGCCTGCCAGTGCGCAGGATGCGGATGAACGGCCTGACGACTTGCCGCTGGTGGGCCGCACCCCGGTGATGCAAACGCTGTATCGGCTGGTGGCCCGGGTGATGAACACCGATCTTCCGGTGCTGATTTCCGGAGAGAGCGGCACGGGTAAATCCCTGATTGCGCGTGCCATTCACGATTTCTCGGACCGGCGAAGCCTGCCGTTTATCACGGTGTCCGCCGCGGATCTAAGCGAGCTGGAAGGCCCCGCGCGGGTGATGGCGCGTGTCAAGGGTGGCACGGTGTTGATCGACGAAATCGCTGATATTGATGAAGCGATACAGGCGCGGATTGTGCGGATGATGGATGCGCCCGGCGATCAGATGCCCCGGTTTATGGCCACTGGTCAGGGCGATCTGTCCGCGGCGATGGAATCTGGCCAGTTGCGTCAGGATCTGTATTACCGGTTAAGTGGCGCGGCCATTGGGGTGCCGGCCCTGCGCGAGCGGGTGGATGACATTCCTCTGCTGGCCGATCATTTCCTGACCCGCGGCGAACGCGACGGCGCCCCGAAACGCAGGCTTAGCGAAGCGGCGGCTGACCTGTTTCGCGCCTACAGCTGGCCCGGCAACGTGCGTCAGTTGGAAAACGCCATCCGGCGTTTGGTGCTGACCAGCCGGGCCGATGAAATCACCCGGTCCGAGGTGGAACTGGTGTTGGGCAACCAACCCGAGGCAGAGCCGGTGCTGGGGGGCAGTGTCGGGTCAGAAAAACTGTCGGCCTCGGTGGCGCGGCATCTGCGGCGCTATTTTGACCTGCATGGCAACATGCTGCCACCGCCGGGTCTGTACACCCGAATCCTGCGAGAGGTAGAGGGGCCGCTGATTGAGATCGCCTTGGATGCAACAGGTGGGAATCAGGCGAAATGCGCCGATTTGCTGGGGATCAACCGAAATACTTTGCGTAAAAAGATACTGGATCTTGATATTCAGGTGACACGCCGCCGTAAATTGATGTAAAACGGCCACAGAAGCGTGGCAGTCTGGTGTCAGTACCAGAGCAAGACCACGACATATGGCGGTCGGTCGCATTGGCGACACATCAGTTATGAGGTCTGCAGGTGGCAACAAAGTCACAAAACGGGCCATTCTTGGCTTTGAATGGCTGGCGCAGGACACGCCGGGCGCGAAATATTGGCACTTTGGGATTGGTTCTGCTGGGTCCGGCGTTGGCACTGGCCACGTTTATGGTGCTTGGCCCGTTTGAACTGGGCGCATCGGCCCCGGCGCTGCGCGTCATTTTCCTGGCCGATCTGGTCTATATTCTGGTGGTCGCGGCGCTTGTGTTGGGGCAGGTCGGGCATCTGATTGTTGCCCGGCGCGCCCAATCGGCGGGATCCCGCCTGCATTTGCGGTTGGTTGGGGTGTTCACCCTGCTGGCGCTGATTCCAACGGTCACTGTGGCGGTGTTTGCCGCGTTAACCGTGAATGTTGGGTTGGAAGGCTGGTTCTCGGACCGGGTGCGCCAGGTGGTTGGCAACTCGTTGGCGGCGGCTGAGGCCTATGAGGGCGAACAGCGCGAAGATTTGGCCACCGATGCAAGGGCGCTGGCGCGGTTTCTGGACAACAATCGGGCCGTCAGCTTTTTCATGAACGATGCCGAGCTGCGCCAGATGCTGGTCAGCGGCCAAACCCGCATTCAACGCGGGCTGCGCGAGGCCTATGTGATCGACGGCACCGGCGACATCCGGGCGCGCGGCGAGCGGTCTTATCTGTTTGACTTTGAGCATCCCGAACCGGGTCAAATTGCCGAGGCCAGCACATCGGGTCTGCTGATCATTCAGGACTGGGACAATAACGAATTCCGCGCCCTGGTGCGGCTGAACGCCTTTGCCGATCGGTTCCTGTATGTCAGCCGCGAAGTGGACGGCAAAATTCTTAGCCTGCTGGATGACACCAAAGAAACCGTGCGGCTGTACCAACAATTGGAAAGCGAACGGGGCCGGGTGCTGTTTGAATTTGGCCTGTTATATCTGGGCTTTGCCCTGATTTTGATCCTGGCAGCGATCTGGCTGGGCCTGTGGTTTGCCGAACGTCTGTCGCGACCGGTGGGGCGGCTGACGGATGCGGCGCAACAAGTTGGTGCGGGCGATCTGGATGTGCAGGTGATCGAAGAAGAAGACACCGATGAGATCGCTGCGTTGGGGCGGTATTTT
>JBLINN010000312.1:0-5066 GCA_047639325.1 Paracoccaceae bacterium | reverse complement strand
CTTTTTCACACAGGGGCACCTCGATAAATTGCCTTTTCCAGACTTTTCCGTGACGCAACCCATTGTTTTCACGCAGTGTGCCACCTGAAAAATGGTATTTATCGAGGTGCCCACAGGTTTGGGTCCTGACCCCAGACGCCTAGCGCCGCCGCCGTTTTACATTGCCACCATGTTGCCCAGGACGCCCGGCGGTGGAACGGCCGCGTGATTTCACCGCCGCTTCAGAGGCTTTTTCGACCGCATATTGCCGCGCCATAGGGTCGTCCGAAACCAACAGGTCGACCGCCTCTAGCCGCTTAACCTCGTCCCGCAATCGTGCGGCTTCTTCGAACTCCAGATTCTCGGCGGCTTTGCGCATATCGGTGCGCAGCCCGTCCAGAACCGCCTCAAGATTAGCGCCATGCAACGGTTTGTCGATTTTGGCAGTGACGCGCGACTGATCGGTGTCGCCCTTATACAGCCCCGACAGAATGTCATCGACGTTCTTCTGGATCGTCGCAGGGGTGATGCCGTGTTCTTCGTTATAGGCCACCTGTTTGGCACGGCGACGATCAGTTTCGCCCAATGCGCGTTCCATCGACCCAGTGATGCGATCAGCATACATGATCACCCGGCCCTCGGCGTTGCGCGCAGCGCGTCCGATGGTCTGGATCAATGAGGTTTCGGAGCGCAGAAAGCCTTCTTTATCCGCATCCAGAATGGCCACCAGCCCGCATTCGGGGATGTCCAGACCTTCGCGCAGCAGGTTGATGCCGATCAGCACATCAAACGCCCCAAGGCGCAGGTCACGCAGGATTTCGATGCGTTCCAGCGTGTCGATATCCGAATGCATATAGCGCACCTTGATGCCCTGTTCGTGCATATATTCAGTCAGATCCTCGGCCATGCGTTTGGTCAGCGTGGTCACCAATGTGCGGAAGCCATCCGCCGTCACTTTGCGCACTTCGTCCAGCAGATCATCGACCTGAGTTTCCACAGGTCGGATTTCGATCATCGGGTCAATCAACCCGGTGGGGCGGATCACCTGTTCGGCAAACACGCCGCCGGTTTGCTCTAGCTCCCACTTGGACGGGGTGGCCGAGACAAACACCGATTGCGGGCGCATGGCGTCCCATTCTTCGAACTTTAAGGGCCGGTTATCCATGCAGGACGGCAAGCGAAACCCATGTTCCGCCAGCGTCATCTTGCGCCGAAAGTCGCCTTTGTACATGCCACCGATCTGCGGCACAGACACATGCGATTCATCGGCAAACACAATCGCGTTGTCGGGGATGAATTCAAACAGGGTGGGGGGTGGCTCGCCGGGGGCGCGGCCCGTCAGATAGCGGGAATAGTTTTCGATGCCGTTGCACACGCCTGTGGCCTCTAGCATTTCCAGATCAAAGTTTGTGCGCTGTTCCAGCCGCTGTGCTTCCAGCAATTTGCCGTCATTCACCAGTTGATCCAGACGTTGGCGCAGCTCTTTCTTGATGTTGATAATCGCTTGCCGCATCGTCGGTTTCGGCGTCACGTAATGCGAATTAGCATAGACGCGGATTTGGTCGAAATTATCGGTCTTTTCCCCGGTCAACGGGTCAAATTCGGTAATGCTTTCCAATTCCTCGCCAAAGAATGACAGCCGCCAAGCGCGATCTTCGAGGTGGGCGGGAAAGATTTCAAGGCTGTCGCCGCGCACCCGGAACGAGCCGCGTTGAAACGCCTGATCGTTGCGTTTATATTGCTGCGCCACCAGATCGGTTATTACCAGCCGTTGGTCATATTCGTGGCCAACCTTCAAATCTTGGGTCATCGCGCCATAGGTTTCGACTGACCCGATGCCATAGATGCACGACACCGATGCAACAATGATCACATCGTCCCGTTCCAACAACGCCCGCGTGGCGGAATGGCGCATCCGGTCGATCTGTTCGTTGATCTGGCTTTCTTTTTCTATGTAGGTGTCGGACCGCGCCACATAGGCCTCGGGTTGGTAATAGTCATAAAAGGACACGAAATATTCGACCGAGTTGTCGGGAAAGAAGTTTTTGAACTCACCATAAAGCTGGGCCGCCAGGGTCTTGTTGGGCGCCAGAATGATCGCCGGGCGCTGGGTTTCTTCGATCACTTTGGCCATGGTGAACGTCTTGCCGGTGCCAGTGGCCCCCAGCAACACCTGATCCTGTTCGCCGTCGTTCACGCCCTGCACCAGTTCGGCAATCGCGGTCGGTTGATCCCCGGCTGCGGTGAACGGGGTTACCATGCGAAACGCGATGCCGCCCTCAAGCTTGGGGCGCGCGCGGACATCTACAGTGGGGGCGTTCGCGAGGGCGGGGCCATCGGCCTTGGGTTTTTCGGAATGGGCATAAGGCATCAACAGGGTCCTTCCCCGAGACCATCAATCACTGAAATTCGGATGTTTAAAATTTGATCACTTTTTGTTCTAATTCAAGGGGCCGGGGGTAAGTTTCCGTGCGACAAAATCAATTTGTGCCGGGGAAGGTGGTTTTGCGACCAAATGGTCAGAAAACGCCCCCCGGTAAGCGCCTGTCAGAGCCGCACAGGCAGGCGGTTATAGCCACGAAACCGCGCCAGCCCCATCAGTTCCGGTTGTCCGGCGGCTTGCAGCTTGGGGAACCGTTTCACCAATCGGCCCGTGGCAATCCGTCCTTCGATCCGCGACAGGGTCGCGCCAAGGCAGACATGAATGCCAGTGATAAATGCCAGATGCTTGTTGGGCTTGCGGCCAATATCCACCACATCGGGGTTTTCAAACACCGCCGGGTCGCGGTTGGCGGCGCCAATCGAGGTGTGAATATAGGTGCCAGCTGGCAGGGTGGTGTCGCCCAGCGTGATCTCTTCGGTCGTCAACCGATTGCCGATCTGCAGCGGGCTTTCGACGCGCAGGAATTCCTCGACCGCGGTGTCGATCAGGGTGGGGTCGTCGATCAGGCGGCGGTGCTGATCGGGCGCGCCCAACAGCACTGCGGTGGAATTGCCCACCAGGCTGGTGGTGGTTTCATGCCCGGCATTTAGCAAGAAAATACAGTTCTGCCGCAGTTCTTCGTCGTTCAGGCGCCGCCCGTCCACCTCGCCGAAAATCAGCGATTCCAGCACTTCGCCCTGGCCTGCATTATCCGGGTTGGCGCGGCGATGCGCGATCAGGTCGTCCAGCAACGCGCCAAATTCGGCCACCGCGTGGTTGCCAGCCTCTAGCCTTTCCGGTGACACCACCGGGTCCAGCGCGCCCAGGATGGCCAGCGAATAGCCGCGCAGCGAATGGCGATGTTCTTCGGGCACCCCCAGCATGAACGAGATCAGCTCGGTCGGCAGCTGCATGGCGAATTCGGGGATAATGTCGAATTCTTTCAAATCCTCAAGCCGGTCCAGCAGCCGGTCTACGATGTCTTCGATCAACGGTTCCAGCTCGGCCAGTTTGCGCGGGGTAAAGGCCGAGGCCAGCAGCTTGCGCACCACCGTGTGATAGGGCGGGTCGTTAAAGATCAGGCTGGTGGTGTGGTGGGTATAAAGCGGGCCCGCGCCGAATTTCTTGCCAAATTCGCGGGTCTTGTCGGAGCTCATCGCGCGATTCTGATAGACTTGGCGCACATCCTCATGCCGCGTCAGATAGACTGACTCGTCCGGGTTGCGGTGCACCGGGTCGTGGGTGCGTAGCGCGTGCAGCATGGGATAGGGGTTGTCGATAAACCTGCGGTCAATTGCGTTTAAATCAAAGCTTTCAGCGATTTGGACGTTCATTGGCTTGTCTTCCCCCGGTTATGCCGCTGCAATATGGGGCAGAACCCTTGGGCAAGCAACGTCAAGCTGGCCGGACCGGCGACGCGCGCGGCTGGTTTGAGGCGACCAGGCAAAAGCGGCATATTGCGCGCTTGCGTCCGGGCCTTGGGTTGGCGATAAACAAGCACCAGCCGCAGGAGCCACCATGCAAATCGCCCGTATCTATCAGCCGTCCCGCAACGCGATGCAATCCGGACAGGCCAAGACCCACACATGGGTTCTGGAATACGCACCGGGATCGGCGCGCGAGGTTGATCCGCTGATGGGCTGGACGTCATCCGACGATACCCAAACCCAGGTGCGCCTGAGCTTTCCCACCAAAGAGGCCGCACTGGAATATGCCGAAGCCAAGGGCATTCAGGCGCAAGTGACCGAGCCGAAAACCCGCAAACCCAATGTGCGCCCCGGCGGCTATGGCGAGAATTTTGCGACCAACCGGCGCGGTGCGTGGACCCACTGACAGACCTGACGATTGCCCGGGTCGACCTTTTGGGTTTTAGACCCAAACGGCGCATTCCTGTGCTTGGGTCTTGATCTGGCGGTGTAAAGACCGCAAGAAAGGCGCAAGCGGTCCCGTAGCTCAACTGGATAGAGCACCTGCCTTCTAAGCAGGGGGTTGGGGGTTCAAGTCCTCCCGGGATCGCCAGAAAATTCATAAAAACAACCGGTTAAGAATGTTTTTTTGAAAAAAGAGCAGATGATAAATAATCAGCAGCTATCCTGCATGACGACAAAAAAACAATGACTTAGGGCTGTTTTGCGTCCTTGGGAATTCCTAGTAATTTTTCAAAAGTTACTAATATTGCCCGGTTACCCATACCCTGAAGTTGCAAATGTCACAGAAAATAGAAGAATTTGAAGGTTAAAAGCCTTGCGACAGAAACCCTGACCACTCGCAAGGATGTCAGGGTTTTGGTTTGCTTAAGAAAATTCATATGAGAAAAATAGAATTTTGAGCGTGGGACAACGAGTGGAAAAAGATGCATAAAGTAGTAGCCTTTTGTTACAGGGGTAGCGGCACAGTGAGTGGTATTCACATGTTTCCTGTGATGCAGTTCACGGGGCTCACCGGTAAAAACGGCACGAAATTTTCATGGGAGACGTTGTGGCAAACGGGGGCGCTAGAGCCGAGGTCAGATACGCTTTAGGTGCGGCCGGATTTGTTCTGCGAACTGTTCGAAAAGGAATTACTATCGGAACTCTCCCAAATTGGGAGAAAAGGCTTATCCCCTTTGTTCCGGCAAGACTACATGTTGAGGCGACAGAGTTGATGATTGTGGCCTGAGGCGCGG
>JBLINN010000311.1:0-5088 GCA_047639325.1 Paracoccaceae bacterium | reverse complement strand
TCCATACCCTGCCCGAGGTTTTCGCCAGCGATCAGGTTGCCGCGCGTGCGATGAAAATCACCATGCCCCACCCATCTGCACAATCCGGGACGGTGGACCTGATCGGCAACCCGATCAAATTCTCGGCCACGCCGGTAACCTACCGCCGCCCGCCGCCAACCTGCGGCGAGCATACGCAAGAAATCTTGGACGAGGTTGCAAACCTGCCCACCCGGCCCGCATCGGAGACTGACTGACATGACTTTGTTGACGGACACCCAAAAAGCCCTGCGCGCCCGCGCCCGTTCCCTGGCGGACAGCCGGTTTCGCGACCGTGCGGCCCGCATCGATGAGACCCAGGAATACCCGCATGACAATGTGCGCGATCTGGTCGAGGCCGGATTTATGGGTATGACCCTGCCCAAGGCCTATGGCGGGCTGGGGCTGACTTATCTCGACACGGTTCTGGTGGTGGAAGAGATCGCCCGGGCCTGTGCGGTGACCGCGCGGATCGTGGTTGAGGGCAATACAGGTGGTATCGCAGCCATCATGGCCTATGGGACCGAGGCGCAGAAACAGCGCGCCGCCGCGCATGTGCTGGCCGGGGACAAACCGGCGATCTGTATCACCGAACCGGACGCTGGCAGTGCTGCGACCGGGATGGCAACCACTGCGGTGCGCAAGGGGGATCGCTGGGTGCTGAATGGCAAAAAGCACTGGATCACTGGCGGCGGCGTGTCGCGCCTGCACCTGATCTTTGCCCGCGTGATGGAAGACGGCAAATCGCAGGGCATTGCCGGGTTCATCGCCGAATTGGGCGAAACCAAGGGGCTGAGCATCGGGGCGCGCGAACCCACAATGGGGTTGCGCGGCATTCCTGAAACCGAAATCATCCTGCAAGACGCAGAAATTCCTGCGGGTGATATCATCGTACCACCGGACGGGTTGGCGCGCGGCTTTGCTGGGCTGATGACCGCCTATAACAGCCAGCGTGTTGGTGCCGGCACTGTGGCGCTGGGCATCGCACAGGGCGCGTATGAGCTGGCGCTGGATCACCTGAAATCCAGGCATCAATTTGGTCGCCCTCTGGCCGAATTCCAAGGGCTTCAATGGATGCTGGCGGATATGTCGATCGCGCTAGAGGCCAGCCGCGCCCTGCTGTGGAATGCTGCCGCTGGGGCGGGTAAGGGCTTCCCCGATATCCGCGCCGCCGCCCAGGCCAAGATCATGGCGGCTGACACCGCCGTAAAGGTGACAAATGACGCGCTGCAACTGCATGGGGCTGCCGGATATTCGCGCAACAATCCGCTGGAACGCATGGTGCGCGATGCCCGGATGTTCACCATTGGCGGCGGCACGGCGCAGATACTGCGCACGCAGGTCGCCGGGTCGATCCTGGGGATCAAAACACCGCAGACGCGCGATGGGTATACTGTTAAGAACACCCTTGCTGCAGAATAAATACCCCCGGCAAAGGACAAGACCCATGACCACAACAAACGCCCGGATCATCGCCGGGCATCTGGCCGATACGGGCTGTAAACACGCCTTTGGCATGCCAGGTGGCGAGGTTCTGGTGCTGCTGGACGCGCTGCAACAGGCGGGCATTGCCTTTACCCTGTGCAAACACGAAAACGCCGCCGGGTTCATGGCCGAGGGCAGCTGGCATGCCACCGGCGCACCCGGCATATTGCTGACCACCATCGGGCCGGGTCTGGCCAATGCAGTGAATTCCATCGCCAATGCCTTTCAGGAACAGGTGCCGTTGATCGTGTTGTCGGGCTGCATAGATCACAGCAAGGCCGAGCAATTCACCCATCAAGTGATGGACCAATCGGCGCTGATGGCCCCCATCACCAAAGCGCGGTTTCGCGTCGCCCCGGGCACGGCAGCGCATGTGGTGCAAAAGGCCCTGGCGGTGGCGCTGGCCGACCCGCCCGGCCCGGTACATATCGACCTGCCGGTTGGGATCGCCGACGCGACTGCGGTAGACGTGGCGATTTCCGCCCGCATCACCACGGGGCACGGCTGGCCAGAAGGTCCGTTGTTGCAAGACGCAGCCGACCGGCTGGACGTGGCGCAAAAACCGATCATACTGGCCGGGATCGGCGCACTTTTGCATGATGGTGGGGCGGCAATTACCGCCCTCTCCCATGCCCGCAACATCCCGGTGCTGACCACTTACAAGGCCAAGGGTGTGATGCCGGAAACAGACCCGCTGTGCCTCGGCGGGCATGGGTTGTCGCCCTTGTCCGACACCGAAATTCTGCCACTGCTGGCAGCGTCGGATTGTGTGCTGCTGGCCGGATATGACCCAATTGAAATGCGCGCCGGATGGGTGCAGCCTTGGCAGGCTGAGACCGCAATAGAGATGTCACATGCCGACACCCAACATGGCATGCATGCCAGCACGCTGCGGGTGGTTGGTGATATTGGCAGTCTTGTGGCGCAGTTGCACGCCGCCCTTGGCCCAACTGCTGCCCCCATTTGGCCCGACGGCGCGCCGCAAAACGCCCGCGCCGCACTGAAAACCGCGTTCAAAGGCCCCGATGCTTGGGGGCCACACGCCGTTTACCGAACCTTACAGCAAAACCTGCCGTCTGGGGCCGTGGTGACAGTGGACAGCGGCGCGCATCGCATTCTTCTCAGCCAGATGTGGGAATGCGACCGCCCGCGCAGCCTGTTGCAATCCACCGCCTTTTGCACGATGGGCGTGGCGGTGCCGCTGGCCATCGGTCACGCCATCGCCCAGCCTGAAACGCCGGTGGTGGCAGTGGTCGGCGACGCCGGGTTTGACATGATGGTTGGTGATCTGGCCACTTTGCGAGACCTCAAGGCCCCGATGGTAATCATTGTACCGGTGGATGACGGCCTGACGCTGATTGAGCGCAAACAGACCGCGATGCAGCTGCCGACCCATGGCGTGTTATTCCCCCCCACCGACATTCCGGCGGTGGCCCGGGCCTATGGCGGTCACGGCGTGGCGGTTGACGACGCCGACTCGATGGCGCGCGAGTTAAGCGCCGCATGGACCCGCGATACCTTTACCGTTCTGGCCTGCCGGATCGACAAACAAGGCTATAGCGGCGCGTTCTGAGTATTCCCCCGGCCTACTGCGCAAACAGCAGGCCGGGGGAAATGCTAAGGGTCAGAGACCCGCAGCCGCCACCGCCTTGACGGTTTTGCCGACGATTTCATCCGCCTCTTGCCGGGTCAGACAGAACGGCGGCGCAAAGCCCAGAATGTCAGCCTGCGGCATCGCCCGCCCGATCACCCCGTCGGCCAACAACGCGGCCGCCACTTGCGGCACGATCTTGTCTGCCGGGTCAAAGAACGTACGGCTGTCGCGGTCTTTGACAAGTTCCACCGCGCACAACATCCCCTCGCCGCGAATATCACCCACATGCGGATGATCGCCCAAGGCGTCGCGCATCGCGCTGTTCAGATAGGCCCCGGTTTTAGCGGCATTGCCAATAAGCCCCAGATCATCAATCAGCTTCAGGTTGGCAACCCCCGCCGCCGCCCCGATGGGATGCGCCGAATAGGTCCAGCCGTGGCCGATTGGGCCATTTTCATCGGTGCCGTCTTCCAGCACCTTCCACATCTTGTCCGAAATGATCGACCCGGACAAAGGCGCATAGGCCGATGTCAGCCCCTTGGCGATGGTGATGATATCAGCCTCGATCCCGTAGTGGTCACAGCCAAACATCGTGCCCAAGCGGCCAAAGCCGGTGATAACCTCATCCGCGATCAGCAGGATGTCGTGCTTTTTCAGAACCGCCTGAATGGCAGGCCAATAGCCGGCAGGTGGCGGTACAATGCCCCCGGTGCCCAGCACAGGCTCGCCGATAAAGGCCGCAATGGTATCAGCGCCTTCGCGCTCAATCTGCGCCTCCAGTTCGGCCACGCAATGCGCAGTAAACGCCTCTTCTGATTGGTCCAGATCGGCGCGATGATAGTAATACGGCGCCTCGGTATGGATCACCTGTGCCAGCGGCAGATCGAACTTTTTGTGAAACAGCTCCAACCCAGTCAACGAACCCGTCATCAACCCCGAGCCATGATAGCCGCGCCAGCGCGAGATGATCTTTTTCTTTTCCGGGCGTCCCAGGATGTTGTTGTAATACCAGATCAATTTGATGTTGGTTTCATTCGCATCCGACCCGCCCAGCCCGAAATAGACCTTGGACATGTTCGATGGGGCGCGGTCCAGTATCATTTTCGACAGGGTGATCGACGCCTCGGTCCCATGCCCGGCATAGGAATGGTAATAGGCCAGCTCGCGCGCCTGATCCGCAATGGCATCGGTGATTTCCGTGCGGCCATAGCCTGCGTTCACGCAATATAGCCCGGCAAACCCGTCCAGCAGCCGATTGCCATCGCGGTCCTCAATATGACAGCCAGCGGCGGTTTTGACGATCCGGCTGGGGCTTTCGCCGCGCGCGTGCTGCGCCAGATGCGTTGACGGGTGGAAAAAGTTTTCCCGGTCCCACTGATCCAGTTGGTCGTTCTTCAGCATAACGGTTCCTATTCTATACCCGGCTGTGGCCCGCTGTGATGCGGGCAATCATCCGCAATCTCGCTCTTTTACATCAGCAGAAGAGACCAGAATTAGCCCCGTCACCAGATGATTCCTCTGCTATTTCGTGGATTTTTGGCGAAACGCCTGCCTGCGTTGTTACTCGCCCAAAAGGATTTCCAAGGGTGGCATCGCACTGCCCTTGACCGGCTTGGTCACAACATAGGTAAAATACCGCGCCAGCCCGATGCGGGCCTCAAGCATGTCGTCGATCAGGCGCTGATAGGCTTCAATATCGCGGGTGATCACCTGCATCAGATAGTCAAACCCACCCCCCAAGGCCCAACAACCGGTGATCTCGTCATATCCCTGTACTGCCGTCTCAAATGCACGGAATCCGGCGGCCGTATGGTCGGCAATTTCGGCGGCGACAAAAACGGTGATATGCGGGGTCAGTTTTTTCAGGCAAATCTCAGCGCGATAGCTTTCGATCACCCCGGCGCGTTCCAGTTTCTTCAACCGCTCCCAGCAGGGCGTTGGCGACAGATTGATACGCTCGGCCAAGGCCGTTTTGGTTATGCGACCCTCTT
>JBLINN010000310.1:0-5097 GCA_047639325.1 Paracoccaceae bacterium | reverse complement strand
GCCCCTTGTTCCATGCCGGGCGGCAGGCACGAATAGAAGGCAAGTTTGATATTTGCATGATGGTTTCTCCAATCCACCACGCCCATCCGCATCGACAACCCGACGTTGACACAAGAGTCTACCACGGGCCGGGGGGGGGCGCAGAGAAAGCCCGGTTCGAACCCGAAAACCCGGATGCTGCACTGTGCACATTTCGACGCGAAGGGCGGTGAGCAGACTTTCTCTGCATCTGCGAGCCAAAAATGCGTCATCGGTCGGAGCCGACATTCAAACAGACGCTGTTCCGGGTTTATCTCTGCAGCGCCGAAGGCAGCACCGAGCCCTTTGTGATGCCAAGGCTGCGCTGCACGAATAACAGCACAGCGCGCCGAAGTGGGTTGATCACTGTGCCAAACTGCAGCAATTAGCAAGGGAGGGCGTTCCACTTGGGGAATGTCGGCCGAAAGCGAAGTCTTAGGCAAAAGCCTGATTTGCCCAAAAGAGAGAATTTGAGATGATCAACGAACTTGTAATCCACCTCGGGGATAATAAAACCGGATCAACATCGATTCAGCAGGCTTTGGTCCGTAACCTGTGCACGACACCCGGAAAATCCATTTACTATCCAGCCAACCTGAACCACAATTCCCTTGCACAAACGTTAATCAAAGAAAGGCTCCGAGGGGTTCGAGAGGATTGTTTCAACGCGCTTAACCAGTTTTTCAAGAAAGACGAATCCGATTACGGCATCGTGTCTGGTGAGCATTTTCAGAAAGTGGACCCGCAGGACCTGCACGATGCCATCGCGACCTATTGGCCCGACCTGGCAGACCGGATTCGTCTGATCGCTTATGTGCGCCCGCATTGCGACAAAATGTTATCCGCCTTCTCAGAAAACGTAAAAAACGGGGTAAATCTGCAATCCATGGAAGATCTGTTTGACGCCTCCGGCAAATCAGGCGTGTTCGACTACACAAAACGGTTTGGAAAATGGCGGCAGATTTTCGGCGATCGCTTTGAACTGCGCCCCTTTGTCCGGGAAAACCTGTTTAAGGGCGACGTCGTGGCGGATTTTTTCAAATACGTTCTGGGCAATGAAGACTTTACTATTACAGACACCGTTTCTGCCAATAAGTCCATGACGATCAGCCAGTTGGCGATGTTGCGCGAAATGCATACGACGTTGAAGCAGAAAATTGGTGGGAAAAAGGTTGAGCATTTCTGGACAGCCAGAAGTGAATTGGGGCGCCTGCTTGCCGAATATTTGCAGATGAACGGCCTCGGGCAGGACCAGGACAAACCGCGCATGCCGGAATCGCTGGTCGCCCCATTTATCAAACGCTACGGCGAGGACGCAGCGGCGCTTGACGCCGAATTTTTTGACGACACCCCAATGTCGGATGCTATGGATGCCATTCATTTGAAGACCATCAGCACAGAGCAATCCCAAGACGCGGCCGACTATTTTCACCCCGATGCCATAAAGAGCACGCAAGCGTTTGCGAATGTTTTGGGTGATCTTTTTGTCCAAGCTCCAGATGAGTTTAAAAAGGCCGCTGTACGTGCCCGGGTGAAGATAAAAACTACGGCCTAAGTCCAAAGTCTTGGTACAAGGCGTTTCCCAACTAAGTTCATCTGCATTTTACCACGCAGTGAATGTCGCCTCTCCTGAGCTTCTGCGCGCCAGTTGACAGGTGTGGCGAATCCACACTCTCATCTCTTCTTGCGGATGCTGTTCGTGTGAAAGCTGAGATGATGCACGTGCAGCGAAGGGCAGGAAGGTCCGCTGACCGACGTTTCACCAGTCAAAATGCTGCGCGATGCACGAATGGCCGGTGTGGGGAAGCTGCGCTGCAGCGATGTGACGTCCCGTCAATGGCCGGTGTGGGCCGAAAGCGCCAGTTGGGTCAAGGACTGTGAAGGTTCGCAAAGTCCCGCTGCTCGCCCATTAGCGGAGACCTCGGCGAATGACAGGTCTACGTCGGCACTGCATATCGACGGTTGAGTGACCGATGCAGGGAACTCGGTCGACCACTTCGCACCTGCAAAAGACGACCGTCTTCCGCCCTCCTTGCCGTCTAATGGTTTGCCGGTGAACGGTCGAATTTGCGTCGCCGCTAAACCCCGTTTCGATGCCGGTGACGTACGCCTGCCATCTGATTTAACCAACTGCAACTGAGGGCTCTCATAAAACTTCCCTCAATATCAGCAACTTAAAGCTGTGAACCAAAACACCCTTAGTCAACAGCTTTGGAGAATACCGGGGGAGAGAGAACCATTTCTGGCCCGAACGCCAGTGTGGTAGTCAACAGCCCTGTCGCTACAACCTTTGAAAACAACAAGAAAATCCGGCGATGGTGAAAAACGGAGAACAGGTTTTCATTGGTAGGTGGCGGAGGGAACGGACCTGCCAGCGAACCTTCTCTGGCTCGAACACCAGCCGCACCCGGCGCAGTTGTTGCCTCATAACCTGAAGGTCGTTGGTTCAAATCCAACTCCCGCAACCAATTTTATCCAATAAAACAAACGCTTAGAACCCTAGTAAAACACTGGGGAATTAGGTGTGCACAAACGAGTCAACGCTGAGTCAACGTTTTACCAGTCGTGTAGGAAAATCACGAAAAATCAATGACGTAGCGGAAAGTGAAAGTCGGTGTTTTCTGATCGCGTCGAGTGGTCTTGGCAGTTGAGAAACCCGTGACCCGCGGCCCATAATTTCCTAACCGACTATAATCAAACAATATAATAGACCCCATCGGCTGAAATTTGCGAAATGTATGCCTGCCAACATTCAGGGTTTCCATCAGGATCAGCCCTGATGGCCAAATGCCCGGAATTTCTGCCTGCATCATGCCTGGCAAATCCTCACCTGTTCCCTGAGCAGGCTGTAGTCCGCCAGCCAATCAATCAGGACCGAATCCTCAGAAAGCGTGGCGACCTCGTCTGCGACCTGTGCCTGCTCGGCCTGGCTGTATTCCGACGTCGGCGGGCAAACCCCGGTGACCGATTCAGAACTGCCCGTTGTGCAGGCGCTCGACAAGCTCATCGCGATCATGAGGGCGACGAGTGGCCGCCTCCAGCATTTTGCGTTGGGTTTCATTTGCCTTCTCCTGATTTTCAAGACGTTCCGCCAACCGCCCGGCGCGTTCACCCAATCGGCGCAGGGACAATAGGAACAGCGATATCGTGAGAGCGATGACCGCCCATTTCCCGACAGCCAGCGCAAACCGGCTGCCGGTGAACCATGTGATCAGCGCTCCCATCAGCGCCGTCCTTTGCGCCAATCATCCCAGCGAGCGTAGATGGTGACGCTGACCCCAATCAGCGCCACGGCGATGAATACCCAGCGCAAGGTATCCAAATACGGCACCAGCGGCAGGATGGCGGATTGCGTCTCGGCGAGAATGCTCTGCGCCACCTCGACCCCGGCCGCACCGACGGTCGCGATACCTGCTGCACCGCCGCTCTTCATGGTGCGACTTTCGGTCAGATTCTCGCGCAAACGCGGAAGTTCCGGCGCAAACCGACCGAAGCGATGCGGAAACGGATCGCCCCATTGGCGCGCGCGGCCGATGTCGATGTGCAAGAAGTTCTGGCGGGGATAAAACCCGAAGCCGGTGAAACCCACGGCGCGGGCCGCCGCCTCGAAGGTCGAAGGATCATGGTTCGCCATGGAGATATCGAATGCCGCGCCCTGCAGGTGCATGGATTGTTTGGCCCCGCCAACCCTCTGGTTATAGTCCGGGCTGCGATAGGCAGAATGCACGATCAGCGGCACGCCGAGGTGGTCCCGCAGGGCTTGCAGCTTGTCGAGCGCAGCCTCGTTGACCATGATCATCCCGTCACCACGGCAGGCAATCTCTTCGGGTGAGAAGTTGGGCCAGCGCCAGAGGGTCTCGGGCACATCGTGCCAGTCGGCGTAATAATGATTGGTCATCGTATCCTCCAAAAAAAGAAAACCCGCCAATCGGCGGGCATGTGGTCAGGTGATTTTGAGAGTTGGTTTTAGCCGAACAGCTTCAGCTTCACGGCAATGCCCGCGATGAGCGCGAGCAACAGGCCAGTGGTGATCAGGCGGATGACGGTTTGCCAAGCGGTGCGGCGTGCCATGCGCAAGCTATCGAGCAGCGTGCGCAGATCGTGAATGTCGATGGCGGCCTCAGGACCATCAAGGCCCACATCGGCCAGGGCGCGACGCGCCCCTTGCTCTGCAGCGCGGGCCAGCATGGCTTCGAATTCATCCTCTGGCATGCGGACGAAGCCCGCATCAATTCTGGGCGGGGTCATGGGAGTTCCTTTCGGTGTGGGTTTGCCGCGTCAGGCTGTTTGCGGCCAGTATTTGTCGTCCGCGAAACCGTCCGGGACCGGGGCCATATCCTTGATCGCGCGGGCAGCAAATATATGCGCGCGCTCGTGTTCGGCTGCAGCCTGCCCCATCGCGAACATGGTTGGAGCGTCGAGCGGGACGGCAACGTTGTCCCGGGACAGCCAGGTGAACCCCACCGCGCCGCCGTTCCAGCGGTAATCGCCGGGTTGCGCCCCGGCTCCGATGGCGAACCCGGCCAGCGTGGCGGCACCGGTGATGCGCATCTTTGACGCCTCGTCGAAATCGAAGCGCCTGCCCCGGAACGTGAACCTCGCCTCGATCCGCCGGTCGCGTTCGGCGTTGATCGCGTCGGACAGCTGGCGATACCGCGCGGCCTTGTCGATGCCGATCCGAACGGTCATGGCACGATCACCTCCACGTCGAAGTCGATCCAGGGGAACGGGCTGATTGAGCGAACCCGCCAGGACCCGGGATCGGTCAGCTCCAGTGTGTCTGCCTGGGTGGGCACCTCGGTGGAAACCCCGACTTCATCCGTGACAACCAGACTTGCTCCCGCTGCCAGCACCGACAGATCGTAGGTGCCGGAGGCCATGACCGGCACCAGGGGCTTGTCCGTCAGAACCAGCGTATTCAGATCGACATACTGCGTGCGATAATCTGTATCTTCATCACCGGAAACGTATCCGCAGGATGGAGGTTGGTTGGCGGCAACCTCGGCCTCGCCCAGCAGATCGGAAATCATGACAATTTCACCACTCGTCAGGGTATAATATGCAACGATCATTTCTTCG
>JBLINN010000309.1:0-5162 GCA_047639325.1 Paracoccaceae bacterium | reverse complement strand
CCAAAAAGGGCGCAGGAGTTACCTGCGCCCTTTCCTTTTGGTTTTTACCGGAACGGCGGCGAATACAGCAGACCGCCTTCGGTCCATTGTGCGTTCAGACCACGCGCCAAACCAATCGGAGTTTCTTCACCAATGTTCTTGGCAAAGATCTCGCCGTAGTTGCCGCTTGCCATGATCGCGGCCTTAGCCCAGCCAGCGTCCAGACCCAGCATTTCGCCCAAGGTGCCTTCGGTCCCCAGAATACGGTTGATTTCGGGGTTGTTGGTGCCGGCAGACATTTCGCCGATATTGGCGGATGTGATGCCCAGCTCTTCAGCCGAAATCAGGGCGTTCAGGGTCCAGCGAACCACATCACCCCATTCGTTGTCGCCATGACGGACCAGCGGGCCCAGTGGCTCTTTCGAAATGATCTCGGGCAGCAGAACATGTGCGTCGGGATCTTCAAACGTCGCGCGGGTCGCGGCCAGACCGGATGCGTCCGTGGTGTAAACGTCGCAAGCACCAGCCAGATACTGCTGCTGGGCTTCGGCATTGGTTTCGATCGGAACCGGCTCGTAGCTGATGTTGTTGCTGCGGAAGAAATCCGCCAGGTTCAGCTCGGTTGTGGTACCGGTTTGGATGCAGACAGTTGCGCCGTCCAGTTCCTTGGCCGAGCTGACGCCCAGATCCTTGGGAACCATAAAGCCCTGACCATCGTAATAGTTCACACCAACAAAGGTGAACTTCAGATCCACGTCGCGGCTGAAGGTCCAAGTGGTGTTACGGGCCAGCATATCGATCTCGCCCGACGCAAGCGCGGTGAAACGTGTCTTGCCGGTGGTAGGAACAAATTCAACTGCAGCGGCGTCGCCCAGAACAGCGGCAGCAACAGCACGACATACTGCAACGTCAAAGCCTTTCCATTCGCCATTGGCGTCCGGTGCCGCAAAGCCGACCAGACCGGTTGTCACACCACAGTTCAGCTTGCCGCGTGCTTTGACGTCGTCCAACGTACCTGCCGCAGCAGCTCCAGCCGCTAGGCTGGCAACGGTCAGTGCGCCAAAAAATACGGATTTTTTCATCTTTACCTCTTCCTGATTTTTCCGCCTCGTTACGGGGCGGCTCCCCCGGTATATTATACCGGTTTGATACCGAAGAAAGGGATACCCCCTTCAGTGGGGCTAAGTTTGGGCGGATTCATCAACAAACGTCAAGTGTTAGATCAAACAATTAGATGGATGCCCGACGACCTGCCGCAAGGTTAGCCTCTTTGAGCCAAACGATCAGGCAGTCAGGCAGTCACGAAAAGTCGTAAAACCGTTTCGCATGCAAAAATGCCTGACGTTTGATCTCGGTCATAGCCTGCGCGTCTTCGTCCGGACCCCACTGTTCCACCTGCCAGCGTTCGTCCAGTTGCGACAGCGCCCAGATCGCGTCGGGTTCGCGCCAATCCAGAGCAGCGCCAAACCCCAGAATCAACGATCCCGACAGGCTGACCAAATCGTGAAACGCCGCCATTTGGTACATGTTCAGCGCGTGAACCCGGGCCGTCAGCCGGGCCAGATCGCCTGGTTCCTGCGCGTGGTGAATCACCCCGGCACGCGCCGACAGGCGCACGCCCAGTATTTCATCGGCCCAGTCCAGCGCCGGATTCCATTCTGCCGCCTGCCGCTGCACCAGCTCTTCGGGCGCCTCGGCGCGGTAACACAACAGGTCACTATCCCCGTAGGCCGCCAACATATCGGCCACCTCGCCATGCTGGTGCGCCACCTTGTCGATCGCGGCGTTGGCCGACCGGGTCACTGGCATGGTCAGCGGGTTCACCTCGCCCTGTTGCGCGTCCCATTCTGCGGCCACCGCCTGCGCCATCGCCTGCGTCGGCAAGGTTAGCCCTGCCTTGGCCGGGGTCTTTACCCGGCGCCCGTCCAGCTCAATGACAAACCCGCCGTCTTCGGGGACAATTTTGACCTCGGTCCAGAACCGCTTGGCCTTCCACTCACTGCTCATACTGACCTCGTCCAGACCTGATTTATCGCCCCCGGCACAGCCGCAAAACTGTCCACGATCACATGCGCCCGGTGCAGCGCCTCGGGCTTGTGATAGCCCCAGTTCACCCCGATTCCGGCAACCCCGGCGGCATCCGCCATATCCATGTCAAAGCTGGTATCGCCAATTAAAACAGTGTTTTCCGGGTCCACGCCAACCTCGGACATCGCCGTCTGCACCATCGACGGATGTGGCTTGGACGGGTGGTGATCGGCCACCTGACGGGTGACAAACATCTGCTCCAGCCCATGCGCCTCTAGCACCGCGTCCAGCCCGCGCTGCGACTTGCCCGTGGCCACACCCAACAGGTTTTCCGGCACCTGCGCCAGCTGCTCCAGACACGCGCGCGCGCCGGGGTACAGCGGCGATCCTTCGCCCGATCCCAACTGCAGACGTCGCGCCATAAACGCGTCCTTATAGGCCTGCACCAACTTGTCATGTGATGGCGCATCCGGGGCCAGCCGGACCATCGCGTGATCCAATGACAGACCGATAATCGACAGGATGTTGGCGCGCGCCGGAACCGCCAGCCCCATCGTCTGAAACGCATCCGTCATCGCGGTCACGATGCTGCCCTGACTGTCCACCAGCGTGCCATCCACATCAAACAGGATCAGCCGCAAGGGCCGGGACGCGTCCGCCTTCATTCAAGATCCTCAAACGGATCTTCCGGCACATCCGACGGCGACCACTGAAAAGTATCCCATGTCTGCACCATGTGCGGCGGCAACGGGGCGGTCAGATGCAAAATGGCCTGAGTCACCGGGTGTTCAACCCGCAGGGACCGCGCGTGCAGGTGCAGCTTTTTGCTGATTTCACCCCCCAATTGGGCGCCCCAGCCATCGCCCATATTGTCCTGACCTGAACCACCATATTTGCCGTCGCCGATGATCGGATGGCCAATTTCGGCCATATGGGCGCGTAATTGATGCGTGCGCCCGGTCACCGGAATCAGCGCCATCCACGCCGCCCGTTTGGCCGCCGCTTCCAGCACCGCATATTCGGTTACGGCGCGTTTTGCCCCCGGCGTGTCGTCGATATCTCGGGGGTGAATATTTACCATTTTTTCCCCTTCGCCATTCGGACCATGGCCGGACGCCTTGACCAGACCGTTTTTGATCGTACCCATCTTGGGGTGCGGCACGCCTGCGACGACCGCCCAATAGATCTTTCGCGTCTCGCGATGCCGGAACGCTGCCGTCAATCCGGCGGCCACCGCACGGTTGCGCGCCAGCACCAGAACCCCGGATGTGTCCTTGTCCAGCCGGTGCACAAGGCGCGGTTTTTCGTTCAGATCAAACTGCAAGGCCGTGGCCAACCCGTCCACATGGCGGCTTTGCCCGCTGCCACCCTGCACGGCCAGGCCCGATGGCTTGTTCAGCGCGATAATATGGTCGTCGCGGTAAATCACACAGGAACGGATCATCTTGGCATCGGCCTCGGACACCTGCGTTGGTGCCGGGCCTTGCCGGTGTTCGCTGTCCGACAGTGGCGGGATGCGCACCTGTTGGCCCGCCATCACCCGGGTCGAGGCTTTGACCCGCCCGCCATCAACCCGCAATTCGCCCTTGCGGCACAGCTTTTCGATGCGCCCCTGACTGACATGCGGCAGCATCCGTCGCAGCCAACGGTCCAGCCGTTGATCCGTATCGCCATCTTCAACCGTAATCACTTGTACGCCGCTCATGCCAGCATCCCCCGTATTAGAACCATGCCCAGGGCCAGGGCTCCGATCGATAGCCCGACGGATAACATCACATAAAGGGCCGCCTGCCCCACCGCACCGCGTTCAAACAAAGTCATTGTCTCTAGCGAAAACGCCGAAAACGTGGTGAACCCGCCCAACAGGCCGGTCATCACAAACGGGCTGAAATGCGTCAACCCGCGATGCGCGGCAACCACCACAAACACCCCCATCAGGAACGACCCCAGCACGTTGACCGTAAGGATCGCCACAGGGAAGTCTTGATGCCCAAACAGCCGCACCACACCCACACCCGTGAGATAGCGCAACGACGCACCAATCGCGCCACCCAGCGCTACAAGGGATACAGTTGAAATCATGCCGGTCTGTCGCGCGGGACGCGCGCAATGTCAAGCTTAGCGGGATACGCGAGGCCAAGCAGGGCAGTCAGAGGTGGTCGCAGAAGTTCGGACCACTGGTTAAGATGAATCGCCCTGAAAACAGGACGATCGGAAATGACGAAGAGAACCCTGTATTCCGCGGATTTCAAAGCGCGTGTGGCGCTTGATGCGATCCGCGAGGAACTGACACTGGCCGAGCTGTCAAAGAAGCATGGTGTGCATCTATTACCAGACAGGGCATGCCTGCATGCCCGAGAGGCAAGAATATGGCGGCGGCGTTTGACTAGAACGCCGGGTCGGTGGCGCAGGACAGTGAAGCTGAGATTGACAAATTGCATTCCAAGATCGGCCAACTGGTGGTGGAACGCGATTTTTTGAAACGGGCCTTCGGTCGCTAAGCAAAGAGAAAAGGCAGATGTGCATTGAGAAACAACATCCCCGGCTGAGCGTCCGTCGGCAGTGCAAACTGCTGTCACTGACACGCTCCGGGCTTTACTATCATACTGTTGGCGAGAGCACTTAAAACCAGACGGTCATGAAGATCATCCCCTGCCTGACAGGGCATGTTCACATGCCCGAGAAGGGACAAACAGTTCCTGAACACACCTTGGTACGGCTCACGCCACCCTCTCAGGCAATCTACGATTGCCCTGCCGGGCAGTGAATGGCGCGGCACATGAAGCGTCATGGCCATAAAGCTGGGCGGCATCGTGTCCGTCGGTTGATGCGCCTGATGCGACTTGTGCCGATTTATCAGGCCCCGAACACCAGCAAGAAACACCCGCAGCACAAGATCTATCCTTACCTGCTGAGAGGGCTGGAAATTGAGCGGCCTAACCACGTCTGGTGCACCGACATCATCTACATTCCCCCTCTCGGCAGATTGCTGCGCAATCGCCTGCCGGGCAGTGGATGCGGCGCGGTTTCCTCTATCTGGTGGCGATCATGGACTGGGCGACGCGCAAGGTCCTGGCCTGGCGGCTGTCCAACACGATGGAGGCAGAGTTTTGCGTCAAAGCGTTGAAGGATGCTCGAGAGTGTCCGATCTTCTG
>JBLINN010000308.1:0-5163 GCA_047639325.1 Paracoccaceae bacterium | reverse complement strand
AGTGCCGGTGTTCTGGGTGAAGCCGCCGCTTAGATCATCGCCATTATCAACGTCGCCCGACCCATCGGGATCCGGTGCCAAATCCCATTCAAAGCTTTCGCGCACGGGCGTCACGGTGCCACCAGGTGCGTTGCTATCGCCCCAAATCACGTCATCGCCGGATTCGCCGTAAACCGTATCGCTGCCGCTGCCGGCATAAACGTCATCATCGCCGACACCGGCCTTGATCACGTCATCACCTGCCTGCGCATCCACAATATCGTCGTCAGCTGCTTCGCCCGGCAACAGCGCGTCACCTGCGTCAATCATGTCGCCTTCGGGGTCGCCGGTATAGGCCAGATCAATCAGATCGCCGCCCGCGCTGCCCGAAACGATACCATCGCCCAGCCCAATCACCGGCTTGTCCAGAACGGCGACGTAATTCACGCAACCGTTGAAATGCTGATCATAATCGCCATCCGTGCTTTCGCGCGCCGCAATCGAAAAGCTTTCGCCATCATTTTCCGTGACGTCCAGCGTCAGGCCTAAGACATCACTTGAATCGGTGGCAGTGGTGCCTTGGGTGGTGTTTTCCACCAGCAATTGCGTGCCCTTGGCGGCAGACCAGGAATACGACACGGTGACCACGTCATTCACCCCCAGAAACCCAGGGCCGGTCGACACCTCAGAAACTTGGTGACCATCCGCATGAAAAACCTCGACAGCGCCATCGGCGGTCACACGGATTTCAAAGAACCCTTCCTCGTGCGCGGCATCGGCCTCGCCCCGGCTGACAATGGTGTTGGGGTCGTCGCCACAATGGGCGAATTCTTTGAACTCGGTAACGATAGTGCCTTCGGTCAGATCAAAGGGGTCATCATTGCCGTGCACGCCAAACCGGGTGTGTTGGCCATCTGTCACCATCCAGCCTGAATGAAACTCCGGGTCATAAACCGGTGTTCCGTCCTGGGCGATGCCATCATCCAGCCCGGTGTCGTTATTTTCCTGCCCCGTGCGAAAATCCCACAGGCCAACCACGTCAGCATCATATGGATTAACGAAATTCGCCGTCATTCTTATCTCCTGTGCGGTAGCGTAGTGCTGACCTCGCCAGCCGCAAAATTCCATTCCACCCAAAGGAAGCGATGGCGGCACAATGGCGATCCGCATCAAATGCAAACCGAGACCAGAAAAAGTCTTCCACGTACACACCTGTCCGGACCGCATGCAAAAAGGCATACAGTCGTCAAGTTGTCACAAGCTGCCAAATAGCCGCTGTGCGAACACGCATCTCTTCCTGCATCGTCTCGACGCAAAGAATGCGGTCGCCCCCGTGACCTACAAACATCGCCCCCCAGTTGGGCAAATCCATGAATACCCAAGCCCCCCCATCCGGCAAAGAGAAAAATGTCTGAAAAATCAGGGTGAATCTGGCGAAAAACCAACCGTTTCCGCAAATGCGACAGGCGCGCTCTGCCAGAGGCCGAGGATTGTTTCGTTAACTTCTGCCAATTTGCGCGCCAGAGGCCATGAAAACAGGGGGCCAGGCGCCAGATGATCCGCAAACCGGTGCCATCAGCGGAGCGATTGTTTCGGATCAGACAACAATGACCGGCCTCTGATCTTGGCGCGCGGCGGGCGAACCCCACCACATTTTTCGTCACGTCTTTGGCATGACACGCGACAATCAGGCCAGATCACTGCAATCATTGCGGGTATTCCGAACAATCGACCACAAAAAACCCGAATCGATTTGAATTGGGGCAAAACTGCATCCGAATTGAGGACTGTCGGCGGTTTGCCCCGGTGCGTGCGCCTGTACCGGCATCATCCCCCGGCGCATAGGGTATCCAGCACGCGGTCTGTCAGGTGGACAGGCCTGCGGATTGACAAAGGCGGTGCGAAGGTCGAGTCCTGTCGCAAAACCGGCGCCTTTTTTGGGGACCTGGCAAGCGGCCTGCGGATCAGGGACGGGAACAGCGTTTTGTTCAAAGACTGTAACGGTGCAACCGGCGCCAGAATATTGGTGTATGTAAAATGACGTTGTCGCTGACAGACATGGCCGTCGAGGTCCTGACCACCGCAGATGGCCGCGCAAAGACCGCCCTGTCGCATCATCATGCAAAAACCTGGTTTGAGGCACGCGCTGGCACGTCTTCGTCAATCCCGATTGGCACCGCTGACCCGCCCGCTTACCCGGCCCGGCCTGACCGGCCAGAGTTGCTGCCGCCGCGTGATGTGCCGCGCCGCCGTCCAGGGTCACCCACCGGGCGGATCGCCTTGTTGCACGCCGTTGCCCATATCGAGCTGAATGCGGTTGACCTGCACTGGGACCTGATCGCCCGGTTTGGCCATATCGACATGCCGATTGGGTTTTATGATGACTGGGTCAAGGCGGCGGACGAAGAGTCCAAACATTTCAACCTGATGTGCGACTGTCTTGAAAGATCGGACAGCCATTATGGCGCTTTACCAGCCCACGCAGGCATGTGGCGCGCCGCCGAAGATACCGCCGAGGATTTGATGGGGCGCTTGGCCGTAGTGCCGATGGTTCTGGAAGCGCGTGGGTTGGACGTGACCCCGGGCATGATCCAGATTTTCCGAACCGCCAAATTGCCCGATGTCGTGGCCGCCCTAGAAGTCATTTATGCCGAGGAAGTTGGGCATGTGGCCTATGGGTCAAAATGGTTCCATTTTCTGTGCGGACGGCAAAACGCCGACCCAAAAGATCTGTTTCATGCGTTGGTTCGGCGCTACTTTCATTCCACCCTGAAACCCCCATTCAACGAAGAAAAACGCGCCGAAGCCGGGCTACCACCAGATTTCTACTGGCCGTTGACCGAAGATTACCCCCCCACCGCGTAAAACGGCAGGGTGTGTCACCGGAACAATCCCGCCTGACAACCCACTGGATATCGGCGGTTTTCTGCCCAAGTGTGGGGAATTGTCACGCATTAATATGAACATGGGTCAACACTCTTGCCCAACTGGCGTCACAAAGTTATTCACACTGTCTAAGGTGCCGGAGACCCTTAAGGGCCGAGCATCGCTCTAGGGATGGAACAAGGATAGTCGCGTGCGCACACGTTTGGCCTTCACTCGTTTAACCGTCAGGTTACATGCGTTTTTGGAAAAACGCTTTCCGGAACGTCGGGTTTTTCTTAAATCCGACTCTGATACACGATTCATTCGGCTAAAGCCGGAAACTCAGCTGATCGCCTATGCCGGTGCGTCGCTGATCGTGGCATGGGCGATTGTGGCCACGGCCATATTGCTGATGGACAGTATCGGGTCTGGTAATTTCCGCGAACAAGCCAAACGTGACCAAAACACCTATCAAGCGCGTCTGAACGCCATGTCCGCCGAACGCGACACCCGCGCCGAAGAGGCACAGGCCGCCCAGATGCGGTTCAACACGGCACTGGCCCAGATTTCGGTGATGCAATCGGAATTGCTGTCCTCGGAAACCCAACGCCGCGAGTTAGAGACCGGTATCGAGGTTATCCAGTCAACGCTGCGCGACACGATGAAAGACCGCGAATCGGCCCGCAACGCCTTCAGCTCGCTGGAGCAGCAGGCCGATTCTGATATGGCGCAGCTGGCCACCGTATCTGTCGCCATGGTTTCACTGAATTTTATGTCCGATGCGCTGGCCCAGACCGCCGCCGAGCGCGACGATATCCGCGAGGACGCAGAATCAGCGCTGAACCAGCGGGCCGAGCTGGAATATGAAATCAAGTTGATGCAGGAACATAACGACCAGATTTTCCGCCAGCTGGAAGAAGCAATGGTGATCTCGGTTGAACCGCTGGACAAGATGTTCCGCAGCGCCGGGATGCCCACCGACCAGATCATCGAACAGGTGCGGCGCGGTTACAGTGGCCAGGGTGGGCCACTGACCCCTTTATCCTTCTCGACCCGCGGTGAAGAACCCACTGCGGATGAAGTACGCGCCAACCGGTTGTTAAACCAGTTGGATCAGCTGAATCTCTACCGTATAGCCGCCGAAAAAGCGCCCTTTGCCAGCCCCGTCCATGCCGCCGTCCGCTTTACCAGCGGCTTTGGCTATCGCCGTGATCCAAAGACCGGCGGGCGCCGGATGCATAACGGCGCTGATTTTGCCGGGTCGCATGGCACCGATATCTTTTCGACGGCAGACGGGGTTGTGACCCATGCCGGGTGGCAATCCGGGTTTGGCAAACTGGTCATTGTCAAACATGCGTTTGGGATTGAAACCAGATATGCGCATACTTCGCGCATTCGCGTAACCAAAGGCCAAAGGGTCTCGCGCGGGGATCACATTGCTGATATGGGTAGCACTGGACGGTCGACCGGCACCCATCTTCACTACGAAGTACGCGTGAACGGAAAGCCAGTTAACCCCATGATCTACATCAAGGCTGCGAAAAATGTTTTCTAAAAGCAAAATCAACGACCCTGCCCACAAGCCCGCTGACGCGGCCAAGCCAATGGCCCCATCGACGCCAGCGACGCCTCCGTCGCCCAGCAGTGAATTTAGGGCCGGCGCGCCCAAGGCAAAACCGCCTGCGTCGCTGCTGTCGGCTGATCTGCATGTGACCGGCAACATGAAGACCACCGGCGACATTCAGGTCGAAGGCACGGTGGAAGGCGATATTCGCGCCCATCTGCTGACCATTGGCGAAAGTGCGACCATCAAGGGCGAAGTGACCGCCGATGATGTGGTGATCAATGGCCGCATCGTGGGCCGCGTGCGCGGTCTGAAGGTGCGTCTGACATCCACCGCGCGGGTCGAAGGTGACATCATTCACAAGACAATCGCCATCGAAAGCGGTGCGCATTTCGAAGGCTCTGTGCAGCGTCAGGATGACCCGCTGAACCCCGGTCGCGCCAAAGGTGGTGCCCCTGCCAACCCGGCAGCAGCCAAGCCCGCCGCGACCTAACAGGTCCTGCGGGGCGGCGAGAAGGTTGTTTTCGCCGTTACCGTCAAACCTGTCTGACAAACACTGGATGAACGCGGCCAATTGGTCGCGTTTTCTTTTGACCCCGCCTGTTGGCCCCTCGCGGTAAACCAGCTTTTAACCGGGGTGGCGCTGCGCAAACGGGAACAGGAATGCAACGTCGTGTCGCAGAACTGTCATTCTTTTGACAGGTCGGGTTTCGGCGGTGCCGGAAAACCACTACACCCGGGTCACACCTCTGTTT
>JBLINN010000307.1:0-5196 GCA_047639325.1 Paracoccaceae bacterium | reverse complement strand
TCTGCTGGTTTGTCTGCGTATAACGCGGTGAACTGGTCGGTCAGGGCTTTGTGCCGGTCTGGTGTATGCTCAATATAGCTGGCGTGCATAACGTGTTCGATTAGTTTGGGGATGCCGTTGCCGATGAAGGACACGATGATTTCCAACGACAGCGGTTGATATCCCATGGCGCGCAACAGGGCGTTGGCGGCGGCGGCGATGTCAGGTGCGCTGTCAACCAGCGTGCCATCAAGGTCGAATATGACGGCCCTCATGCGGCTTTCCACTTGATCGAGCAACCGACCGAGGCGATTTGATCGCTTGGGCCTTGTCCGGTTTGGGCCACCAGTTTCATGCCCTCAAACAAATCCCGGCGCAGATCAGGCGGGCCAGCGTCGCGGCGCGAAGCATCCAGTCGCCCGCGATATTGCAGTTCGCCACGCGCGTTAAAGCCATAGAAATCCGGTGTGCAGGCGGCGTCATAGGCGCGCGCGACTGACTGGTTTTCGTCATAGAGATAGGGAAAGGAAAAGCCGTGTTCGCGTGCCAGATTGCCCATGTTTTCAAAGCTATCTTGGGGATAAGCGGTGACGTCATTGGCGCTGATTGCCGCGATACCGATGCCAAGGCCCACCAGTTCGCTGCCGTCGCGCACGATCCGGTCAAGCACGGCCAGCACATAGGGGCAATGGTTGCAGATGAACATGATCAGGGTGCCGGACTCGCCCCTGATATCGCCAAGGCTGTAGGTTTTGCCATCGGTGGCGGGCAGGGTGAAATCCGGGGCTTTCCAGCCAAAATCGCAGACGGGGGGAATGGCGGCCAAAGCGTTTCCTTTCAGGCGGGGGCGAACAACGCGGCCAGATCGGCGCATTGCGATATGTGTTCAAAACTGTCCAGAACGGCGATTGCGCCGGTGAAATCATCGTGATCCGTATAAGCACTGGGGCAGATCACACAGGGGATCGCCGCCGCTTGGGCCGAGGCCAGACCGTTGCGCGAATCCTCAAGCGCCAGACAATCGCGGGCAGGCAGGTCAAGGCGGGCAAGTGCCAAGGCATAGACATCAGGGGCCGGTTTCTTGGCTTTGACCATGTCACCGGCGGCGATCACTTCAAACACTTCGCCAGCAGGCAGGCCCAGTGTGGCGCGGATCAGGCGATCAACGTTTGGCAAGTTGGTGGTTGTTGCAACCGCCAGACGACAGCCGTTTTTCTGTGCGCTTTTTATCAGCGCGGCGATACCGGGGCGCAGGGGAACCGTGCCTTTGGCAATCAGGTCGCCGTAAATCTGGGTCTTGCGTCTGTGGATCTCGACCACCGGGATTTGCGCCGGGTCGATATGCAGGTGGTTGGCGGCATAGGCGCGCATGCGTTCCTTGCCGCCGGTGGTTCTTAGCAGTTCGCGGTAAAGATCGCGGCCCCAATGCCAGCCGATGGCGAACTCGGCAAAGACGTCATTGAACGCGTGGCGATGGGCCTCTTCTGTTTCGGCAAGTGTGCCGTCGACGTCAAATATCAGGGCTTTGGGGGTCATGATTACACCTGTGCCGCCTCAGCCGCTGTGCGAATGGCGCGGATGTTTTCGCCATATGGGGCCGGATTTGTGACCGAACCACCTTTGAACACCGCCGAGCCCGCGACCAGCACATCGGCCCCGGCAGCGGCCATCAGGGGTGCGGTTTCGGGGGTGATACCGCCGTCGATTTCGATGTGGATCGGGCGATCACCGATCATGGTGCGAATTTCGCGGGTCTTGGCGATTTGCGAGTGGATGAATTTTTGCCCGCCGTAACCGGGATTTACCGTCATCACACAGACCAAATCGACCAGATCCAGCACGTATTCAAGGACCGAGGCCGGTGTTGCCGGGTTCAGCGCGACGCCAGCTTTGCAGCCAAGTGCGCGCACATGCTGTAACGAGCGGTGCAAATGCGGGCCAGCCTCGGCATGAACGGTCAGGATGTCGGCCCCTGCTTCGGCAAATTCCTGTAGATAGGCATCGACCGGCGAGATCATCAGATGCACGTCCATCACCGTCTTGATATGGGGGCGAATGGCGGCGCAGGTGGCCGGGCCAAAGGTCAGGGCGGGCACGAAATGGCCGTCCATCACATCCACATGCACCCAGTCGCAACCCTGCGCTTCAATCGCCTGAATTTCAGCGCCAAAATTAGCGAAGTCAGACGCCAGAATTGAGGGGGCGATTTTGATGGAGCGGTCCATGAGGATATCCTTTGTTATCTGCTGTTGGGCGGGGATGTCCCCGCCCAGTTCTTTATGCGGCTCTTTATGTGGCCGAATTGATCCGCAGTTTTTCACGCCAGCCGGGATAGATCTGGTCAGCGTCGGCAGGGAAGCTTTCAAATGCACGGGCAAACTGTTTGTGGTCTTTTGCGAACTCAATCGGGTCTGCGCCCTGTTTCCAGCATTGTTCGGCCTGACGCAATGATGTGGCGCCTTCGGCGGCACCGTCAATATGGCCAAACGCGCCGCCCCCGGCGGTCAGGATCAGGTTGCTGTGGCCGAGATTTGCAAAAAAGCCCGGCATCCTAAGCGCGTTCATCCCGCCCGAAATGATCGGCGTGGTTGGCCCCATGCCAGCCCATTCCTGATGGAAATATGGCCCGTCAGCACTGTCGTCGGTGATCATATAGGCCATCAGCTTGTCAGCGGCCTCGCCTTCCATTTTTCCAAAACCCATCGTGCCGGTGTGGATGCCGGATGCGCCCTGCATGCGGGCCATTTTTGACAGCACAAAGGCGGTGTAGCCGCGCATCGCGCTTGGGCTGGTTACAGCGCCGTGGCCCGCACGGTGGTAATGCAGGTATTGGTTGGGAAAGCTGCGCCGCGCCGTGGTGATTGCGGCGGGACCGGCGACATAGCCGTCCACCAGAAACGCCACGTGGTTGGCGTTTTCACCGAAGGTTTCGAGGATAAATTCACCGCGCGCCAGCATTTCATAATGATCGTCAGCGGTGATATTGGCCGAAAACAATTTCGCCTCGCCGGTTTCGTCCTGTGCGCGTTTCATGGCGTCAGCCACCAGCGGAATGGTTTCCATGAGCGGGGCGAAAACCTGATTGCCTTGCGGTTCATCGTTCTTGATGAAATCGCCACCCAGCCAGAAATCATAGCACGCATTGGCAAAGGGTTGCGGGCGCAGGCCGAGTTTTGGTTTGATGATCGTGCCGACGATAAAGCCCCCGTCGACATGCGGCCGGTCCAGCACGTTCCAAAGGTCTTTGATAGTGGTCGACGGGCCGTCAAACAGGCGCAGATAGGCCGGTGGGACGAAAAAGTCGTGGATCTTGGCGTGTTCAACATCGCCCATGCCCTGATTGTTCCCAATGCACAGCGTCAGGAACGAGGCCAGCATGGCCCGACCGTCGATAATGTTGCGGTCAAACAGGTCAACCGGATAGGCGATTTTCATCAGATTGGCGGCTTCGTCGATTTCATAGACCAGCGCGTCAACGCCACGGGTGAAATCATCGGTGGTGGATACGTCCACATTGGTGCCGGTTGACGATTCGGCGGCAAAATGCGCCGCTGTCTCAAGATATCCGCCGAAACCCGCCTTGGGTTTCATGATATAGGCGACCAGAACGTGGCGGCCTTGGGCGATCAGGTCTTTCTCTTTTAAGTCGAGACGTGCATAACGGTTGGATTGGTCCATAATGAAACTCCTTCGTGTTGGACTTGGCCGGTGGCGGGGTCGAGATCGCCGCCGGCTTTCATTTTTCCTTAAGTATTAGCTGATCGCAGGGTCGAGACTGCCATCAGCGTAGCGTTTGGCCATATCATCCAGTGGAATGGCCTTGATTTTTGAGCCGTTGCCCGCTGTGCCAAACCGTTCCAAACGATCTTTGCACAATGCCTCCATCGCGTCGGTGGCCGGGATCAGGAATTTACGCGGGTCGAACTGTGATGGCGATTGGGTGGCCATCTTGCGGAACTGCCCGGTCATCGCCATCCGGCAGTCGGTGTCGATGTTGATCTTGCGAACACCGGAACGGATGCCGCGTTCAATCTCGGCCACCGGCACACCGTAAGTCTGGGGCATTTCGCCGCCAAACTCATTGATGATGTCCTGCAATTCCTGCGGCACGCTGGATGAGCCATGCATCACCAGATGGGTGTTTGGCAGCTTGGCGTGGATCGCTTCGATCTGGTCCATTGCCAGAATATCACCAGTGGGTTTGCGGCTGAATTTATAAGCACCGTGGCTGGTGCCACAGGCGATTGCCAGCGCATCTACCTTGGTTTTCTGAACGAAATCAACGGCCTGATCGGGGTCTGTCAACAGCGCGTCCATTTCCAGCTTGCCCTCAGCGCCTGAACCATCCTCCTTTGCGGCCTCGCCGGTTTCCAGGCTGCCAAGCACGCCAAGTTCGCCTTCGACGCTGGCGCCAACCCAATGGGCCATGCGCGAAACCCGTTCGGTGATGTCGAGGTTATAGCCATACGATGCCGGGGTTTTCATGTCGGCCTCTAGGCTGCCATCCATCATTACGGATGTGAAACCGTGGCGGATTGCGGACAGGCAGGTCGGTTCGTCATTGCCGTGATCCTGATGCATACACAAAGGCGTATCCGGGAACATTTCGGCCAAGGCCTGGATCATATTGCGCAGCATGATGTCGCCCGCATAGGACCGCGCACCACGGCTGGCCTGAATGATAACGGGCGCGTCAACGCTGGCGGCGGCGCGCATAATCGCAAGCCCCTGTTCCATGTTGTTGATGTTAAATGCGGGCACACCGTAGGAATTTTCGGCGGCGTGATCCAAAAGTTGTCTGAGTGTTATGAGTGCCATCTTTAATCTCCGTTAAGCCGCTTGATCGCGGTCGAGGGCTGCAATGCCCGGCAATTCTTTACCTTCAAGCCATTCCAAAAACGCCCCACCGGCGCTGGAAACATAGGTAAAATCCTCGGCCACACCGGCCATGTTAAGGGCGGCAACCGTGTCACCGCCACCCGCGACCGAAGTCACAAGGCCGCTGCGGGTCAATTCGGCGGCTTCCAGCGCGACTTGTTTGGTGGCTAGTTCAAACGGGCGCATTTCAAAGGCTCCCAAAGGGCCATTCCACAGGATCGTTTGCGCGCGCGACAACACGCTGCGAAAGCGCACGACTGATTTTGGACCGGCGTCAAGGATGATGCCGTCGGGCGGGCATTCTGAGACGTCGGTGATGAAACTGCGGGCGGAATCGGC
>JBLINN010000306.1:0-5202 GCA_047639325.1 Paracoccaceae bacterium | reverse complement strand
GGGTGTTCCAGCAGCGCCGCATAAACCGCCATCAGATCGCCGCCGGTGTCGCTGAACCGGCCCGTCAGGTGATCGACCAGCCCCGGATCGGGGGTATCGGACACAAAATGCACTGCCAGTTTACGGGCAATATGGCGCGCGGTGGCGGGATGCACCGCAAGGTCGCGCAGGGCGTCCAACACTGGTTCCAGCGCGGGTTTGTCGCCACCATAACTGTGCCCAATCACGGTTTCGGCCCCCGGTTCGGCCTTGCCCGCACGAAACGAGAAGCCCGATTTCAGATCGAAACTAAGCCCGGTAAACAGCTCTGCCAGTTGGCGCACATCGTCTTGGGTATATGGCCCGCCCACCCCCAACGTATGCAGTTCCATGACTTCGCGCGCCAAATTCTCGTTCAGACCTTTTAGCCGTTTGCCCTTGTTGGCCACCGGGCTGTCCGGCCCGACCGAGACGTTCTGATCCAGAAAATGCAGCATCAGTGGATGGGTGGTGGTGGCGATCAGCAAATCGGCAAATCGCCCCGTCATATGGGGGCGGATGGCCTCGTCTATATAAGGGGCGGTGGCGAATTTGAGCACCGCATTTTTACCAACTGCGGTAAAATGATCCGCCCAGAATGCGGCCAGCCGCTCTTGCAGAGCGTTTTCACTGTAACTCCAGCGCAGCAGCGATCGGGCATACCACAGGCTGCCATCCTGCGCGCTTTGCCGCCTTAGGCTTTTGACTTGCTCGACCAGATCGGTTTTGGACGATGCGTTGGATGATGCTTTGCGTGCCCGCTTTCGCAACGCATAGACCTCAACCAGCCGGGCCAAAAGCTGCGGGGTAGTTCCCACCGGAAACCGTTTGGCCATGTCATCCGCAGCCCCTAGCCCGGCAAGCATTGCATCGGGCGACGCAGGGGGCGCAAGGACCGGTGAAAGCCCGCAGCCAAATCGGATTTCGGCCAGTTCAGAGGAATATGTCACGATGGCAAACCTGTTTTACGAGTGGCGGACAAATGGGATCAGAAACCTTGGGGCCATCCCAGTTTCACAGCCCTACCTTACCTTACAACGTCACCTTTGCCGGTTTCCGTCGCCAGACCGGCACCAGATCGGCAGAGTCTTGCCCGGGATTGGTGATACCGGACCTTTTTGCACGGCTGCCCATGGGATGTTTTACCGACATTGGCGCAATAATCACGCGCGCGCAAACACCCGGCGACCCGCCAAGGCAAAAACACCCGATCTGGCAGATATTAACAATTGAGAAAAGTCATTTGTTCTACTAATGTTCCCATGACAGGCTGCAAACAAGGGCGCTATATGTTGGATATGTCAAACTCTTCCGCGCAAGACCTGTCTCGATTCCTTGGTAAAGACCGTTTCGCCACCGTTATGGCCGACCCGCCCTGGCGGTTCACCAATCGCACCGGCAAAGTCGCGCCCGAACATAAGCGGCTGGCGCGCTATCCAACGATGACGCTGGACGAGATCTGCACGCTGCCGGTGGCTGATCATCTGGAAGACACAGCGCATTGTTATATGTGGGTGCCCAACGCCCTGCTACCGGACGGGTTGCAGGTGTTGAAGGCCTGGGGGTTTGAATACAAATCCAACATCATCTGGCACAAAATCCGCAAGGATGGTGGCAGTGACGGGCGCGGTGTGGGGTTTTATTTTCGCAACGTGACCGAGATTTTGCTGTTTGGCACCCGGGGCAAGAACGCCCGCACCCTGGCGCCGGGACGGCGGCAGGTGAACATGATGCAGACCCGCAAACGTGAACATTCGCGCAAACCGGACGAGCAGTATGACCTGATCGAAGGCTGTTCCTGGGGGCCCTATCTGGAACTGTTCGGGCGCGGTGTACGCGATGGCTGGACCGTCTGGGGCAATCAGGCCGATGCCGATTACAAACCCGGCTGGAAAACCTATGCCTATAATTCAGGTGTCGCGGCTGAATAGATCGGGGGCGGTTTCACTGGCTGGCGTCTGGTTGATCAGGATGTTTTCCGGCAACCCGATCAGCAACAACGGACAAGGATTGCCAACGCCGCGCGCGACCCGCTCTTCCAGCTTGTTCCAGTGGGTGGTGGCCTGCCCGAACTTGCTGGCGACAAAGGTCTTGGCAAAAGCTTCGGCAAACGGCACGCCCCGCGCCACTTGACGCGCGACCGACTCGCGCTGTGCGCGGGTGCGTTCCGAGATACCCAGCCGGTCCAGATCATCCTCGGTGTTCAGCTGTTGCGCCTTCAGCCAATCGGTGATGCGCGGCAGAAACGCCTCTTGCATGCTGGCACCGCGCGTTACGATAACCCCGACCGAGATCGCCGACAGTGCATGCAGACGCTGAAAATTTTCTAGGTCGCGGTCAAAGAACGGGTCTTTGTTGTTCCACTCGATCTCTAGCGCCAAAGTGCCATTGGCCGCGAACCGCACGTGATCCACTTCGTGGCTGACGCCGGCGCGTTCAATCCCGTCAACAATGGTCTGCACCCTGAAATGGTGCTTGCCCCATTGCGCCGCGTCCAGCGCGTGGCGCAAGCGCTGGGTTTGCCCGCTTTCGCCACCGCCACCACCGATCAGCTCGGTCATGCCGATGCGAAACGACAACAGCTCGGTCACTAAGGTATCAAGCTCTGTCGCGAACTCATATGCCAGAATGGCCCCGGCATGGTTACAGGCCAGAACGTCAAACCCACCTGCGCGCAGGCGGTTCAACATCAGCTATCTTGCGGAATCACCCGCAACCCCAGCTCCATCAACTGATCGCTCATTGGCTCGGACGGGGCCGACATCATCGAATCCTCGGCGCGCTGGTTCATCGGGAACATGATGACCTCACGAATATTCGCCTCGTCCGCCAACAGCATCACAATCCGGTCGATCCCGGCAGCACAGCCCCCGTGCGGCGGCGCGCCAAATTGGAAAGCGTTGACCATGCCGCCAAAGCGCTTGTTGACCTCGTCCGCGCCATATCCGGCGATTTCGAACGCTTTGAACATGATTTCCGGCTTGTGGTTACGGATCGCGCCCGACAACAATTCGTAGCCGTTGCACGACAGGTCATACTGATAGCCCAGCACGTCCAGCGGATCGCCCATCAGCGCTGCCATGCCGCCCTGTGGCATCGAGAACGGGTTATGTTCGAAATCGATTTTGCCGGTGGTTTCGTCGCGCTCGTAGATCGGGAAATCGACGATCCAGGCAAAGGCAAAGCGGTCTTTGTCGGTCAGCCCAAGCTGGTCACCGATCTCGGCCCGTGCCCGTCCGGCCACCGGTTCAAACACTGCCGGCTTGCCGCCCAGGAAGAACGCCGCATCGCCAATTTCCAGCCCTAGTTGCTGGCGAATGGCCTCGGTGCGCTCGGGGCCGATGTTTTTGGCTAGAGGGCCCGCTGGCTCAACACCAGACTCGAGCAGGCCCCTTAGCAAATCGGTACGAACTTTGTCACTCAATTTGAGTGCTTCGTCGTAACTTGCCAGAACTTTCTGCCAATAATCAGCAGGAAGGGCGTCTTTATACCAAGCTGCCGAGATTGCCGCGCCATAGGCACTGTTACTTTCGAAGTATTCTCTTTCTATCTCGCTAATGCGCGATGTTCGCAAGTCCGCATCTTCACTCGTAAGCTTTGCTGGAGTTTCGCGCCAGAAGATATACCCCATCCCTGGCAGGCCTTCTTTTTGGGCAAAGGCATTCATCCGGTCACAAAACTTGCGCGACCCGCCGCCCTTGGCTGGAATGGCGCGAATTTCAGTGCCCTCCTGTTCCAGCAGCTTGGCAAAGATCGCAAAGCCCGACCCGGCGAAATGCTCGGACACCACCTGCATCTTGATAGGGTTGCGCAGGTCGGGCTTGTCGCTGCCATACCACAACGCTGCATCGCGATAAGAAATCTGCGGCCATTCGGCGTCAACCTTGCGCCCGCCACCAAATTCTTCGAACACGCCCTGCAGAACCGGCTGAATGGTGTCAAACACGTCTTGTTGTTCGACAAACGACATCTCAAGGTCCAGTTGATAGAAATCAGTGGGCGAGCGATCGGCGCGCGGGTCTTCATCGCGGAAACACGGTGCAATCTGGAAATATTTGTCAAAACCGCTGACCATGATCAGCTGCTTGAACTGCTGCGGCGCCTGCGGCAACGCGTAAAACTTGCCCGGATGCAGGCGCGACGGCACCAGAAAATCACGCGCGCCTTCGGGTGATGATGCGGTGATGATCGGCGTCTGATACTCGCGGAAATCCATATCCCACATCCGACGGCGCATCGATGCCACCACGTCACTGCGCAGCTTCATATTGTCCTGCATCACCTCACGCCGCAGATCCAGATAGCGATAGCGCAGGCGGGTTTCCTCGGGGTATTCCTGATCGCCAAACACGATCAACGGCAATTCATCAGACGCGCCCAACACTTCCATGTCACGAATAAACACTTCGATCTCGCCGGTTGGAATTTTCGAATTCTCCAACCCCTCGCCGCGCGCCAGCACGTCACCATCAATGCGAACACACCATTCAGACCGCAACTTTTCCACCTGGTTGAACACCGGGCTGTCGGGATCACACAACACTTGGGTAATGCCGTAATGGTCGCGCAGATCGATGAACAAAATCCCACCATGGTCGCGCACCCGGTGAACCCACCCCGACAGTCGAACGGTTTCGCCGGTATTGGCGGCGGTCAGGGCGGCGCATGTATGGCTGCGATAGGCGTGCATCAGTCAGGTTCCCTCGGGCGAAATAGCATCGGGCCGATACACCTTGCCACGCCACAGAAGTCAAGGCCCGCGCCCCGTCGATAGGCCAACATCTCTGCGCCAAAACTATCTTGCTGCGCCATTCTGCTGCTTTTTCTTGTGATAAATACTCAAATCCCGCCTTACCGCCTATTGCAGGCGTAAAACCCGATGCGCCACAGACCACTCTTGCACATGCCCGCCCCATGCCTATAACGCAGGACAATTTGGGCACACTGGGGGTGCCCGACTCGCACAAGACTCGCATCAGGATAGGGGCCACGCCATGCCAAAAAGAACCGACATCCAGTCGATCATGATCATTGGTGCGGGGCCTATCGTTATCGGGCAAGCCTGCGAGTTCGATTATTCCGGGGCTCAGGCCTGCAAAGCCCTGCGCGAAGAAGGCTATCGCATCATTCTGGTCAACTCGAACCCAGCGACCATCATGACCGACCCAAATATGGCCGACGCCA
>JBLINN010000305.1:0-5216 GCA_047639325.1 Paracoccaceae bacterium | reverse complement strand
TGGCCGCGATACTCTGACCGGCGGGCGCGATGATGACACGTTCCTATTCACCAGAGCGCAGCAAAGCCAGAACACCAACCAGCAAGATCGGATCACCGATTTCTCGCAGGGCGAAGACATGATCGACCTGTCGCGCCTGACGCAAGATCCGCTGGTGTTTATCGACACGGGCTTCTTTTCCAGCACCGGTCAGGCCGAAGTTCGGGTCAGTAACTTGGCGGGTGACGGTATTATCCGGGTTGATGTTGATGGTGACGGCATCGCGGATATGAAGATCAAGGTTACCGGCTTTTTCGACTTTGCCGACACCGATTTCCTGCTGTGATCCAATGACTTGCCGGGGCCGGTTTCTGACCGGCCCGGGCGATCTGCCACGCGGATGTGTCTGCGGGCGGGGCTATGCCGGGCAGGTGGCTTATTTGTGGTCGCGCTGGCGCCCCATCAGCCGCCCAATCGTGAACGACGTGCGCGGCGAATAGACATAACGGGTCTTGCCGATGCCGGTTCTGGCGGGGCGTGCGCGCATCCGGGTAAGCCCAAACACCACCAGAACCAGATGCGCCACAGCCACCATCACGAACATCGCAGGCGGGCCAAAGGCGTGGATCAACTGGGACGCCACATAGGGGGCGGCAATCGCGCCGAGGGCAAAAAAGAACATCAGTGCGGCGGACAGTTCGACCCGCTCGGAACTGTCGGCAAAATCATGGGCATGGGCGGCGGCGATGGAATAGATCGGGAAGGTGGTCAATCCAAACAACAAGGCGCTGATCATCACGCTGTTGGTGCCCATCCCCTGCAGGCCCAGCGGCAGCATCGAACTGGCGATGGCCGCGCCCGAAAACCAGATCAGCACCCAGCGGCGGTCATATTTGTCGGCCAGCCAGCCCGCCGGGTATTGCGCCAGCGCCCCACCCAGCACAAAAGCCGCCAGAAACCAGGCGATCTGCCCGGCGGTCAGCCCAACCTCTAGCCCATAAAGCGGCCCGACCATCCGGAACGAGGCACTGGACAATGCGGCCACCACAACCGCTGCGGCTGCCAGGGGCGAGCGTGCCACCGCCAGCATCGGGCGCAGGCGCGGGGCATTGGGGGTTTCAGGTTGCTGCACCTTGGTCAGGGTCATCGGCAGCAGGGCGGCGCAACACAAGATTGCCAGCAGGTTGTAAGACACATAGCTGGCCGGCGACAGCACCGCGATCATCATCTGTGCCACTAGAGATCCGGACATATCCACGACGCGGTAGATGCCCATGGTGCGGCCCCGTGTTTCGTTGGTGACCTTGGCCTGCATCCAAGATTCGATCACCGTATAGCACCCGGCCACGCACAGCCCCGACGCCACCCGCATCACCGCCCAGGCATAGGCGTCGATCCATAGCATATGCGCCAGCAGCCCGATCGCTCCGGTGGCGGTAAAGGCGGCAAAGGCGCGGGAATGGCCAACACTGCCCATCAGGCGCGGCGCCCACCAGCAGCCAATAAAGAACCCCAGGAAATGCGCCGAGCCCAACAGGCCGATCTGGCCGGTGGTAAAGTTCAGCTGTAGCCCCGACAGTGCATCCAGCGGGCCAACCCCGCCCGAGGACAGTTGCAACAGCGCGACGGACAGGAACAGGGCGGCAAAGGAAATCAGCGTACGCATAAGAGACCTGGATGTGACAGGGGCCAGAATGGCGCCGCACCAGCGGCAGGCTTGTGCTTTCTCGACGCTGGCATGTCGTTTTTCCGGTTATTTCTGGTTTGTTTCACCGCGCGCCTTGCTACGTTTTGGCAGCAGGTTTGGCAGCAGGTTTGGCAGCAGATTTGGGCAGGGGGGACTTATGGGCTGGCGCTGATCACCGCAGTGATATCCAGACCCACCGCATCGGCCACCAGATCCGGATAACCCACCGCGCCAAAGGCCGACCGGCTGATCTGTCCGGTCAGTTGCACCGTCAGGTGGCTTAGGTCATCTGCGGCGCTGCCGCGTTGCCGATAGAGGTTTGCGTTCAGCGTGACCGGGCGGGTGACGCCGTGCAGGGTCAGGCCGCCCAAGACGCGGGCACCGCCCGACAGGCGACCGTCTGCGGCCAGTTTGACCGAGCGCGACACAAAGCGGATGGTCGGGTATTGCGCGGCGTTCAGCACATCAGGGCCGATCAGCGCCTGGGTGGCAAAGATCAACCCGGTGCGCGCGCCAGCCACGCTGACGCTGACATCCACTTGGCTGGCGGCCAGGTTTGACGGGTCGATGGTGATTTTGGCGTTCTGCACCGGCATCGTGCCTTTTTGCGCGCTGCCGCCCATTACAAAGCTGAACCCGACATTTGAATCGCCCTTGTTCAGCGTATAACGGGTTGGCGCGGCCTGGCTGACTGAGGCCAAGCTGAAGGCCGGGACAAGGCAGGCGAGGGCCGTCATCGCTGTGCGTCTGGTGTACCGGGGCATGTGCCGTACCTCTTTGTCTATTCTGTCTGTCTTACCTAACCGAGATGTTACGCGCGCAGGGATTTATATTTGGGATTTATATCTGGTGGGACGGCGCGCTGTGGCCACCAAACACCAAACCCCCGGTTTTTGCCCTGTGGGCCTTCAGGGTATTGCAGCGGATCACAGAGGAACGTTGTGGGTTCGAAACACGTTGTCCGTATTAAGTATTTGCAAAAAAACAGTAAATTTTTGTTACCTTAGCCCTTTCAAACGCGCGCGCCTACCGGTTCCGATACCAGGTCCGGTTGGCTGCGGGCGCAGGTCTGGGTGGCGGTCCAGGCCTGTGGGGGCAGGGTGCGGGCCCGGCGGCGTTCCAGCCGCCAGCGCCGCACAGTGATTTCAGGTGTGATTTCAGGTGTGATTTCATGCGTGCTTTCATGGGTGGGGGTCATATGCCAGCGGGTCTCGACCCCTTGGGCGCCGCCATCGCCCGGCGTCAATAACAGGCCCAGCGGGGCGGGGCCCATCGTCGCCCCGGTTTCGGCGGCCAGATGCATCCGGCGCACCGGGGTCAGGGCCGGGGGGCCGGGCAGATCGGCGATCACCAGCGACACCGCCCCGGCGCGCAGCGCTTCTTCGCAGGCCCACAACAGGTCCTCGGCCCGGCGCGGGGTAACAAACAGGAACCGCGCCGGATCGGCAAAACCCAGCATCCCGTCGGGGTTCAATTGCGCGGCCTCCCACGCAGGAGAGATCCACAGGACCGGTCCCCGGGTCTGGCCCGCCAGCCACATCGCAAGGGTCCGCCGCGCCGGGCCGCAGATTTCATGCACACGCCCCAGTGTCAGAGCAATGTCACGATGCAGGGTCAGCGCCGGTTTGGGCCGTTCCGGCGCGCGTCTGAGCAGATGAGTCGACATGCGTTCGTTGTGCCATGTTCCCTATTTGTCCGCAACACGTTGCAAGGAGGCGCAATCGGAATTTTTCAAAAATTCCGGCTCGATTTCTTTGAAAGAAATCGGATACGCGGGCTATTTCGTGCGCTCAACCACCGGGCCACCCTGTTTGACCCATTCACCAAACCCGCCTTCCAGATGCATCACCGGCTTTAGCCCCATTTCTATTGCCGACCGTCCCGCCAGGGCTGAGCGCAGTGCTCCGGCGCAATAAAACACATAGGTTTTGTCTTGATTGAACACTGGTTTGAAATAGGGGCTTTCCGGGTCGATCCAAAATTCCAGCATCCCACGCGGACAGGAAAACGCCCCCGGCAACATGCCGCTGCGCTGGATTTCGCGGATGTCGCGCAGGTCGATAAAGATGTAACGGTCATCCTGCAGCAGGGTTTTGGCTGTGGCCACGGGCATGGTTTCGACGACGGCGTTGGCCTCGTCCAGCAGGGTTTTCACCCCTTTGGTAATGGTTTGCGGCATCGGGTGTCCCTGGTTGTTTGCGTGGTTTGCCCAAGCTGGCGGAAATTCGACAGGGATACAACCGCGCTGGGTCGGCTTTCGGTTTGCCCTTTTTGTGCGGCACGTTAGGGTCGCCAAAACGTGCAAAAGGAATGTGACATGAAAATGAACCCGCTGGGCCGCACCGGCCTGACAGTTTCCGAGTTGTGCCTGGGTACGATGACCTTTGGCAGTCAGACTCCGGAGGCCGAGGCGCATGCCCAGATAGACACCGCGCTGGCCGCCGGGATCAATTTTGTCGACACCGCCGAGATGTATCCGGTGAACCCGGTGCGCAAAGAGACTGTTGGTGGGTCCGAGGCGATTGTCGGCACCTGGAACGCTGCCAATCCGGGGCGGCGGGACGAGTATGTTCTGGCGACCAAACATTCCGGCGAAGGGCTGGCGATTGTGCGCGACGGCGCGCCGATTTCATCCGCGACGATTCCGGGAGCGATTGAGGCCTCGTTGAAGCGGTTGCAGACGGGGTACATCGACCTATACCAGTTTCACTGGCCGAACCGGGGCAGTTACATGTTCCGCAAGAACTGGACGTTCGACCCATCCGGACAGGACAAAGCCGACACGCTGGCGCATATCGAAGACGCGCTGGAGGCGTTGCAGCGTCAGGTGGACAAGGGCAACATCCGGCATTTCGGGTTGAGCAATGAAAGCGCCTGGGGGACGGCGCAATGGTTGCGGATGTCCGAGGATCGCGGCTGGCCGCGGGTGGCGTCGATGCAGAACGAGTATTCGTTGTTGTGCCGGTTATATGACACCGATCTGGCGGAGCTGAGCGTGAACGAGGATGTCGGGTTGCTGGCGTTTTCGCCGCTGGGGGCGGGGTTGCTGACGGGTAAATATCAGGGCGGTGCGGTGCCCGAGGGATCGCGCAAATCGCTGGTGCCGGGGTTGGGTGGCCGGGATTCTGTACGGGTGTATGACACGGTGGCGGCCTATCTGGCGATTGCGGCGCGGCATGGGCTGGATCCGGTGCATATGGCGCTGGCTTGGTGCCGGACGCGGGTCTTTATGGCCTCGGCGATCTTTGGCGCGACGCATATGGATCAGTTGGAGCATGCGCTGGGGTCGGTGGATGTGGTTTTGTCTGATGAGGTGTTGGGCGAGATTGATGTGGCGCACAGGGCGCATCCGATGCCGTATTGATTTTTCCTGCGGCGGTGCGTTCGGATCTTGGGGGCAGGAGCCTCCGGCCGGGATATTTTTAGCCAGAAAAAGAGCGGGTTTGCGTATTTCTGAGGCTGCGCGCAGAGGTGACGTGGGCGGTGCGAAAGGCGCGGGAAAAGCTGGATTGTGAGGCAAAGCCGGTGGCCAGGGCCACGTCCATCAGTG
>JBLINN010000304.1:0-5230 GCA_047639325.1 Paracoccaceae bacterium | reverse complement strand
ATGCTGCCAGCCGGGCTGGGCATTGTCGGGTTCAGCGCCAAGGCGATGGCGGCGACCGCCAACGCGGGGTTGAACCGCGCCTATTTCGATGTCCGCGACATGGGCGCGGGGTACGCCAATAACGCCTATCCTTATACGCCGCCTGTTGGGTTGCTGAACGGGTTGCGGCTGACCACGGGGATGCTGTTACACGAAGGGCTGGACGCGGTTTTTGCCCGTCACCACCGCATTGCCGAAGGTGTACGCCGCGCGGTGCAGGCCTGGGGGTTGGACCTGTGCGCGACCTCTCGGGATGTCTATTCCGATACGGTCAGCGCGATTGTCACACCCGAGGGGATCAATGGCACCGATGTTGTAACCCATGCTGCCACAGAATACGGCGTCGCCTTTGGCGTTGGGCTGGGCGAGGTCGCGGGCAAAGTCTTTCGCATCGGCCATCTGGGCAGTCTGACGGATGTTATGGCGCTCAGCGGGATTGCCACGGCGGAAATGTGTCTGGCCGATCTGGGCATGGATATCCGGTTGGGGTCGGGCGTTGCTGCAGCGCAGGACTATTATCGCGCCGGTGATCGAGCGCCAAAGGATGCCGCGTGATGTATATACCGACGTTTAAGGATGTGGTGGACGCCCATACGCGCATTTTGCCCTATGTGCATCGCACGCCGGTTTTAACCTCGACCTATCTGAACGAGCTGACCGGTGCACAGCTGTTCTTTAAGTGCGAAAATTTCCAGAAGGCGGCGGCGTTCAAGGTGCGCGGTGCGTGCAACGCGGTGTTTGGGTTAAGTGACGAGGTGGCCGCGCGCGGCGTGGCGACCCATTCCAGCGGCAATCACGCGCTTAGCCTATCTTATGCCGCCGGGCGGCGAGGGATACCCTGCCATGTGGTGATGCCGCATAACGCGCCGCAGGCCAAGAAGGATGCAGTGATTGGCTATGGCGGTAAGATCACCGAATGCGAGCCGTCAACCTCCTCACGCGAGGCAGTATTTGCCGAGGTTCAGGCGCAGACCGGCGCGGATTTTGTGCATCCTTACAATGATCCCCGGGTGATTGCCGGGCAAGGCACCTGTTCGCGGGAACTGGCCGAGCAAGTGCCCGATCTGGACGCCGTGGTGGCACCGATTGGCGGCGGCGGCATGATCTCGGGCACCTGTCTTAGCCTGTCGAACATCGCGCCGGGGGTAAAAATTTACGCCGCCGAGCCGGAACAGGCCGACGATGCCGCACGCAGTTTTCGCGCCGGGCATATCATTGCCGATGACGCGCCGGTGACGGTGGCGGATGGGCTGAAAGTGCCCCTGAAGGAACTGACCTGGCATTTTGTGTCGACCTTTGTGACGGATATTCTGACGGCGTCCGAACAGGAAATCGTCGATGCGATGCGCCTGACATGGGCGCGGATGAAGATTGTGATGGAGCCATCAAGCGCCGTACCGCTGGCGACCATCCTGAAGAACCGGGACGTATTTGCGGGCAAACGCGTTGGCATCATCATCACCGGCGGCAATGTCGATCTGGATCGGCTGCCCTGGATGAAAACCTGAGTGGAGAAAACGGATATGAACGTGAACAGTGATTTTTCGGGGCTTGAGGTTGGCTTTGACGTGCCCGCCCTGCCCGGCATGGACGAGGCCGATATTCAGACCCCCTGTCTGGTGCTGGATCTGGATGCGCTAGAGCGCAATATCGCCAAGATGGGCGTCCGCGCCAAGGAGATGGGCGTTCGCCATCGCGCGCATGGCAAGATGCATAAATCGGTGGATGTGGCCAAATTGCAGGAGAGGATGGGGGCGTCGGTTGGGGTCTGCTGTCAGAAAGTGTCCGAGGCCGAGGTGTTTGTGCGCGGAGGCATCAAGGATGTGATGGTATCCAATCAGGTGCGCGACCCGGTCAAGATTGACCGGCTGGCGCGGCTGCCCCAACGCGGCGCACGCATTCTGGTTTGTGTGGATGACCCGGACAATGTCGCCGATCTGGCAGCAGCGGCGCAAAAGCACGGCACCATTTTGGAATGTCTGGTCGAGATTGACTGCGGCGCGGGGCGGTGTGGGGTGACCACCAGCCAGGATGTGGTGCATATTGCCAAGCTGATTGACGCCGCCGATGGTTTGAAGTTTGCCGGCATTCAGGCCTATCAGGGGGCGATGCAGCATCTGGATCTCTATGCTGATCGCAAGGTAAAGATCGACATTGCAGTCGATATGGTGGCCGACGCGGTGACGGCGCTGAAATCGCAAGGGCTGGATTGTGATATCGTTGGTGGTGGTGGCACCGGGTCATATTATTTCGAAGGTAATTCAGGCGTTTATAACGAGCTGCAATGCGGGTCATATGCGTTTATGGATGCCGATTATGGCCGGATTCTGGACAAGGATGGCCAGCGGATTGATCAGGGCGAATGGGAGAATGCGCTGTTCCTTTTGACCAGCGTGATGAGCCACTCAAAGGCCGATAAGGCGATTGTCGATGCCGGGCTGAAAGCGCAATCGGTGGATAGCGGGTTGCCGGTGGTGTTCGGGCGCGATGACAAGGTCGCGTATCTGAAATGTTCGGATGAGCACGGCGTTGTTGGCGACCCGGATGGCGTATTGAAGGTGAATGACAAGCTGCGGCTGGTGCCGGGACACTGTGATCCGACCTGCAATGTGCATGATTGGTATGTCGGGGTGCGGGGCGGCAAGGTTGAGGTTTTGTGGCCAGTTTCTGCGCGCGGCAAAGCGTATTAAGCGCGCGGACGCGCGCGGCCTTCGGCGAGAGTATTTTTAACAAGAAAAAGCCAGGCGGTTTTGCGATTTCGTGAGGTCGGTTCCTGTTGAAGGGAAAGAGATATGTGGATTGTGCCCGAGGCGCAGATTGCCGGGTTGATTTCGGCAGAGGCGAGTTTTGACGCGGTCGAGGCGGTGTTTGATGCGATGGCGCGCGGCGAGGCGGTGAATTTTCCGGTGATCCGCGAGGCGATTGGCTATGGGGATGCGCTGTATGGGTTCAAGTCGGGGTTTGACCGGGCGGGGTTGAATCTGGGGTTGAAATCGGGCGGCTATTGGCCGGGGAATGAGGCCAAGGGGCTGACCAATCATCAATCGACGGTGTTTCTGTTTGATGCGGATACCGGGCAATGCCGGGCGGTGGTGGGGGGTAACCTGTTGACCGCCTTGCGCACGGCGGCGGCGAGCGCGGTGTCGATCCGGCATTTGGCGCGGGCGGAGGCAAAGGTGTTGGGCATCATTGGCGCCGGGCATCAATCGTCATTTCAGATGCGCGCGGCGGTGCAGCAGCGCGCGTTTGACAAGGTGATTGGCTGGAACCATCGCCCCGAGAGGGTGACTCGGCTGGAAGAAACGGCGGCGGAGCTGGGGTTGCCGTTTGAGTCGGTGGAGCTGGACCGGATGGGGGCAGAAGCGGATGTGATCATTACGATTACCTCAAGCTTTGCGCCGATCCTGGCGGCGGCGCAGGTCCGTCCGGGGGTGCATATCGCCTGTATGGGCACCGATACCAAGGGCAAGCAGGAGGTTGAGGCCGCGTTGCTGGCGCAGGCATCTGTTTTCACCGATGAGGTGGCGCAGGCGGTGTCGATTGGCGAGTGTCAGCATGCAGTGGCTGCCGGTTTGATTTCGGCGGCGGCGATCACCGAGATTGGTGCAGTGATCAACGGAAGCCATCCGGGGCGGGTTTCTGACGATGAGATCACGTTGTTTGATGGCACTGGCGTGGGCCTGCAGGATCTGGCGGTGGCGGCGGCGGTGGTGGAGGCGGCCATTGCGCAGGGCATCGCGATTGAGGTTGATTTCTGAGGGATCGATTACGGTGGACAAGGGGCGGGTCTTTGGCGTTGATGGGCGTCTGGAAATAGCGCAGAGGTGCTGACCCATGACAGGGCGTCCCATTCGTATCGCGGTCAACGGGTTTGGTCGAATTGGCCGATCTGTGCTGCGGCTGCTGGCCACCACACGCGGCGGTGAAGGGTTTGAGCTGGTGGCGATCAACGACATCGCGCCGCGCGCCAGCTGTGCCTATCTGTTTCAGTATGACAGCGTGTTTGGCCCCTTTCCCGGCACAGTCAGCCATGATGACAGCGCGCTGGTGGTGAACGGCCAGCGCATTCCATTCCATCAGGTTGATGACATTGGCGCGCTTGATCTGTCGGGCGTGGATATTCTGCTGGAATGCACCGGGGCGGCGGGCAATCGCGCCACCGCCATGCGCGGGCTTGAGGCTGGAGCCGGGACGGTGCTGATATCCGGGCCCTCGGCGGCGGCGGATGTGACGATTGTGCTGGGCGCGAATGAGGGCGATCTGGGCGATCAGCGGATCATTTCCAACGCGTCCTGCACCACCAATGCGCTGGCACCGTTGCTAAAGCTGCTGGACGACAAATGGGGTGTGGTCAGCGGTCATATGACCACGGTGCATTGCTATACCGGGTCGCAGCCGACCATCGACAAACCGCGCGACGACCTGGCGCGCAGTCGGGCGGCGGCGCTGTCGATGGTGCCAACCACCACGTCCGCCGGGCGGCTGATTGGCGTGGTGCTGCCCAAGCTGGCCGGGCGGATCGAGGCGCGGGCGATCCGGGTGCCGACGGCCAGTGTGTCGGCGATTGATCTGACGGTGCAGATGGGCGCGCCGGTGACTGTGGCCGGGGTGAATGCGCTGTTGGTGGCGGCAGCGCAGGACTCGCCGTTGTTAGGGTGGATCACCCAGCCACTGGTGTCGACAGACCTGCGCGGGCGCCCGGAATCGCTGATCCTGAGTGGGGCGGAGACGTCTGTTTCGATTGGCGGGTTGCTGCGGTTGTTTGGCTGGTATGACAACGAGTGGGGGTTTTCCAATCGTTTGCTGGATATGGCAGGGTTGATTGCGGCGCGGTAGGGGTGGGAGCCTTTGGGCCAGTTAAGGGCGAGTTAAATCTGTGTCGGGCACACCTGCCGTTCAGGTTTTGACACCACACTGGCGCGAACGGCCCAGTGCGGACCTTGGTGGACGGCGCAGCGAATGGCGGCTAGGAGCCCACTTTGCATGATGCTGCGACGCAGCCAACGTCCGCTTTCAAGAAAATCTTACCTGCCCCTGCAATTGGGCAGCGCCTGCTATGAACATAGAGAGTGTCCGATCTTCTGTGTATGATTAATTTGGTTCATGCTTCCAAACTGAAGGAGCATGACGACAATGACGATTTCCAAGGAACTACTGGACGAGCTGCTTGGCGGCGTTGAACGTCCCGAAG
>JBLINN010000303.1:0-5235 GCA_047639325.1 Paracoccaceae bacterium | reverse complement strand
GGTATTGACGTCATCCCTATCTCGGATCAGGGCGCCAGTGTTCAGGTGTCGGTCAATGATTTTGTCGGCAATGTGGTGCTGGCGCTGGTCATTGTGGTGGGTACATTGCTGATCTTTATGGGGCTGCGGTCGGGTATCCTGATGGGTGGCATCCTGTTGGTGACCGTCGCGGGCACGCTGTTTGGCATGTTAATGTACGGGCTGGATATGCAGCGCATCTCGCTTGGCGCGCTGATCATTGCCCTGGGGATGTTGGTGGATAATGCCATCGTGGTGGTTGAAGGCACGCTGGTTCGGGTTCAGCGCGGCGAAAACGCCGCCTCGGCCTCTATTGCCGTGGTCAACCAAACCAAATGGCCGCTGCTGGGCGGCACAGTGGTTGGCTTTCTGGCCTTTTCCCCTATTGGGTTTTCACCCGATAACACCGGCGAATATGCCGGTAGCCTGTTCTGGACGGTGATGATTGCGCTGTTGTTTTCCTGGCTGGTCGCCATCTGGCTGACCCCTTGGTATTGCACGTTGCTGTTGAAACCCGGCACCGGCGGCGACACCGGTGAGAACCGGTTGATGACCAAGTACCGTCAGTTCCTTGGGGCCGCAATCCGGCGCCGATATGCCACTGTTATTGCCGTTATCGTGCTGTTTGCAACGGCGCTGGCCGGTATGGCGTTTGTCCCGTCCGGGTTTTTCCCGGCCTCAACCCGCCCACAATTTGTGATCGACTATTTCCTGCCCGACGGCACCGATATTCACCAGACCAATGCCGATATTCTAAAAATTGTTGACTACGTCCATGGGCTGGACGGGGTGACCGGCACCAACACCTCGGTGGGATCCGGCCATGTGCGGTTCATGCTGACCTACAATGCAGAAGACGCCAACCCGGCCTATGGCCAAATCCTTGTCGATGTCGAAGCCTTCAACCAAATTGACGCGCTGCAGGTTCAGCTGCAGGACTGGATCGAACAAACCATGCCACAGGCCAATTCCAAGGTCTGGAAATTTGTGCTGGGCCCCGGCGGCGGCTCCAAGATCGAGGCGCGGTTTTTTGGCCCCGATCCCGACATGTTGCGCGAATTGGCCCAACAGGCCAAGCAGATCATGGTGGATGCGGGCGCTGTCGCGGTCAAGGATGACTGGCGCGAACAAGTGCCCGTTCTGCGCCCGGTCATCGACACAGAAAATGCCCGCCGTTTGGGCCTGACCCAGGGCGAGATTTCCGCGGCGGTCAACGCCCATCTGGACGGCGCGCAGATCGGCATTTTCCGCGAGGCCGAGGAATTGCGCAGCATCATCATGCGCCCGGTTGCCCAGGAACGGCGCGATGTCAGCGGGTTGCTGGACATTCAGGTATTCAGCAAACTGACCGGCGGTTATATCCCGATTGCCCAGGTCGTGCAGCGGTTTGATCTGGTCTATGAGGCCGGCAATCTGCGCCGCCTAGATCGCAAGCTGACAATCACCGCGCAGTCAGACAACGCGCCGGGCACCTCGTCGGGTGACTTGTTTGAACAGCTGCGCGGCCCAATCGAAGCCATCGACCTGCCCTCGGGCTACGTGTTGGAGTGGAAGGGGGAGTTTGGCGACAGCCAGCAAGCCAACGAAGGTCTGGCCACGACCATGCCCATCGGGTTTGGCGCGATGATCATCGTGGTGATCTTGCTGTTCAACACGGTCCGCCAACCGTTGATCATCTGGTTGACAGTGCCCTTGGCGCTGATTGGTGTGGTCTGGGGGCTGGCGCTGACCCGGACACCAATGGAATTCATGGCCGTTCTGGGGATTCTGTCGCTGACCGGTATGTTGATCAAAAACGCCATTGTGCTGATCGACGAAACCGACAGCCAAATCGCCGGTGGCAAGGCGCGGATGTCGGCGGTGCTTGACGCCGGAGTCAGCCGGGTGCGGCCGGTATCGCTGGGGGTGCTGACCACAGTGCTGGGGGTGGTGCCGCTGATCTGGGATCCGTTTTTCAAATCCCTGGCTGTGGTGATCATCTGCGGGCTTAGCTTTGCCACGATCCTGACGCTGATTGTGGTGCCGGTGCTGTATACGATCTTCTTCCGGGTCAAGGAAGATGAAATCGCGGTGCCTGAGACCGCAGAAGGGTAATCACCGCTGTTGGATATGCGGCTGGCCGCCTAACGGTTGTCCATACAGGCGTCATAAAGGCGCTGGTACCTCGCCTGCGCGTCGTTCTCGCGGCGTTCCGTGGCCGCTGACCCGGCAAAGGGCGGCGTCACATTGCCCGACGGTGCCCCCCCGCGCGAGCTGCTGACCCCCAGGGCCACAGACCCGCTAAGACGCATCTGAACGCTGCCCATTTGCGTTGCGAGTTTTGGCCCCTGGCTTTTGTACCCGCTGTCTTTTTGGGCGCGGACGTGGCACAGATCCTGCTTGGGATCCGCCCCGGCACCACTGCCGGGCAAGGCCAGAATGGCCACCAAAACTGCCATCAAAACTGATCTGTGCATGCGCCAACCTTTTCTACGCGACGGGACAAACGTACAATTCTGCCCTGCCCTGCCCTGCTCCGGTGAACCACCGCTTTACAGTGCCTTGCAAATCGCCAAATTGGTCATCAACCACCTAGCGTCCTCGGGGGACTCAATTGCTTCTTGATATTGCCCACCTGTCCAAGACCTATGTCGGCCCGGACATTGTTTCAACCAGCCGCGTTCTTGATGATGTGTCCCTGACGCTAAAGCAGGGCGAAACCCTGGCCCTGACCGGCGAAAGCGGCAGTGGCAAAAGTACGCTTTTACATCTGGCTGGCGCGCTGGATCATTTTGATGCGGGCGAAATCACGTTGGACGGTATCGCCCTGTCACCGCTGGATGACACGGGCCGGGCGGCGTTGCGCCGGTCAACTGTGGCGCTGGTGTTTCAGCAGTTCAACCTGATTCCATCGCTGACCGTGGCACAAAACCTGTCCTTTCACGCGCGGCTGGGGGGGCGGAACGATCCGGACTGGCTCGCGACGCTGACCCGCCGGCTGGGGCTGGACGATCTGACCGCTCGCTACCCGGAACACTTGTCAGGTGGGCAACAACAGCGGGTGGCGATTGGCCGGGCGATAGCGCTGCGCCCGCGCCTGTTGCTGGCGGATGAACCCACCGGCAATCTGGACGAGGCCACCGGCGACGCCGTGCTGGACCTGATGCTAGAACTGGTGGCCGAGACCGGCGCCGGTCTATTGCTGGTCACCCACTCGCAACGCATCGCGGCGCGTCTGGGCCGACATTCCCATCTTACCGGTGGGCGTATCGCGTGACCCGAACCGCCCTTCAGGCGCTGTTATCGCACTGGGCCCGCCATCCCTTGCAACTGATCACATTACTGGCAGGGCTGGCACTGGCCACTGGTCTTTGGTCGGCGGTGCAGGCGATCAATGCCGAGGCAAGGGCCAGCTATCAGACAGCCGCCGCGCAACTGGGCGCCAACGCAGGACCGTCTTTGCACGCGCCGTCGGGCATGATTCAGCTAGATCAATATGTGGCGTTGCGCCGGGCCGGGTGGCAGTTGGCCCCGGTGCTGGAAGGCCGCGCGCTGTTGGGCGAGGTCTGGGTCTCTGTGTTGGGTGTCGATTTCCTCAATCCTCCGGCCCTACCCGCGCTTACCGGGGTCGCGCAGGCCGGGACTGGCCCGCTGCTGGACGCGCTGATCGCCCCGGGGCGGCTGTTTGTGCATCCCGAAACCGCCGCGACACTTGCGCAGGTTCCCGGGTTGCCCCCCATGACAGTGACCGATCTGGTGCCGCCGGGCGTGGTGCTGTGCGATATCGGCGTGGCCGAAGGGCTGCTGCAACAGCCCGGGCAGCTAAGCCGGTTGGTTGTCTTGCCGGACCAGCCCAGCGGTCTGACCCCATTGGCCACATTGGCCCCCGACCTGCGGCTGTCCCAGCCCGACCGCGCCGCAGATACCACGCGCCTGACCAACAGTTTTCATTTGAACCTGACCGCCTTTGGCCTGCTGTCCTTTGCGGTTGGGCTGTTCATTGTGCACGGCACGGTTGGTCTGGCGTTTGAACAACGCCGCGCAATGTTTCGCACCCTTCGCGCGCTTGGTCTGCCGTTGCGGGTGCTGGCGATACTCTTGCTGGGGGAATTGCTGCTGTTGGCGCTGATCGCCGGGGCGGCGGGGTTGGTGCTGGGCTATCTGATTGCCGCCGCCTTGCTGCCGGATGTCGCCGCCACCCTGCGCGGGCTTTACGGCGCGCCAGTGACGGGCGGCCTAACCCTGCGGCCCGCGTGGTTTGTCACCGGTCTGGGCATGGCGCTTCTGGGCGCGTTGGCGGCCAGTGCGCAGGCGTTGTGGCGGCTGAAATCGATGCCGCTTTTGGCCAGCCCAGGTGTGCTGGGCTGGTCGATGCGCGCCGCCCGGTCTGATCGTTGGCAAGCCGGGTTTGGCGCCGGGTTGATCGCACTTGGCGGCCTGGCCATTGTGGTGTTTGACGGGCTGATTGCGGGGTTTGCCCTGTTGGCCGGACTGATGCTGGGCGCCGCACTGATGCTGCCGCCGGTGCTGGGGTTGGTGCTGCGGTTTGGCCAAAGCCGCGCCCGCGGTCCGGTCGCTGAATGGCTGTGGGGGGATATGCGTGCGCAACTGCCGGGACTGTCGCTGGCCCTGATGGCGCTGCTGCTGGCGCTGGCCGCCAATGTCGGGGTTGGCACCATGGTGTCCAGCTTTCGGCTGACCTTTACCGGCTGGCTGGATCAGCGCTTGGCGGCGGAACTATACATTACCGCGCGCAGTGACGCCCAAGCGGCCGCGCTGCAAGACTGGCTGACGGGACGCGCCGACGCGGTTCTGCCGATCCGCTATACTGAGGTCCGGGTTCAGGACGGCCCGGTGCGGGTCTACGGCATCGCCGATCACCCCACCTATCGCGACAACTGGCCGGTGCTGAACGCCGATGCCGACGCCTGGGACAAGTTGGCGTTGGGACAAGGCGCGCTGATCAACGAACAATTGGCGCGGCGCACAGGTCTTTGGCCGGGATCTGACGTGACCCTTGCCCCCGGCTGGACCCTGCCGGTGGTTGGGGTCTATTCCGACTACGGCAACCCGTCGGGTCAGGTGATTGTGTCGCTCGATAGCCTTCTCGCGAATGCACAGGACGTGCCGAACCGACAATTCGGAGTGCGCATTGCCCCCGAGGCCGCACCCGCACTGGCGCGGGACCTACGCCAGGCGTTTGACCCGCCTTTGTCGGGCGTTCTGGATCAGGCGGCG
>JBLINN010000302.1:0-5241 GCA_047639325.1 Paracoccaceae bacterium | reverse complement strand
CTGTGCCACGGCGGGTTTGGCTGCTGCAGCTTGCACGGCGGCTGGCTTCGCAGGGGCTGTCTGTGCAACGGCAGGTTTGGTTACTGCAGCTTGCACGGCGGCCGGCTTCGCAGGGGCTGTCTGTGCAACGGCAGGTTTGGCTGCTGCAGCTTGCACGGCGGCTGGCTTCGCAGGGGCTGTCTGTGCCACGGCGGGTTTGGCTGCTGCAGCTTGCACGGCGGCTGGCTTCGCAGGGGCTGTCTGTGCCACGGCGGGTTTGGCTGCTGCAGCTTGCACGGCGGCCGGCTTTACGGCGGCAGGTTTTTTGAGTGCCGGCTTTGCCGCGGATGCTTTCACGGCGGCGGTTTTGACCTTGGCAGGCGCAGATTTCGGCGTTTTGGGAGCAACGTACTTTTTGAGAGCGGTCGCGGCCCGTGTTTCGACCACTGGTTTTGCCTGTGGTTTTGCCTGTGGTTTTGCCGCCTTGGAGATTGCCGGGCTCGGCTTGGGGCTTGCTGCGGTTTTGGACGCAGTTTCCGCCCTCTCTGGCGCGACCCCCGGCACAACCGCATTCAGCACACGCATCTGGGCGCTCGGCAGACCCGCGATAGATTTCGTGACCGTTTGCAGAACCATCAGGTTGCGACCAAACGCATCGCCCGCCAATCGCATCATGGCCGCTTGCAGGGTCAATTGTTTCTGGACTTGCGAGATCATCATCGGCTTGCTCCGTATTTCAGCCCCCATCGGGCCGCAAAAATTTCGCCCGGACATACACCAGATGCAATGCGGTTGCAGCATTTTCTGCCGCACTGCGGCAATTGATATCAATACCAGCGGATTACTGCCGGAAAATTGGGCGTTGGGTGGATCAGCCGACGTGAAACAGGGTGCCAAACAGCTTGGGATCAAGGCTTTGGGCGGCAAAAGTTTCACCTTCAACCAACACGCTGACTGCGTCGTGGCTGTGCAGGCTTTCCTGATGGCTGGCGATCACCCGGAAATCACCAATCCGGTGATCGTTCTGAAATTGCGCACAAAACAGCCGCGCGGCGTCCTCGACAAAGATCGGGTTGGCGGCATTCAGCTCGGCAAACGCCTGTTCATCCTCGCGCTTGACCATCACTTGAGTTTCCGTTGGTACGGCGCGGCGACAGGCCTCGATCAAATCCTCAAACCACAGACAATTGGCGTCACAGTCGATTTGCACCGAGACCCGCGCCACGGAGCGCTGCGAATGCGGCGTAGCCAGTTGCCCGCGTGTGGCGCGGGCGTGCTCGCTGAGTTCCAGCGAACATGGGCAGGTCGAGGAATAAACATAGTCCAGATGCATGAACTTTTGCCGCACGCCGTCGCGTTCCGCCAGTTCCAGCGCGATATCGTAATATTGATAGCCCGCGAGACCTGACCGCAGGCTATCCACCCGTGCCGGAAAGGAAAACTGCATCTGGATACGGGCGTCGATGCTGTCGAGATCAGAGATATAATCGTCCAGCGCCGCCTCGATCACCTCAAAGCTAAAGGTGCGGTCGGCGTGCTTGTAAAAGCTGCGCATGATCCGGGACATGTTGATGCCCTTTTTGTCAGCCTCAAGGCTGACAGTGCCGGTGACCGATGTTTCCAGCGTCAAGTCATCGCCGTCGCGGGTATGATAGCGCACCGGCAGTCGGAAATTGGAGATCCCCACATGCTGAATGTGCTGACGCGCGCCGCGGATCAGGCTGGAGGGGCCGTTTTGCAGATCGGGCAAGGTGGCGCGATAGGTCGAATCGGCGACAAAATTCGGGTCATACTGGCGCGACATGTCCGGGTAATTCGGCAGGGGCGCGTCCGGCAGCAGCCGGGCAATCGCCGGGTCGAGTTCAGATATTTCGGTTGGCGTGGCACTTTGCGCCCAGGCGCGCAGCACGTCCAGCGCGGCGGTGGCGTCGTCACGGTCTGGCAATTGATCAAGATCGCGGGGCTGAAAATTCATCTGCACTGGCTCCCTGCATCGGCAAAGCGAACCCTAATATAGGCGTTTTTTCCGTCCGTTTCCAACTTTTCTTGGCATAAATCGCGTTTCGTGTCGAAGAACGTGAGTCTGAGTTGTATGTTTATGCGCTTGGGAGCGACAAATAACAGTGGTGAAAACCGACAGTCGGGGCCATTCTGCCGGTGCGGATCACCAAAAAGGCCGCTGAAATAGGACTGAAAGACTGGAGCCATGCACAGACTTCTTGATCTTGAAACATACCCTTTGGACCGCCCCGGCAGCCCCGAATGGCAAGCATTGGTCGAAACCTGTCGCGCCGATTTGGCCGCCAACGGCATGTTCAACCTAGGTGGCCTGATGCGCCCAGAGGTGGCGGCACAGGTGGTTGCTGAAACCTCTGGCTTGTTTGACACAGACGCCTTTCTGCACGAACGCCGTCACAACATCTATTTCAGTAAAGTTGACGGGCTGGCCCCGGATCACCCGGCGCTGACGCAGTTTGACACCTCGAACCGCACGCTCTGTGCCGATCAGATCGGTGGATCGCCGCTGTCGCAGCTGTATGACTGGCCGGAGTTTGCCAGATTTCTGGCGGCGGTGATGCAGATGCCGCAACTGCATGTGATGGATGACCCGCTGGCCAGTGTGAATGTGATGTCCTACCACGCAGGCCAAGCGCTGAACTGGCATTTCGACCGCTCTGAATTTACCACGACACTGCTGTTGCAGGGGGCCGATAGCGGTGGCGAGTTTGAGTATCGCAATGGTCTGCGCAGCGACGATGACCCGAATTATGACGGGGTGGCCCGGCTGGTACGCGGGCAGGATCCGCAAGTTCGCAATATTGCGCTGACGCCCGGCACGCTGAACGTGTTTCGCGGCAAAAATACCGCCCACCGGGTGACGCCGGTTCAGGGCGCGCGGAACCGGGTGATTGCGGTGCTGTGCTATTATCAATCACCCGGCGTAAAGTTTACCGACGCCGAGCGGGTTGGGTTTTATGGGCGTGCGTCTTAGCAACCGGCCCCCGCCAAAGGTGCGCTAAAAGCACACCCTACGGGGCGATAACACGCGGCGCCGTAGGGTGTGCATTCTGCGCACCGTGCCTTACGCCTTGTCCAGCGCCTGCAGGATGTCGGCGATCAGGTCGTCGGTGTCCTCGATCCCGATCGACACCCGCACCAGACCCTGGGTGATCCCCAGCGCCTGTTTCTGATCGTCTGGCAGACGTTGATGCGTGGTGGTCGCGGGGTGGGTGACGATGGTTTTGGCGTCGCCGAGATTGTTGGATATCAGCACGATCTGCAGCGCGTTGATAAAGGCAAACGCCGCCCTCTGCCCGCCTTTCAGGTCCAGTGACAGAACCGTGCCACCCTTACCCATCTGCGCCTTGCACAGATCGAACTGTGCGTGGCTTTCATGGCCGGGATAGATCGCGCGTTGCAACGCGGCATGCCCCTGCACCGCCTCGATCACCGCCAGCGCACTGGCCGTCTGCGCCCTGACCCGCAGGTCCAACGTTTCCAGCCCCTTTAGCAACACCCAAGCAGTAAACGGGCTCATCGAGCCACCAGTGTGCTTCATGTACGGCTCGACTGTTTTGCGGATAAAGTCGCGCGTGCCCAGGATCACCCCACCCAGGGTCCGCCCCTGCCCATCGATATGTTTGGTGGCTGAATAGACTACCACATCCGCGCCTTGGGCGATGGCGTTGGAATAGACCGGCGTGGCAAACACATTATCCACCACAACAAGCGCCCCCACCGCATGCGCCAGATCGCATACGGCGCGAATATCAATCACTTCCAGCGTTGGGTTGGACACCGATTCAAAGAACACCGCCGCTGTTCCGGGACACAGCGCCGCGCGCCACTGGTCCAGATCGGTGCCATCGACAAATGTCACCTCAACCCCGAAACGCACCAGAACCTCTTCGAGCACATAAAGACACGACCCAAACAACGCCCGCGCCGCCACCACATGATCGCCCGCCTTCAGCATCGCGCTGAGCGCGCCACTGACCGCCGCCATGCCGGACGCGGTGGCAAAACCATCCTCGGCGCCTTCCAGCGCGGCAATCCGTTCTTCGAACATCCGCACTGTCGGATTGCCATAGCGGGCATAGATAAACTCATCATCGCCAGCTGCGACAAACCGGGCCTCGGCGGCCTCGGCGCTGTCATAGACAAAGCCCTGCGTCAGAAAGATCGCTTCGCTCATTTCGCCATACTGGCTGCGACGCGTGCCGCCATGTACGGCGATGGTGCGTTTATTCCAGGTGTCGGTCATATCGCTATCCTCTAGCCCTGTTCAAAGGGCACAAAAAAACCCCAGACGCGGCCAAGCGAAAGGGGGTCTTTCATCCTGACCTTTTAGCGGTTTGTTTATCGTGGCCCGCAATCCGGTTACAAATCGCCACGTCTCTTGGGCAATCGTGTAGGTGGCGCAGGCGCATCCGTCAACCACCGTTACGTTCCTGTAACCGTTCTTTCACACGCGTTTCATAGGCTTGGTGAATACGGGCACCACAACATATTGTGTGAGGCAAACCATGCCAGTGATCAGGATCAACGCGGTTGGTGATCAGCCCAGCCTGCATGACAGCACCCGCCCGGTTTCAGCGGAAATGGACCGTTATGCGGACGAAACAGGGCCGGTGATCGCGATGATTCACGGCTTTAAATACCGCCCCGGCGACCCGGTGCATTGCCCGCACCGGACCATTCTGTCGCGACGCCCTGCCGACCGTGATCGCAAATCAACACCCTGGCTGCGGCAGCTAAGGTTCGGAATGGGCCACGCAAACGAAGGTCTGGCCATCGCCTTTGGCTGGCAGGCGCAAAGCGTGTTGTGGCAGGCGCAGAAACAGACGGCGCGCGCAGGCCGGGCGTTGGCGCAGGTGTTGGGCCAGTTGCACCACCAAAACCCGACCCGCCCCATCCATCTGATCGGCCATTCTCTGGGCGCCGATCTGGCGCTTGAGGCCTTGCACCACCTGCCCCCCGGCGCGGTGAACCGGATCATTTCGATGACCGGTGCCAGCTATCAGTCGCGCGCGGCGGCGGCGTTGGCGACACCCGCAGGCCGCCGGGCCGAGTTCATCAATGTCACCAGCCGGGAAAATGATCCGTTCGATTTCTTGTTTGAACGGCTGATATCGCCGCCCCAGCGCGGTGATCGGGTGATCGGGCATGGGCTGGACATGCCCAATGCGGTGACGGTGCAGCTGGATTGCCGAGAAACGCTGTCCCATTTGCGCCATTTGGGCGTGCCGGTTCACCAACCCG
>JBLINN010000301.1:0-5241 GCA_047639325.1 Paracoccaceae bacterium | reverse complement strand
GGCGCGGTTTTCGGCCAGTGGATAATCTTTGGCAGTTAGGGTTTCGCGGCTCATGGGTGATCCCCCTGAAAGGTCAGCTCAATCTCTTGCGGCGGTGCGCCAGTTTCGGTCAACCCGGTCTCGATCGCGTAAATCAACGCCACCCGCGCATGAAACCGCGCCCCCAGCGCCTCGCCGCGGGTTGGCACAACCACCGGATCCGGCAACGCGCCCAGAGCGTAATCCCCGGCGTTTTCTCCCAGCTTGCGATAATGCTGCAATGTGGTGATTGGAGCGTTTGAGAACAGTTCAAGATTGTTATGCGGCAGCCGGTCAATGTGGTGAATAACAGCCGTGCCCTTGGCCTGAATGCCAATGCCAACGCCCGACCCGGACAGACCCGCCGCACTTAGCCCCAGAAACGAGGTATCGGCAGTGTGGTTGAACCGCACTATGCGCGCGCGCAGCCCCTTGGATTCAATACCAGCGATTAGTTCCTGCAAAACCCGGCTAAGCGGGTGACCGGCCAGGGTGCGAAACAGCTTTAGCCCAAAGCCGGGGCTAAGACCGATCACCACCTCGTCCTTGCGACTGCTTTGCGCCGCCGCACCGATCTCGCCATAAGCGATCTGCTGCCCTTCGGCGGACTCATAGGACTTCTCTGCGTGTAGGACATTGCCACGAGTCAACTGATCACGGATGTTAACGATCTGCTCGCGCCGCTCGGCGCTCAGCTGATAGCCGGTGCCAGGGCCGCTGTACTTATTGGGGTCATTGATCGCCGAAATCACGTGCCCCGCGCGTACAATCGCCGAGGTTTGCAGATAGTCGCCAGACACCCGCAGTTTCACCAGCGACAATAGATGCCCTGCTTCGTCCCGGAACCCCCGTGCGGCCAGCGCCTTGATCACATCCACCACGGTGATACCGCGATCCTTGATCTTGTCGCTGATGATCGCCACGTCGCGCGGCACATAGCTGTCGGTCTCATCCGATCCCGACGCCGCCACCACACTGGCCTTCATCGCCGGGGTCGGCGCGCCCAGATCCAGCTCTTCGTACACGGCGCCCAACGCCTCGACCGCCCGGGTGCGCACCTCCAGGATTGTGGCTTCGCCCGCAGGGGTCAGCCCACCATCAACCTCGAAATCGCGTTGCAGGACCAGAAAATCCTCCATCTCTTCGCCGTTGAACAGCGAGGCGTTAAAGGTGTTGTCGTATTTCAGAATGGTGCCAAAGCCCGAGCAAATAAAATCGGATCCGGCCAGCAGGTAGGGCGTGATCTTGGCACCTATCCTGATTTCCGATTCCGAACTGCGCGCGTCATTGCCCGAGGCGCATTCCAGATCCAGCCACACCGCGATCAGGTTTTCCGCCATCAATTCACGCACGCCTCCGGCGATGCTGGCGGCCAGTGGTGCGCCGTCAATGCCGCCGTTCTGGGTGCCCTGCGCGCCCATAGCCCGCTGCATGCAAAGGCACCGCGCCTCGAGGTACAACAACGATTTGGACTCGTGAAAGCCCATCAGCAACTCAGACCCGGCACCCGATGTGCAGCGCATTTTGATGCCGCGTGATGCATAGGCGGTGGTCAGGAACGCCTTGGACCACGGCGTATCATCGCCATCAATAAACGCCTTTTCGGTGCCATAGACTGATACGGTTTCGGCGTAGGATGTGAACCCGGCCATGCCGATCTGCAATTCTTCCGCCTCTTCCGAGGAACACTGAAACAGCGTGCCCCAGCGCCCCACGGCGGCACCGACACAGCAGGCCAAAGCGTTGGACCAGGCGTTGCGCGACACCCGCATCGTCGTTTCAATCTCGTCAAAGCCAAAGGCCACGGCGGTGGCGGCATCGGCCACCAATTGCAGCGGATCATCCTTGGCGTTGGTCACATGACCCTGATTGCCGGGCGTCTTGCGAGCGCGCATTTTGGAATAGGCGAATGTCAGCTCCATCGCCGTCAGCTGCGCCACCACCTCGGTCAACCGGGCCGGAGTCATGCCCCGCCCCAGTCGCACCAGATCGGCGCGCGGCACGTTCATGTCGACCAGCATTCTGGCGACATCACTGGCTGGCATCTCCATCGTCTGGCGGGCGGTTTGCACGTCGATATGATGGCGCGCAATGAACAGGTCGATCATGTCAAAATCGGCCTCGGCCACCCCGTCCATCTCGGTTACGCGACCGTTGACGATGGTCAGAGAGGGTGCGGGATCACGGGCCCCCTTGCTGACGGAAAAGCCGTTTTCCGGGTCATCGACGGCGAAATTGTCCAGCCGCAAAGGACGGCTATCCCATTCGGAAAAGCGCCGCCAACGGTTGGGTTTGGGGGGCATCGGCTGATCCATTTAGCGTCCTCGTCGCATCACAAGTTGCAGTCAGTTGCAGTTTACAATTCCCAGCCGTCAAGGATTTTCCATAGATGACGCGCTTGACATCATCTGTCAAAAATCGAGATTAATTGTGGAAAATCAATACAGTGCGGTGTGAAAATATTTTCACCCTGCTTAAGGATTTGTGGCCCATATCGGCCTGAAGTCGCTTTAGCCCCCCCCAAACTGACTTTTGCAATGGGGTGGGCATTGTTGCAAAGAAAGCGGATCGGCGTCAGCATTCTCAACAAAATGACTAAACTTGACCCGCCCGCGTTCGTGGTCGTCTGTTGGTCAAGATCATGGGTAAGGGCGCGTTCCGGAAAACTCTCGCCCCATGTCCACAGTCACTGTGGGGCGACTTCAACCAGCGAGACCTTGACGCTGGCCGCCAACACATCTCTGTCGGGTCTGTTGGGCCAAAGAATTACGCGCACTCTGACCAAAAACCATTAAGCACGGGTCCTTCCGGGCACTTACCTAAAAAGAGTCGCGGCGGTACATATTAGGGCCTCACAAATCACTGCGCCGCTTTGGTACGGTGGAAGTTGACCCAATAGGTGGACGGTCGTTCGGTTAATCCATTGGACCATCTATTAGAACTGTCGGCTTTGCGAAATTTGTAAGGGCTACGGCATCTACAATCTGCACCCTAGAGGCATCAATTTGCACACCATTGCTTTGCAATATTTTGATGGCCCGTGACAAATTCTCGGGTGTCATATTTAGATATGATGCAAGGCGCCGTTTTTCCATACTAAGATCAAACGGACCATTTTTTCCGTTACGAAGCACATAGTTAGCCAATCTTTCAACAGATGTCCGTAATCGTAAATCCTTGGAATTACGGACAACTGACCGGTAACATTCTGCCAGTTCGGTCACGACGGCACGGGCGAATTGGTTGTCCTTACCAAACACCGAACGCACGTCCTGAGACGGGAGCAATATCACGCGTGATTTTTCTAATGTTCTGCCCGACATAAGATAAGGCGCGTCCTTGATTGTTGCGGCAAGAATGAACATTGAGACCGGATGTATTGTCGCCATAACGGTTTCACGGCCGTTCCATGATGCAAAAAGTTCAACGCTTCCTTCGATCACCACATGCAGAAAATCACATGAATCACCCTCTGAAATCAACTCAACCTGAGGCGGGAAATTTTGCACATAGGCACCGCGCACCAGTGTTTCAAAGTTCTCCTGTTTGACGTCCGCAAAAAGCGGAAGCGCGCGGATTTTCGGGAGGTCGGCGGGTCGCATGATGCGATCATCCTCAGGATTGATATTTATCAATCGTCTATTTGATTTTCGTCAAACTGTCACCAGAAATCGTAAGTTCCTGTGGTTGATCTAAGTGGTTCTTCGGATTGATATTTGATAATAATCTAATAAATATAATAGCATAGGCAATTTTTGTTGATTTGGATCAAATCCAGATACACCTGCACTGCTTATCAGCGCCTCAAGAGGTCGGGCCATCTTTGCCCGATGAATTGGAGAGGTGCACATGGAGTTGCAGAATAAGGCCACCAGTTTATGGGGCAATTTCTTTGATGTAAGAAAAGTGCAGATCCGCACGTTCCACATGACGTGGTTTGCATTTTTTGGCGCGTTCTTTGCATGGTTCGGCATCGCGCCACTGATGATCGTTGTGCGCGACGAGTTGCATCTGACCAAATCACAAGTTGGTTGGTCTATCATCGCCTCGGTAGCAGTGACCATCTTTGCGCGGCTCTTTATCGGCTGGCTTTGTGACCGGATCGGGCCGCGCCTGTCTTATACATTCTTGCTGATGTTTGGGGCCTTTCCGGTCGCCGGTATCGCATTGGCAGACAGTTTTGAGACATTCCTGTTCTTCAGGTTGCTGATTGGTATCATTGGGGCGTCTTTTGTGATCACCCAATATCATACCTCAATGATGTTTGCGCCCAACGTGGTGGGCACAGCAAATGCCACCAGCGCAGGCTGGGGCAACCTTGGCGGTGGTGTCACGCAGATCGTCATGCCCCTAATTTTTTCCGGTTTTGTTATCGGGTTTGGGTTTACCGACGCACAGGCTTGGCGCATGTCCATGGTGGCCGTCGGGATCGTGATCTTTCTGGTGGGGATCGCCTATTATTTCATGACCCAGGATGCGCCGGACGGCAATTTCAGTGAGTTGCGGGCGAAAAACATGTTGCCCGACAAAAAGAAAGTCACCGGAGCGTTCTTTAACGCGCTGACCGACTATCGCGTGTGGATTTTGTTCCTGATCTACGGTGCCTGTTTTGGCATTGAGCTGACAGTAAACAACACCGCGGCCCTCTACTTCTACGACTATTTTGACGTCAATCTGGTGACCGCCGGTGCCATCGCGGCGTCGTTTGGTTTGATGAATATCTTTGCCCGGACTTTGGGCGGCATCTTTGGCGACAACTTTGGCCATATGTGGGGCCTTAAGGGGCGGTCGTTCTGGTTGTTTATCGTTCTTTTGGGCGAAGGCATCGCGTTGATGATCTTTAGCCGGATGAACGTGCTGTTCCTAGCCATTCCGATGCTGATCATCTTCTCGCTGTTCACTCAGATGGCCGAAGGCGCAACCTATTCCGTCGTGCCCTTTATCAACAAAAAGGCGCTTGGTGCGGTGGCCGGTGTGGTTGGGGCAGGCGGCAACGCCGGGGCCGTGGCCGCCGGGTTTCTGTTCAAGGGCGCAATGGAATGGAACGATGTGTTCTTTACCATCGGTGTGGTCGTGACCATCGCCTCTGTTCTGGCGTTCTTCCTGCGGTTCAGCCCGGAACAAGAGGCCGAAGAGAAGGCTTTGTTCGAAAAGGCCAGCATGGACCTGCTGCAAATCAGGGCAGATCGCGCCAACGAAGCGTTACGCCATTCGGCCCATGTC
>JBLINN010000300.1:0-5246 GCA_047639325.1 Paracoccaceae bacterium | reverse complement strand
TGATCCCCGAAATGCTGCTCTATGAGGCCCTGCGCGAACAGCGCCAAACCCAGGGACGTCGCCAGATATCCACCGAACTGGCGCGCCACCTACCCAGCCGATTGGTCGACTATCTGGGTGACACACTGCCGCTGTCCCAACGCTTGGCCGATCAGTCCGATGCCAAGCTGCAAACCCTGTGCGATGCGCTGGCCAACTGGCAGCTAACCCCGTCGGGCACCGAAGGTTACCGCACCGCCGAGGTCACGCTGGGCGGGATCGACACCAATGATCTGTCTTCGTCGACCATGCAGGCAAAATCGATCCCCGGATTATATGCGATCGGCGAAGCGGTGGATGTCACCGGCTGGCTGGGCGGCTATAACTTCCAATGGGCTTGGGCATCTGGCCACGCCGCAGGCACCGCTATCGCAACCCGCTGATTTCTCCGGCGGGGCGCAGGCCCATAGTCTATCCCCAAATCAAGAATACAGTGCGCCCCGCAGGGGCGCTCCGCTGGATTACGACAATCGGGCTTGCACTTGGGCCGCAAAATCCTCACCGCGCCGCTCAAAATTATCATACTGATCGAAACTCGCCGCCGCCGGGGCCAATAACACCGTGTCCCCCGGGGCGGCCTCGGCCATCGCGCGTTCTACGGCCACTGCCATGGTGCCACAAACCTCGGCCTCTACATCCAACTGCATGGCAAACCCAGCCGCCTCGCGCCCGATCACATAGGCTTTGGCAACCGACCCGGTCGCACCTTTCAACCCGTCCAACCCGCCGTCTTTCTCTAACCCGCCGCAAATCCAGCGAATGCTGTCAAACGCACTCAGCGCCTTGGCGGCAGAATCAACGTTTGTGGCCTTGGAATCATTCACATAAGTCACACCTTCCGCCTCGGCGATCACCTGACTGCGATGCGGCAACCCCGGATAGCTGTGCAACGCTGCCTCGATCAGTCGGGGCGCCAGCCCCAGCGACCGACAGGCCGCATAGGCGCAACTGGCATTCTGATGGTTATGCGCGCCGGGCAACCCCTTGATGCCGCGCAGATCAATCGACCCCGCCTGCCGCCCCTTGCGGTATTCCGACAGAAATCCTTTGCGCGCAAACACCTGCCAGCCCGGCCCGGTCAGCTTGCGCGCCACTGATATACGGATCACCCGGTCGTCCCCCGGCGCCTCGGTCAGTTGCCCGGCCAGATAGGCGCCCTCAACCTCGTCCACGCCAATAACCGCGCGATCCGGCCCGCCTTCGGCAAACAGCCGCCGCTTGGCCGCGAAATAGCCGCCCATACCACCATGCCGGTCCAGATGATCCGGCGACAGATTGGTGAACACTGCAATATCCGGCGTCAGCGCGCGCGCCAGTTCAGTCTGATAACTGCTCAGCTCCAATACCACCACGCCGCCATCAATGGCAGGCTCGATATCCAGCACGCCCCGGCCAATATTTCCCGCCAGCTGCACCGGCCTTCCGACCTCTTGCAGAATATGGTCGATCAGCGCTGCCGTGGTTGATTTGCCGTTGGATCCGGTGACCGCAACCACCCGGGGCAGCGTTTCGAAACTGTCCCACTCAGAGGTGGCAAAAGACCGAAAGAACAGGCCAATGTCATTGTCCACCGGCACCCCGGCGTCCAGCGCGGCAGCCACCACCGGATTGGGCTGCGGATAAAGATGCGGAATACCGGGCGACACGATCAGTGCCGCAATCCCGTCAAACGCCCCGGATTTGCGCAAATCAACACAAGCAAACCCCTCGGCCTCGGCCGCATCGCGGGCATCGGGGTTGTCGTCCCAACAGACCGGCACAGCACCGCCCGCATGCAAACTGCGCGCGCTGGCCAACCCCGAACGTCCCAACCCCAGAACCGCCACCCGGGCGTCCTGAAAACCCAACGCCGGGATCATCTGTGGCCCTTTGCGCGTGCCCGACGTGCCAATGTCCCTGATGTCATCGCCATTCCCCTGATTGCCTAAATTTTCCGCCACCTAATCTGGCGGCAAACTGCACCAGAGCGCTGGCCAATTGCAAGCAAAGCGACGTCTTGAATGGTTTTGCCAGAGATGCCCCAACCACCGCCAAAGCCAGCGCTTTCCAAGCGGCGGCTCTGACCCTCAATCCCTGATCATGGAAATATCAAACGAAATCGAAATCAGAGCTCGATATATCAGCGCGGTCCAGACCCTTCAGGAAAATATCTGTGGTGCCAAACTCAATCAAAAGACCCGCAGTTGTATCGGTGAACTTAAGGTCGCCGACCTTGTTGGCGCCGCTTTCAATGCGAATGCTATCATTGCCGCCAAAATCGATGATCGTGTCTTTTCCGGACGACTTGGTGAATACAAAGATATCGCCGCCGCCGCCGCCGGTCAGATTGTCATTGCCGTTGCCGCCCTTCAGGCTATCGCGCCCTGCACCGCCCACCAACCGGTCATTGCCGCCGCCTCCGTTCAGCAGGTCGTTGCCGCTGCCGCCCACCAACCGGTCATTGCCGCCGCCACCGGACAATTTGTCTTTGCCACCGCCCGAAATCAGGCTGTTGGCCAAGGCGTTGCCGGTCAAAATGTCGTTGCCGCTGTCCGAGGTCACGTTTTCGATGCTGATCAATTTGTCTTTGCCATAGCCCGTGCCCTGTGTACCGGTCTTGGTAAGATCGACTTTGACCGCGATCGTGCCAAAGAAAACCGCCCGGTCGGTCCCGGTGCCGCCGTCAATCCGGTCATTGCCACCGCCACCAATCAGCACGTCGTTGCCGCTGCCGCCCAGCAATATGTCATTGCCGCCGCCACCGGATAATTTGTCTTTGCCACCCCCCGAAATCAGGCTGTTGGCCAAGGCGTTGCCGGTCAGCCTGTCGTTGCCGCTGTCCGAGGTCACATTTTCAATACTGATCAATGTGTCCATCCCATAACCAGTATCCTGCGCGCCGGTCAGGGAAAGATTGACTTTCGCAGCCGCCGCGCCCGAAAAGACCGCCCGGTCGTTGCCGCCCCCGCCATCGATCCGGTCCGTTCCGAACCCGCCCGTCAGCACGTCGTTCCCGCCGCGCCCCGCCAGCATATCTTTGCCACCCCCCGAGATCAGGTTGTTGGCCAAGGCGTTGCCGGTCAATCTGTCGTTGCCGCTGCCCGAGGTCACGTTTTCGATGCTGATCAATGTGTCCAGCCCATAACCGGTGTCCTGCGCACCGGTCAGCGACAGGTCAACGGTGGCGGCATCCGATCCAGAGAATATGGCGCGGTCAGTTCCGGCGCCCCCGTCTATCAGGTCGTTCCGGGCGCCCCCGTCCAGGTCATCATTGCCCTCGCCACCGCGCAATGTGTCGTCTTCGCCCATGCCGAACAATCTGTCTTTGCCGGCGCCACCGCGAAGAAGGTCCTGGCCGCCACTGCCTGTCAGGCTGTCATTCCCATCCCGGCCATCCAGCGTGTCTGGCGAAGAATACCAAAAGACCTGATCGGACGTGAGCACGTCATTTTCACTGGCGCCAAGGTGCCATGTTCCGGAGGTAAGATAATCCACCTCGTCCAAAAAGTCGAGCATTTCCGGGCGGCCAGCGGCCTCGAAATCAGCCACCCGAAGCGGGTATATCGGCGTATAGAAATTAACGCCGTTGTTCTGTCCCCACTCCAGAAACTTAGCTGTATCACGGGGGCCTGGACCTGCGACGCCAATAAGCCCGATATCGACCCCGTCGGCCAAGTTCATGCTCACGGTGATCGGATCGCTGATAATCGTCGGGTCTGACGCCGAGATAAAGTGCAAGGTAACCGTGTAGTGAAACGAACCGTCGAAGACCGGTTGCCCGCTATCAACATAGGTTATGATGTCTTCTTCAAACTCGCGATAGATATCGCCCTTGGTTGCCTCGATGGCGGCAAGCGCATCATTCAGCGCGTCGCCAAGATGGGTGGCCGTTGCGCCATCCTGAAGCTCTTTGATGATCAAAAGCCGGGTTGCCAGCGCACTAAACAAAAGCGGCACGATTGCCGCCCGTGCCACTTGCCCGGCGGTTGTGTTGTTGGTCAGTGTTGTCAAATCTGTCAGAGCATCAAGCGAAAGGTCCAGCGCATTTTGGGCGGCGTTCTCGGCAATAGCTTTGTCGCCGTTGGTTTGGGCGTCCCGTAATTGAAACAGGGCTTGCTTTATGGTCGATTCCCGCTCGGATAGCTCAGTGGTAACAAGGGTCGCCTGGACGGTTTCTATGCCCTCCAAAAGCGCGACAGAGTTTGCCACCAGTGTCGAAAGCTGGGCATTGATTGCATCTAAAGGGTCAGGTCTTGTTCGGTCCCAAATTTCGAGTCCGATGCTTACACCAATTTTGAAAGCCGTTGCATATGGGTTGGCCATTTATTTACCTTTTAGATGCTTTGGTCGCGCCGCTTCGGGAAGGTAGCGGCTGACAACGCTAAAAAATTATGGAAAAATAAGAACTTAACCTGAACGCACCTGCGCCAGGCCAAACTGACCTGATAAGGTTTCAGAATTGATAACTAATTAAGTCATCATTAGTAGGTCAAAATAGGGCCCATTTGCAACAGATATCCCAAACTCGCCGGACCGGACCCTGATACTGTGTCGCCTTTTTTTGGGGGGCAGTTGATGCAGGGATCAAGAAACACCGACAGATCAAACCCTGACCAGGGCTTTGTTGAACAAATAGTCTGGTGAGGATTCACCTCATGAATCCAGCGTGATAGCTGGGTAGAATGACTGGCTGGATACCGACGACTTACAAGACCAGGAACTGGTCAGACTACAACCAAGCCCTGAAACGGCGCGGATCGTTGTCGATCTGGTTCGATGCCGGAATGGCTTGGGAAGCCACACCTTCTGGCAAGCGGGGACGACAGCGAGCCTATAGCGATGCGGCGATACAAGCTGCCTGACGATCAAAGTGCTGTTCGGTTTGCCTTTGAGGCAGACGACCGGGTTTGTCGAAAGCCTGTTGACGTTAGCTAGGCTGAACCGGGCGGTGCCAGACTTCAGCACCTTATGTCGGCGGCAGAGAACGTTGTCCGTTGCTATTCCATTCCGGGGTTCGTCCGGGCCCTTGCACCTTCTGATCCCTTCTCGGCGGCAAAGCCGCCTGTCAGGCAACGGACAGCACTGGCATCAAGGCTGAGGGCGAAGGTGCCATCTCGGCAGATTGCTGCGCAATCGCCTGCCGGGTAATAAATGGAACGCCCGTAAGCATGGCGGCCCTAAACGCCGCCTTTGGTGCAAGAACCACATCCACTGCCCGGCAAGCGAAT
>JBLINN010000299.1:0-5248 GCA_047639325.1 Paracoccaceae bacterium | reverse complement strand
CCGCATTGCAGAGGCCGAGGCGCGGGTGCACGACATTCCGATCGACCGCGTCCATTTCCACGAGATTGCCGACTGGGACGCACTGATGGATGTCACCGCGGCGGGCAGTCTCTGTGCGGCGCTCGCAGGGGCGACGTTCAGCCTTGCCGCGCTACCTCTGGGCGGTGGGCTGGTCGATACCGCGCACGGCAAGCTGCCTGTGCCCGCCCCCGCGACGGCGCTGATCCTTGAAGGCTACGATTGGCACGACGACGGCGTGCCCGGCGAACGCGTCACCCCCACGGGGGCGGCGATCCTTGCGCATGTGACCGGCGGCAGACCTGTATCGTTGCGTCCGCCTGGACGGCTGCGCGGGACGGGCTCCGGTGCGGGAGCGCGGGTGATGAAAGGTCTGCCGAACATCCTGCGGGTCGGCGTGTTCGACGTGCAAAGGGGGGAGTTTCAGCACGACCGCCTGATCCAGCTCGCGTGTGACATCGACGACATGACGGGCGAGGAACTGGGGGCGGCGATCCAAGCGCTGCGCCGAGAGGCGGGCGTGGTGGACGTGGTGTCGCTGAACGGGATGGGCAAAAAATCACGGCCCGTGGTGCGCCTTGAACTGCTTACGCAGGAGGCGGAGGCCGACGTGATTGCCGCGCGCCTGTTCGACTTGACCTCGACACTGGGGCTGCGTCGGACGGTGGTGGACCGGCTGACCCTGCCGCGAGAGACCGTTACCGTTTGCGGCATCCGCTGCAAACGAGCGCAGCGGCCGAGTGGCCTTGAGACAATCAAGGCTGAAAGCGACGATTTGGCCGTAGCAGAGACGCTGGCTGCACGTCGTATGAGGGCGATACGCGCGGAGAACGAGAACGAGACCTAGCCGTTGGCGGCGAACGCACGCCTGTGATCAGCCTTGCTGATCACAGGCGTGCGTGTGATAATCCAAAAAACCGTCTCGGGGACCACCATGGAAACAAAGCTGACCGCCAAGCTGCGCCAGTACGAAGTCTTTGCCGCCATTGCCGACACGTTGCATTTCGGCCAGGCGGCGGCGCAACTGGGCGTGGCGCAGCCCGCTTTGACCCAGCAGCTCAAACTTCTGGAAGCCGGGTTCGGAGGCGAGTTGCTGTTTGACCGCAACCGGCGACGCGTGGTGCTGACCGATTTTGGCAGGACGGTCCTGCCTGAGATCCGCGCCCTGCTGCAACAGGCCAGCCGGGTGGAGACCATAGCCAACCTCGCCCGCAACGGCATGCGCGGGCGGATCGAGCTGGCCTATGTCGGCTCTGCCGCCTACGCGGGCATCCTCGGGCGGGTCCTGCGGGAGTTCCGGTCCGGTGCGGAAGATGTCGAACTGATCCTGCGAGAACTGGACATGGACCTTCAGATAGAAGAGATCGTCGCCGGCAGGCTTGACGCAGGGTTCGTGCGCCTGCCGCTGTCCGGCGTGCCGGAAGCGCTGGTGACCCACAGCATCCACGACGAGGACATCATGCTTGCGGTGCCGCCCGGGCACAGGTTCGCCGGGGCTGCTTCGGTGCAGATGTCAAAGCTGCGCGACGAGGCTTTCATCTTTACTCACCTCGGACCCGACCTCGGCTTTGCCGCCTGTGCCTATCAGCTTTGCGCGGACGCAGGTTTCGCGCCAAGGATCGCGCATCGCGCGCGGCAGTTCACCGCCATCGTCAGCTTTGTTTCCGCCGGTCTTGGCGTGGCCTTCGTGCCCGCCTCTGCCGCGCGACTGTCGGATACCGGCGTCAGCTTCGTGCCCATCACCGATGCGACTGTGACCAGCCGGATCGGTCTGGCCTATCTCGAAGCACCGACCAACCCGGCGCTGCGCCGTCTTCTGAGGGCGCTCGATCTGGCGGAATGATCAGCCGACAGCGGTGCCGCCGCAGACGAACACGGTCTGCCCCGTCACGAACCCGCTGCGCGGGTCGGCAAAGAAGGAAACAACATTCGCCACATCCTCCGGCGTGCCCATACGCCCGAGCGGCACCGCATCGACAATGGCGCGCGTCTTGGGCGCATTTTTGGGGTTGTTCTCCCAGAAGGCGGTGGTGGCGATGGGGCCGGGGGCCACGCAGTTCACAGTGATCCCGTCACCCGCCAGTTCCAGCGCCCAGGTGCGTGCCATCGACTGGATCGCCCCCTTGCTCGCGGAATAGAGCGTGCGGTCCATCTTGCCCTTGGTGACGTGGCTGGTGTTCATCACGATGCGCCCACCGCTCGCTGTGCGCATGCCCGGCACCAGAACACGCGCCGCCAAGATGCTGCACCGCAGGTTCAGGTGCATTATTTTGTCGAAATCCTCCAGGTCGAGGTCGTCGAAGGTGGCGGGTTTCACGATGCCCACGTTGTTCACTTGGCAGGTCACCGGACCCAGCTGCACGATCCGCTCCAGCGCCCCCGTGGTCGCCGTCGGGTCGGACAGATCGACCCGTTGCGCATCGGCCGTCAGGCTAGCGTCCTCGGGTTCATTGATGTCCAGAACGAAGACCCGCCAGCCATCCTCGGACAGCCGCCGCGCGATGCCGAGGCCGATGTTTCTGGCTCCCCCGGTCACGACCGCGTGCCGAGCCAAATTCTGCGTCGAAGCGACCATCTGCTTCATCCTTTCCGAAGTGCATTATATCCTATTTTACTTATCACCAAATTTCGGTGATAAGTAAAATAGGATATAAATACAAAGGGAGCCCGCATGGAAGACCGCATCATCATCGTCGGGGGTGGCTCGGCCCTGCGTGCCGTTGTCAGTGACATCGAACACCGTCTGGGCCGCACGCTCTCTCTGACCTGGCGCGGTTAAAACCTTTTTAGGAGACATGGATGACCGACAAGATTGCTTACACACGCCACGACGACATTGCGGTTCTGCGTATTCAGAACCCGCCGGTTAACGCGCTGTCGCATGCCGTCCGGCAATGCTTGTCAGACTCGATGGACCAGGCAGAAGCCGATGAGGCCGTCCGTGCGGTTCTGTTGGTCGGTGATGGTCGCGCGTTTATTGCCGGGGCGGACATCAAGGAATTCGGCAAGCCGATGCAGAAACCGAGTCTGCCGGATCTGTGCAACCGGATCGAGGCATCGCCGCTTTTGGTCGTGGCATCCCTGCACGGTGTCAGTCTGGGCGGCGGATTGGAGGTGGCGCTCGGGTGCCATTACCGCACTGCACAACCAACGGCGCGTGTCGGTTTGCCCGAAGTGCATCTTGGGATCTTGCCGGGTGCCGGTGGCACGCAGCGGCTGCCACGGTTGACCGGGGCGCAAAAAGCGGTCGAGGCGATCACGACAGGCCGCTACATCGATGCGCCAGAGGCACTTGAGTTGGGCATTGTCGACCGCGTGACGGAAGGAGACCCGGAAAAAGTCGGCTTGGCCTACACGCGGCAATTGCTGGATAGCGATGCGCCACGCAGGCCTGTCAGTGAAATGTCCGGACCGGGTGCAATCGACTGGGACGCAACTTATGACGCGGTTCTGAAAAAAGGGCGTGGACAGATCAGCCCAGCCACCGCTGTGCGTGCCATTCAGGCGTCATCGGAACTGCCATTTGACAAAGGGCTGGCGCGGGAACGTGAATTATTCATGGAATTGATGGACACCGACCAACGTAAGGGTCTGATCCATGCGTTTTTCAACGAACGCGCGGTGAGCAATCTGCCAGGGTTGAAAGGGGTAGAGCCGCGCGACCTGCAAACGATCGGCGTGATCGGCGGCGGCACGATGGGCGCTGGCATCGCAACGGCGTGCCTGTTGTCGGGGTTCAACATCGTGTTGGTTGAGATGTCCGACGAGGCTGGCAAAGCCGCCCATGGTCGCATTGCGGGTAATTTAAAAGGCGCATTGAAACGCGGCAAGATTACAGAAGAGAAATACAACGCCCTGACCGCAGTAGCGCTGGAAGTTTCGCGGAGTTACGACAGCCTGAAAGACGCCGATCTGGTGATCGAAGCGGTGTTTGAAGACATGTCCGTCAAGCGCGAGGTGTTCTGCAAGCTGGACGCGGTATGTAAACCGGGGTGCGTGTTGGCGTCCAACACCTCCTATCTTGACGTGAACGAAATTGCCGCCAGTACCTCGCGTCCGGCGGACGTGATCGGGCTGCATTTCTTTTCACCCGCACATGTAATGAAACTGTTGGAAGTTGTGGTGGCGGCCAAGACCGCGCCGGAGGTCGTTGCGACCGGTTTCGCACTGGGTAAGGCACTGGGCAAGATCAGCGTTCGCGCGGGCGTGTGCGACGGGTTTATCGGCAACCGCATCTTGGCAACTTATCGCACGGCGGCGGATCACATGGTGCTGGATGGTGCTTCGCCCTATCAGATCGATAATGCGTTGACCGATTTTGGTTTCGCCATGGGGCCGTTTGCCGTGGCCGACCTTGCGGGTCTCGACATTGGTTGGGCAACACGCAAGCGAAAGGCTGTGGACCGGCACCCCAACGAGCGGGTGCCGACCTATATCGACCAACTGTGTGAGCAGGGGAATTTCGGCCAGAAGACCGGGCGAGGCTATTACATCTACGAAGAAGGCAAACGGGGCGGTACGCCGAACCCGGAAATCACCAACCTGATCAAAGAGGAACAACGCGGGCGTGGCATTACCCCGCGCGACTTTTCCGATTATGAAATCGTGCGCCGTTACATGTGCGCAATGGTCAACGAAGGTGCCAAGGTTGTCGGGGAAGGCATCGCGCGCTGTCCGCTCGACGTCGATATGGTTCTGCTGTTTGGTTATGGCTTCCCGCGTTATTGGGGCGGTCCGCTGAAGTGGGCTGATATTCAGGGGCTGGACATGGTGCTGGCCAATATTGAACGCTTTGCCAAAGGGGATGCGTGGTTCTGGCAACCCGCACCCCTGCTGATAAAACTTGTGGCCGAAGGGCGCACATTTGATGATCTGAACAAGGAAGCTGCAGAATGAGACAAGCTGTAATCGTCTCGACTGCCCGCACGGGGTTGGCGAAAGTCCTTTCGCGGATCGCTGAACATGACCCATGGGGCCACGATGGGCGCGCATGTAGTGGAACACGCTGTGTCGCGCGCCAGGATCAACCCCGCACAGATCGAAGACGTGATGATCGGATGCGGCTACCCCGATCACGCCATGGGCAGCAACATCGCACGGCAGCTTGCCTTGCGAGCGGGCCTGCCACTGACCGCATCGGGCGTCACTATGAATCGCTTTTGTTCAAGCGGGTTGCAGACCATTGACGCGGATTCAACTCGCTAGTGCAACATACTGGTTGGGCCGGTCG
>JBLINN010000298.1:0-5264 GCA_047639325.1 Paracoccaceae bacterium | reverse complement strand
CTGAAATTCTGGACGTGAACCTTGATCAGGCCACCCGTGACGCCATGATGCAGCAGCTGAACGCCGAACGCGCCCGCCGGGCCCAGGTGACCGAGGCCGAAGGCAGCAAACGCGCCGTCGAGCTGAGCGCCGATGCCCAGCTGTACTCGGCCGAACAAATCGCCAAAGCCCGCCGCATTCAGGCCGATGCCGAGGCCTATGCCACCGGCGTCGTCGCCCAGGCGATCAAGGAACACGGCATCGAGGCCGCGCAATATCAGGTTGCGCTGAAACAGGTCGACGCGCTGAACGCGCTGGGGGCCGGACAAGGCAGCCAAACCATCATCCTGCCCGCCAACGCGCTGGATGCGTTTTCCGACGCCTTCAAAATGCTGAAAGGCGGCAAATGATTGCCGCCGCATTCTGGACCCTATGGTGGGTCTGGATGGCCGCCGCCCTGGTGCTTGCCATCCTCGAAGTGCTGGCACCGGGCTTTGTCTTCCTCGGCTTTGCCGTCGGTGCCTTCGCCGTGTCGCTGATCCTGCTCGCCCCCGGCCTGGCGTTGTCCCTGCCGGTGCTGCTGCTGATCTTCGCTGGTCTGTCGCTGATCGCCTGGCTGGTGATGCGCAAATTTTTTGCGCTGCCCAAGGGACAGGTCAAAACCTTCAAAGGCGATATCAACGACTAACGGCCACCTCCCCCCAACCCGTATCAAAATCCCCCAACCAACGGTCAAGCCAAGCGCCACGCCGCGCTTAGCAGCATCTGGGATATCACCCGGGAACCGCGGGGCTCTGTCGGTCGCAGCACGTGCAAATATCTAAATCGCTGCGACCAGACAGGGCGTTCGCCGAAATTGCCGCAGACGCCCCCCGCACAACCATCCAAAACCTCACTGGGGCGTTCTTTGGCTACTTGATCGGCAAGCCAAGTCAGATCAAGGTCGGACAACAGACATTTCATTTTTGGGTTGCTGGACAATAGCACCCACCAATGCCCTTTGACATAACGCCTCCGCAAAAAAAGAAATTAAAGAACGCTGGCGAAAAGATTGAAAAAATCAAGGCGCAAATAAAGGAAAACGGGGCCACTGCGGCAATGAATGCGGCGCTCGCAGTCTGGAAAAAAGAGATCATTAACGAAATCACCAAATTCAAAAACCGCGATGGCCGGGCAAAATGAAACCGCGCATATGCTTCCCTGCACGCGTGTTAAATCATGAATACCGCGCCGAATATTGACGGGTTCTATCGCAAGGTTTCCCGTCGGGACCCAAACCTGTCCAAACTGGATATTTTGCGATCCTCCAGCTGTTCTGCAACCTACGGAGAGCTGACCCAGACTGGCGCGCGCAACCTTATCCGGCACCTTGGCCCCGAACCGCAGGATGTATTTTTGGATAATGGCTCGGGCGTTGGAAAACTGGTTTTGCAGGCGGCGATGTCGGTCGGGATACGCCAATGCGTCGGGATCGAACGCATCAGGGCGCGGCATGAATATGCCGTTGCCGGCCTGGAATACGCACGCCAAAACACTTGTCTGAAGACCGATAACGTAAGCTTTGAATTTGGAAACGCGCGCGACCAAGGTTTTTATGTGTTCCACATGTTTTTCACCCAGCTTTCTGACTCGGGTTGCTCGTAAACTGGCCAAGTGCGTGGCACCCGTTACCGTCGTCACCCTGCGCGAATTTGACCTGGAACAGCGCGGCTTGGAAAAAGCTGGAACATTCTGTCTCGGCACAACCTGGACCCGTTCGACCATCGCCCATGTTTACCGCAGCTCCCCTGTCTGACCGCCCGGAACACTGGATCGCTCTTGCAGGTGCGCCCCCGGGACACGGCAAGGGCCAATCGGTGCTGTACAAAACGGAAAAACCCAGCCGCAGCTTTTGTACAAAACCGCCAATCCACCGATTTCCCGCCAACACTGGACGTGCGGGTCTTCAATCCCTATATAATCACTCAGGTAAGACAAGAGGCCCTGAATGACACATGCCCCCGAACCCCTTGAAGGCGCGCCAATGATTGCGCCCTCATCCACCGAGCACCCGCTTTATGACCAAGTGGTCGGGGCGTGCCGCAGCGTGTTTGACCCGGAAATTCCGGTCAATATTTACGAGCTGGGCTTGATCTATACCATTGATATCAGTGCGGATAATGACGTCAAAATCCTGATGTCCCTAACCGCGCCCGGCTGCCCGGTGGCCGGTGAAATGCCCGGCTGGGTGGCCGATGCCGTTGAACCACTGCCCGGTGTGCGCCATGTTGATGTGCAGCTGGTGTGGGAGCCACCCTGGGGCATGGACATGATGTCCGACGAGGCCCGTCTTGAACTGGGATTCATGTAATCCACGACCTGCAAGTACCTGACTTTTATGGGAAAAGGAGATCACACCATGTTTGGCATCCCCGGTAAACAAGCGGTCACACTGACCCCCAAAGCGGCCACACAAATCGTCAAGCTGATGGCCCGCGACGGCCATTCCGGCCTGCGTATCGGCGTCAAAAAAGGCGGCTGTGCGGGCATGGAATACACCATGGATTACGTCGGCGACACCGACCCCAACGACGAAGTCATCGAACAGGATGGCGCAAGGGTGATGATCGCCCCAATGGCGCAAATGTTTCTGTTTGGCACTGAAATAGACTATGAAATCAGCCTGCTAGAGGCTGGATTCAAGTTCAACAATCCCAACGTCTCCGAGGCCTGCGGTTGCGGAGAATCCATCAAGTTTGACGACAACCTGACCCAAAAAGCATGAGCGTGTCTGACGGCGATATCGCCTTTGTTCATGACCTGTTTGACCCCTTGGGCGATATCACCTCGCGCAAGATGATGGGCGGCTTGTCGATCTACTGTGATGGTCAGATATTTTCCATTCTCGACAGCGAATTAACGCTGTATCTTAAAGCCAAAGACGCGATGGCCGAAGCGATGGCCGCCGCCGGATCGCGCCAGTTCGGCGCGGAAACGGCCAAGAAAATGGGCTATTGGACCCTGCCGGAAACGGCGATGGACGACCCCGAAACCGCCTGCACCTGGGCCCGCCGCGCCCTTACTGCACTGGGTTAAACGGCATCGCTGCGTGATGCCGCAGGCCGCCTGCGCCACTTGCCACGCCCCCCGGTTTCATTGCATCACCTTGAACAACAACAGATAATGGGAGCATTGGAATGCGCAGAAAACTCGCCGCTGGAAACTGGAAGATGAACGGCACCAGTGCTGATCTGGCAGAACTAACGGCCCTGGCCCATGCCCATCCCGCCCCCAGCGCCGACATCCTGATCTGCCCCCCAGCCCCCCTGATCCACCGCGCCGCCCAAGCAACCAGCGGCACCGCCATCGCCATCGGCGCCCAAGATTGCCACGCCGCCCCGAACGGGGCCCATACCGGTGACACCAGTGCGGCTATGCTATTGGATTCAGGCGCAAATTCTGTCATCGTCGGCCATTCCGAACGCCGCACCAACCACGATGAGCGCAACGAAGACGTGCGCGCCAAAGCCCGGGCCGCAACCGAATCCGGGCTGACCGCGATCATCTGCCTGGGCGAAAGCCTGGCCCAACGCGAAGCCGCCAACACGCTCGATATCATCGCAGGTCAGCTCTCTGGCTCGATCCCCGATCTGGTGACCGGCGCCAATCTGGTGATCGCCTATGAACCGATCTGGGCGATTGGCACCGGCAAGGTCCCCACCCTGGCGCAAATCGGCGAAGTGCATGATTTCATCCGCGCCCGCATCGAACGCCGCTTTGGCGCCGGTGTCGGCCGCTCCGTCCGCCTGTTGTACGGCGGCTCAGTCAAGCCAGACAACGCCGCCGACATCTTTGCTGTGCCCAATGTCGATGGTGCCCTGGTGGGCGGCGCTAGCCTGAAAGCAGCTGACTTTTCGCCAATCATCACCGCGCTCGAAGCCAGCGCCTGATCTTTTTCTTGTTGTAAATACTCACTAAAACCAACCGATACCAAAGGCGCTGCCCCTCAAAAGCAGCGCCTTTTTCTTGTCCCACCCTAGTTGGTGATTATCTCTGGCCCCATCAGCGCGTTCGGGATCATCGTGCTCAGCCATGGAATATAGGTCACCATAATCAGGAACACGAACAGCACCGCCAGGAACGGCAAGGCCGCCCGCACCACCGCCATCATTGGCATACCCGCCACGCCCGAGGTGACAAACAGGTTCAACCCCACCGGCGGCGTGATCATCCCAATCTCCATGTTGACCACCATGATGATGCCCAGATGAATCGGATCGATCCCCAGCTCGATGGCAATCGGAAACACCAAAGGCGCGACAATCACCAACAAGCCCGACGGCTCCATGAATTGCCCACCGATCAGCAGGATCACGTTGACCATAATCAGGAACATCACCGGCCCAAACCCGGCAGACAGCATCACACCCGCGATATGCTGCGGCACTTGTTCGTCGGTCAAAACATGTTTCAGGATCAACGCATTGGCGATCACAAACATCAGCGTCACGGTCAGCTTGCCCGCATCAAACAACGCGCGTTTGGTGTCCTTGTGCACCCAGACCGTCAATAACGCTAATGGCGCTTGAAACACACTGCGCCGGGGCCGGTCGTCGGTGGCGGCCAGCGGCCCCATATCGCGATAAACAAAGGTGGCCACGAAGAAGGCATAAACCGATGCTACCGCCGCAGCCTCGGTTGGGGTGAAAATCGCGTCTTCTTTGTAAAGCCCCAGCTCGCCCGAATACCACGGATAGCCATAGATCCCGACCATGATGATCACGATCAGGAACAACCCCCAGAACGCCTCGCGGAACGACGCACCGACCTCAGCCCATCCGGCCCATTCACCACTGGGCATGTTCTTGATCCGGGCAAACACATAGATTGCCACCATCAACATCACACCGGCCAACAGTCCCGGAATGATCCCAGCCAGAAACATCCGCCCCACAGACACATCGACCGAGGCCGCATAGACCACCATCACAATCGACGGTGGAATCAGAATGCCCAACGTGCCCGCGTTACAGATAACCCCTGCGGCGAACTCCTTGGTATAACCCGCCTGCGTCATCGCTGCGATCACGATGGACCCTATGGCCACCACCGTCGCCGGGGACGACCCAGACAACGCCGCAAACATCATACAGGCAAACACACCGGCAATCGCCAATCCGCCCTGAAAATGGCCAACGCAGGCAATTGAGAACCGGATGATCCGCTGCGCCACGCCGCCCGTGGACATGAACGTCGAGGCCAAAACAAAGAACGGAATGGCCAGCAGGGTGAAATGGCCCTCAAAG
>JBLINN010000297.1:0-5267 GCA_047639325.1 Paracoccaceae bacterium | reverse complement strand
GGGCAGGTGATAATCACCGCGCCGTTCAACTCGCTCACCCATTTTGCACCCTTTCATTACTGCACCGGGTTTTCGCAATATTTCTACCGGCTGCATTTCGAACGGCTTGGTTTTGAAATCAAGGAACTGACCCCCAATGGCGGCTATTTCGACGTCATGGATCAGGAATTGGGCCGCCTGACACGTGTGCGCAAACAGTTCAAGGCGGGGGTGCGCGAACCACTGACCTGGCTGATCATGCTGCTTGCCCGCATGAACGCTCGGCTGATTGCCGGATTTGACGGCGACCGCATGGCGCGCCGCAGCAGCGAATTGCAAACCTTTGGCTGGCATGTGATCGCCCAAAAATCAGCCTAGGAACCGGCCCCGCTCTTTTTCTGACTCTAAATATCCCGGGGGCGGAGGGGGCTGGCCCCCTCTCTTCCCTTCATTCCAACGTCTTACGTCGGCAAGTGAATGTTAAACCGCGCCCGAATGGCCGCATCTGTTGCCGGATCAAACCGGGCCGCCGCCCGCTCGGCCAAAATCGCATTTTTCCGCGCGGTGGCCCCAGCAATCAGATCCGGCTTACCGCGTTCCTCCCATTCCTTGGGTGAAGACCGGTCCGCCAGAACAGGATAGATATAATCCGTTTGCATCCGTTCCAACGTCTGATCCGTCCCCAGATAATGCCCGGGCCCGCCAATGCAGGTGGCCCGAATGGTCTCCAATGATACAGAGTCCTCATCCACCTCAATCCCGCGCACACAGCGCAGCGCCTGACCAATCAGGTCATCCCCAAGGATCAGAGATTCATGGCAAAACCCCATCAGAGACCCATGCATACCTGCCGCTTCGTACACCATGTTCAACCCCGACATCCCGGCCATGACATTGGATATCGCCTGTTCCCACCCGGCCTGCATATCCGGCAGCTTTGAATCGGCTATCCCCGCAGCTGCCCCGCCGGGCAGGTCATAATACCCGTGCATCTGCGCGCAGCCTGCGGTCAACAAAGCCTGTTCACCACTGCCGCCCGACATCGCGCCCGTGCGCAAATCAGACACAAACGGCCAGGTGCCAAAAATCGTCGGATGACCCGGCTTTATCGCGTTCACATAGACCAGCCCGGCCAGACATTCTGCGACCGCCTGCACAATGGCGCCCGCGATCGGGGCAGGGGCGGTGGCCCCGGCTTGGCCCGCGGACAGCAACAGCACCGGCATTCCGCCTTCGATACAGGCTTCCATCACCAAACAGCTTTCGGTGGCAAATTTCATCGGTGGCACCACAAAACAGTTGGAATTCGACACAAACGGTCGCGCCCGCCATTTATCCTCGCCACCCGCAATCAGGTGCAGCATCTCTAACGCGTCCGCGACAAAACCGGGTTCCGTGAACGAGGTGCCGACATGTTTGGTGGTCCCGGAACAGCAGGCATAGACGGTGTTCAGGTCCATCTCGCGATTGTCTGTGATATCGCGGGCCACCATCGGGCGTTGCAGGAAATGGATATTGTCCAGCCGATCCGCGATGCGCGCGGCATCATGCAAATCCTGCAACGAGCTTTCGCGATAGGTGCGGGTATCGACATCCACCATATGCACTGCTGCACCCGCCGTGCCGTAATGCACCGCTGACCCACTCAGCGACATGTCATGCGTCGGATCCCGCCCCATCAACGTGACAGAGCGGTTGGCCCGCGCAATTGTGTCCTCGACCAAAGCCCGGGGAAAGCGGATGCGACCATCGTCACCCAATATGCAGCCGGCGCCCAGCAGATAGCGGATACCGCTTTCGGGGGCATCGGCCAGGCCGATCTGTTCCAGCGCGTCCAGCACGGCCTGGTGGATGCGGTCCATGCCGTCTTGGGTCAACGGCCGATAAGTGCCACCCGACATGCCGGGGCGCACCGGGCGCAGGTGGTCGGCAAGTGGGGCCGCGCGTGCAGCGCGGCGTGCAGCGCGGCCGCCGCTGCGGGCCGGGCCGGTGGAGGGGGAAGAAATGTTCATATGCGTTCAGGTCCATGATGGGGTCAGATCAAAGGAAGGGCGGTTTAAACCACCCCGGGTCGCCCGCGGGCTGCCCGCCCTCGTGCTGCACCAATGGTGCGGCTGATCAATCCAATCTTACACCTGTCTGCCTGCATGGCATCCTCTCACATTGGATCCAGCTTATCGTTCGATTGGCGCCGGGCTGTCCTGTTTGCGACCACCCATTTGTTCGTTTTTCAACACCCCAGGAAATTTTCACACGCCTTCCCATCCGTGCCTTGTTGATGCCGCAAATTGCCCGCAGGTTCCGTGTGGCGGGGGCAAAAATAGCAAAATCTGTTTCGCGACAGGGATGCGCACAAGATCGTCACAGGCATCGCAAGATGCCGGGCGGCAACCAAGGAGACTGCCAAATGCGCCTTGTAACCTTTACATCTGCCATTGCCTTTGGCCTAGTGGCTGGCTTGTCACAAGCCGGTGACTGGAATGGGGTTCAAGTCGCGTTGTTTGACCGGAGCGCGGCCTTTACCGTCCAGCAAACTCCGCTTGCGGCCCCCAAGGCCTGGCGGGTTAGTCAGCGGTCCAAATCTGAAATCACGACGCTTGCGCCTTCGGCCCCTCTGGCTGATCCGGGGATGACGCTGGCGATCACCGACCCGGTCGGTTTCTGGGGATGGGGTCTGGAGACAACCCCGATCAACCGGCTATCGGCCAATGATCCCGCGCTGCGTCCACAGTTTCAGAACGCAATCGGGCCGACACTGGCTGCCCAAACCGGCAATTTTCTGATGAATGTGTCGTTTCGGTTCTGACGCGAAACAAAACCACCCCGGATTTATGCCGCGTGTTGGGCGGCAAACGCACAAAGTTGTTTCAACGCTGTGGCAAACTCGGCGTCCGCAATTGTCATCGCCACGCGGACATGCCCAGCGGCAGCAGTGCCAAAGCTTTCACCGGGCATCACCGCGATACGGTGCGCATTCAGCAGCGCATTGGCAAACCCTTCGCCCGTCATCCCGGTCGCGCGGATATCCAGCATCAGATACATTGCGCCCTGTGATGGAACGTGCCCGACGATGTTTTGTGTTTCCAGTATCTGTTGCGCCAACGCCCGGCGGCGCTGAAACGGGGCCGAGACTTCGGCCTCTAACCCAGGCCCTTCGTTCAACGCAAATTCGGCCGCGTCCTGAATGAAACCGGGCACGCCATAGGTAGTGTGCGTGGCCAGATTGATCAGATGGCTGATCGCCTGCTCTGGCCCAACAATCCAGCCACAGCGTGATCCGGTCATCGCATGGCTTTTGGACATCGACCCAACAACCAGCGTCCGCTCTGCCATATCAGGCAAGGCGCGGGGGGACAGGTGGCTGCCCTCCCATATTTGGGTGTCATATACCTCGTCCGAGATCAGCCAAAGATCATGGCGATGGCAGACCCCGGCGATCCCCTCCAGCACGTCATGCGCATAGATGATCCCTGTGGGATTATTGGGGGAATTAATCAGCAGGGATGCGGCGCCGGGTGCTGCGGCCTCTAAATCAGCGACACGCGGTTGAAAGCCTTCGCTGGCATGGGCCTGCACAGGTTTGGGTTTAACGCCAACACTGCGGATGGTGCCGGGATAGGTGGCATAATAGGGGTCGATAAACAGCGCGGTATCGCCTTCGTCACAGGCGGCGCGATGCGCGCTGAACAGCGCCGCCTGACCGCCCGGCGTAATCAGCACATTGTCGCGCGTGGTGGGCACGCCTGATTGCGCCTGCACCCGTGCGGCCACGGTATCGCGCAAACTGTCGACGCCCGGCACCATGGCATAGCCGGTGTGCCCCCCCATGGCAGACTCGTGCATCGCCTTCAGGATCGATGGATGCGTGCGGATATCATGCTCACCAATGGTCAGCTCGGTCACGGCTTCACCGGCGGCAATCATCGCGCGGGCGCGGTAAAACACGTCCCACCCGTCTGATCCGCCACCCGTGATGTGCCTTATGCGTTTTGACAGTTCCATATCCTGCACAGGACATTTCCCGCCATGGACTGTCAATCGAAATTGCATTGCGTTGCGGCGGGCAACATGGTTCCCTGCGGTAAGGTTTCAACGACCAAAAACGGAGGCAGCCATGGCACTGTTTACAAAGGACGAATTGGACGCAGCGACACAGATGGTTCACGCCGTGATCCCGCCCACCCCGCAATATCACTGGCCGGTTCTGTCCCAGGCTGCCGGGGCAGAGGTGTGGCTGAAGCACGAGAATCACACGCCCACCGGTGCCTTCAAAATGCGCGGCGGGATCACCTTTATCGACTGGCTAAAGCGCTGCCAGCCCGAGGCGCGCGGCATCTGCACTGCCACACGCGGCAATCATGGTCAAAGCCAGGCCCGCGCGGCGGTGGCCGCCGGGCTGACGGCGCGCGTCTATGTGCCACGCGGCAATTCGGTGGAAAAAAACGCGGCGATGCGGGCCTTTGGCGCGGATTTGGTGGAATTCGGTGATGATTTCGACACTGCCCGCAAAGAGGCGATACGCTATGCCGCCGCCGAAGGGTTGGCGGTTGTGCCGCCGTTTCACCGCGAATTGGTGCGCGGCGTGGCAACTTATGGTTACGAGCTGTTCAGCGCGCTGAATGATCTGGAAACGGTTTATGTGCCGATCGGTTGTGGCTCGGGCATTTGCGGCACCATCGCGGTGCGCGACGCGCTGGGGCTGAAAACCTGCATTGTTGGTGTTGTGTCCACGCTGGCCGATTGCGCCCTGCAATCTGTCCAGGCGGGACGGTTGGTGGAAACCGAAACCGCCAACACCTTTGCTGATGGCATGGCCGTGCGGGTGCCGGTGGCCGAGGCGCTGGCGATCTACGGCCCCGGCGCAGACCGCATTGTGGCCGTCACGGATGACGAGGTGGCCGAAGCGATGCGGCTGATATTCCGCGCCACGCATAACGTTGCCGAAGGCGCGGCAGCAGCGGCGATGGCGGCGTTGATGCAGGAACGCGATGCCATGCAAGGCAAGAAGGTGGGCGTTATTCTAAGCGGCGGCAATGTGGACAGTGATGTGTTTGCCCAGGTGTTGGCCGGAAAGACCCCGGTGGTTGGGGGCGTGTCGCTTTAGGGTCAGCCGACGGGCAGACAAGGCTTGGCGTTGGGACTAACCCGTGCTAATTGCCGGTTATGAACCGTATTTGCACCATTATCTGCTGCATTCCCTGCTGATCCACCCAGCGGGCCGGTTTGTCGTCGTTCTTATCCCTTTGACACATTGCCAGGCCCGCGCAAATCTTTTGCGTTAGGACCTG
>JBLINN010000296.1:0-5269 GCA_047639325.1 Paracoccaceae bacterium | reverse complement strand
ACCCGATCAGCGTTGCCGACCTGTCGCGTCTTGGGGCGGCCTATGACCCCGACGCCTTGCGCGCCCGCGCCGCCGAAAATACGCGCGTTTTGTTTCCCGGCAATGCAACGGTTCCGCAAGATATCGCGGACGAGGCCCTGTTGGTTTCGGGCCAGGGACGCGGGCTGTTTGTGGCGGTATTGGACCAGGCGCAGGCGACACCTGACAGTAGTGCCCTGACCGGGCCGGAAAGGCGGCATATGGGTCAGTTGGCGTTGCGGTTAGTTGGCTCACTGGGTCTCGAAAACCACCTGATGCAATCGGACAGTGTCGGCGGTCAGGCGCGCGCCAGCAGCCGGAAAGGGGCGGCCTATACCGCCCAGGATTTGCAGGCGATGGTGGGCGCGGCGATGGCAGATGGCTTTTCGGATGCTGAATTGTTTTCGGTCTGGATTGACCTGTGGGCGGTGGCCATTCTGTCAGACGTGCCAGAAGTGGCAGCCAAGGCCGCTGATCACACTGCGCTCTGCCGTGCCGCACCTTGCGCGGGCGATCTGGTATTGGGGTATTTTGATCAGGCCAAGGCGGTGCCAAAGATTGCCCGCCCGCAGGGTATGAAAGAGCTGTTTCTTCGGGCTGCCGATCCCTTTGTGCGTGCGGAATTCCCCGGCGAGCCGCTGAAGCTGGCCGATCTTTATGAAACCGGTGTTGGGGGCGCGCAGCATCGTCCGATGGATGCGGCGCGCTATGATCAACTGTCGATGCGATATGTCGAAAGCGCCAAGAATATTGCACCATCCGATCTGGTGACGCGCGCGGCCCGGGTGATGGAAACGCTGGTCTATGCCAGTAAATACAGCGCCGCCGCCGCCCTTGGGGACCGGATCGCCACGCGCGCACGTTCGTCTTACGCATCTGCTGTGGATTTGGCGATTGCCGGGCATTAAGAAGACAAGCAATGGCGGGTGCCCGAAGATCTGGCGCTTGACCTGTTGGATACTGATTATCTGGACATCCTGGACCGGCTGTTATCCGGCGAGGACGGCGATGCTGCCGTCAAGGCCCGGTTGCGTTACCGGCAAGGACGCCCCGCCGAGGCCGCCGATCTGTTGGCCGCCCGGCGTCGATATCTCGAAATTCATGGCACCAACGACCATATGGCAGCGTTTTTTGCCGCGCAGGCAGAGACCCATCTGACCAACCGTCAGCTAGACGCCTATGTCACGGCCAATCAGTTGGCTAGGGACGCAGAATCCGGTGTGGCCGTGCCTGCGAACCACCACCATGTTTATGCGTATTATTTCGACCTGAAGGCGTTGTCTTTTCAGGAAGCAGTCTATCGCCAAGCCGCCAGAGACCTTGTGCAAGCACGCAGGTTAAAGGCGTTGGGCGGTGATCCACCCTCGTTTTCCGCACGCTGGGCGGCGCTGGGCAAGGGGCCTGAAGCCGATGCTATTGCTGCCTTTGATACGCGCTATTTCAAAAGAAATAGCAGCTATGATCTGATCCGCGGCGTGATCGAGATGCGCGATACCGGCAATTACGAGGCCGCCGCCCAATACATCAAGAATATTCGCTGGGTTGCGGTCGCGGCCGAGGCCAATGGTGAATATATCGACGCCCAGACCCTGTGGCAGATGGCGTTCACCTTTGCCCGTGTGGGCGAGGCGGATATCGCCTTTGACCTGATGGACCGTGCGGCCCGTATCGCGGCCCGGCTGTCGTTTGATGGCGCAGGCGGGGCCGGTGGCGGCACATTGCAATTGCTGGAACGGGATCGCGGGCGCTATCTGTCGTTTGTCGATATCGCCTGGGCGGCCCTGTCGGGGCAAGCGCCGCAGGATATGCTGGTTGTGTCGCGCTACTGACGGCTACTGACTTAACGCGCCGCCCTCGCCGACCACCACAAACGGGGCCCAGGCCGACGGATGCGCCAGCGTCGGATCCGATCCGTCCTGCATCACGCCCAGCATCGCGCGGCGCAACGCCTCGGACCGGGGCAGGCTGGGTTGTTGGTACAGCTGATACGCGGTGGCACCGTCAAAGGACGGCCCGCGCCGTGAGTTTGCGGGGGCCGACAGCGGGGCCGCAGCGCGGGACGGGCCGGTTGGGTCCAGATCGGCGCGCAAGGTACGGATCATATCCGACAGCTGCGCCGCAGACAGGTCAGCGCGATGCCCGGCGGTGCCATTGGCCGATACCGCCCAAACATAAGTGCTGAAAGCTAAGCGGTTGAGGGTTGGCGATTTCGGCGTATTCGGGGAATTGCGCGCGAATTTCGGTGTCCAGCGCATCCAGGTCGCGTGCCACCGCAACCGCCCGGGTTTGCAGGGCATCAACCGTTACGGCACCACCCGTATCCCCGCCCGCTAATTGGCGGCGCAAGGCGGCCAGATCGCTTTCCAATCCCTGTCGGGTCCGGATTTTTGTGGCCAGCAGGCCATCGCCCGCCGCTGCGCGCGCCCCCCCTGAAAGGCACGGTCGCGCATATGATCGGCGTCTATCCGGGTGGTTTCCTGGGCAAATACGGGGCTGACTGCCAACGCCAAAGCGGCAGATAGGGCCGGGCCAAACAGAAGTCCTGGGAAAGGACGCGTCACGGGTACCACCTGATCTGAAAGGTGGTGCCAGAATCGGGCGGCAGAGCGGATTTGTGCAGGAAAAATGCAATTATGACAGTATTTCTCACGTAATGCCTGCTTCCCTTATTGGTTTTGGTCGGTAATCTGGACACATCAAAAAGTGAATTTCTGAATATCAAATGGTGAGGTCGCAATGTTCCAGTTTATGCATCTGAAAGAAACGGTTTCGGCGGCGGCAATTTTTGCCGGGCTCAGCATGCCAGTCTGTGCCGCAGATACCAGTTGTGTAAATGCCGCCGCAATGGCCGGTGGTCAGGGCGGCGCTGTGGCGCAGTTGTCGATGGCGCAGGCGCTTTACAGCTACGGCGTTGCCAACAAAGACGCGCTGTCGGTTCTGGCCGCCGCCCGCATCGCAGGGTCCATCGCGCCCGAAGATATGACGCGCGAGGTTGAAACCATGCCAACCGAAGGCGTGGACATAACCGAAGAAGGCGAAGGCGTTGATGGGCCGGTCGACGCGGCGGCAATGCTGGCGATGGCGATGGAACTGGCCGGGGGTGATCCGGCGTCACCGGGATGATCGAAGATGCCCAGGCCGAAGGCAGCCGGGGCCGGGTAGGGGGCGCTAGCCGCACCCTTAGCCGCCTGCGCGCCGGTCACACCAATATTTTCCAGGTGAATTTCCGCGGTGACAGTCAGGCCGAGATTGCCATTCTGGGCGATGGCGATGGCGATGGCGATCTGTTGGTGACGGACGAAATCGGCAACACGATTTGTCTGAATCGCAGCTATTCCGACCGGCTGTATTGTTCGTTCACCCCGGCGTGGACAGGGACGTTTGTGGTTGTCGTCGAAAATATCGGCAGAATCCGCAACAGCTATTACATTCGACCAACTAAGACGGATCACCTGATCCCGAAAAAACCCGCCCCGGCTATTGCGCCGGGGCCTTTTGTTTGACTGCCAATGAGGGGTGCAATGCAACAAGCCCAAGATTTCTGCCAAGAAAGCCGGGCGCTCGCCGCCCTTCTGGACCCGCTTAGCGACGCCGATCTCGACCAGCCCACTTTGTTCAAGGGCTGGACCATCGACGATGTGATCGGCCATTTGCATATATTCAACGTGGCCGCGTCCAAGGCCATAGAAAGCGATGCGGCGTTTGCGACGTTTTTTGCCCCGATTGCCGCTGGTCTGGCTGCCGGGCAAAGCCTGCGGGACACGCAATATCTATGGCTTGACGGTTTGCGCGGCCGGGCCTTGGTTGAAAGCTGGCGCGAAAGCGCCGAGCGTTGCGCCGATGATTATGCCAGCGCCGACCCCAAGCAGCGGGTAAAATGGGCCGGTCCGGATATGAGCGCGCTGTCCAGCATCACCGCCCGCCAGATGGAAACCTGGGCGCATGGGCAGGAAATATTCGATTGTTTGGGCCAGGAACGGGCCGAACAGGACAGCATCCGCAATATCGCGCATCTGGGCGTGGCGACCTTTGGCTGGACTTACAGTAACCGCAAACTGCCGGTGCCCGATCCGGCCCCCTTTGTGCGCCTGACCGGCCCGTCGGGCGCTGTTTGGGATTGGAACACGCCGCAATCAGAGAACTCAGTTCAAGGCAGCGCCGTGGATTTCGCCCGTGTGGTCACGCAGGTGCGCAACATTGCCGACACGGGCCTGATCACCACAGGCGAAACGGCAACACGCTGGATGGCGATGGCGCAATGTTATGCGGGCACAGCAGAAGACCCACCACCCCCCGGCGTGCGCCATATTCGGCGCGGGTAGATCCGTGCCGCCGGGATTACTGCATTTGCCGCCAGGCAGCTGTCAGACCGGCCAGCGTTGTCTGGTCGTCCTCTGCGGTCTCTGTCGGGACGCCTTGTGGTTCCAGTGCCGCGCGATAAAGGGCGGTTATTTCCGTCGGGCCAATCACCGCCAATTGCTGCCCCAACCAATAGGGCCGCGCGGCGGCCAGTTCGGCGCCAATCAACGCGCCCCATAGACGGGCCTGCGCCTGTTGGGCTGATTGATCCTGCAACACATCGCGGGCGCGCACAGATGCTAGGGCTGCGGCCAGTTTCTCTGGCCGCGACAAAGTGATTTCAACGGCGTCGGTGAACGCTGCCATGTCCCAATCCGCCACAGCGGGTGCATTTTGCGAGACCGCCGTATATATTTCGCCCGTCAGGAAGGTCTGAAAACTCACGACCTCGCCTGCGCTGATATGTGCCCAGCAGGACTGAGGACCGGTCAGGCAGATCACCCCATCCCAGCCCGCATGCGCCGCCAGAAATCCGGCAATCCGGGTTTCGTCGCCGCAGATGACATCAGGTGGCGCGGTTTGTCTCAGACCGGAAAGGGCAAACAGATCAAGCCGGGCATCCTCGGCGGGGACAGGAAGTGGCCGCAATTTTCCCGGGGCCACCGGAATCGCCTGATAAGGCGCATCCTTCAGGCCGCAGGCCACCACAAGCGTCTGGCCCGGTTGCCGCCAGTCATCCGGCAAATCCGCCAACAGTGCTAGCTGCACATCAGGCCAACCCGCCCTTGCGCGGGGTGGCAAAGCCAGCTGCGCATCGGGACGTGCCCCGTGCATCGCCCAAGCGCGCAGGCCGTCCCTGCCAAAAGCGGCGGCAATCCATTTTTCTGGTGCGGTCATATCGGGGGCAACCTGTCGGTTCTCGCCCAAGCGGTCAAGGGCCGGGTGGGCCAGC
>JBLINN010000295.1:0-5270 GCA_047639325.1 Paracoccaceae bacterium | reverse complement strand
GTGAGGCGAGTATAAAACTTTTTGGCCGGGTTGGATCAGGGTTTGGTCAGGGACGCGGCACAAGATGCGTAATACCAACCGATGCGGCGCGCGCCAATTCAACATCCAGCGACATCGGGATGTATTCCCCACGCCGCCACAGCTGCGCCAGATCGTCGTAGTGGCGCGACAGGAAATGCCCGGACTGCCCGGTCGAGGTGATAAAGACCGAACTGTCGGGATCGGCAAAATCATAGACCCCGCGATAGCCGGCCCCGTGCACGTTCTGGAACGGGGCAGGGTCCTTGCCCGATGTGCGCCCTCGCAACAGCGTGTTGTCGCCGCCGCTGGTGGATTGGCGGATATTCACAAAATAGCGCAGCACCGGCACTTTACCCAACGCCTGATGGTCGTGGGTGGCCTGATGCGCATCGCCCCAGCGCAGGGATTCCAACGCTGTGCCGTAATTGTTGCGAATCCACACCAGCGCGTCGTCCAGCGCCAAGCGGGCCATGTCGGTACAGCTTTCCTGTGCCGCACTTTGGCGGACATCGCACCAGACCGCCGCGCCGTCGATATTGCGGTAGACCCGTTCGATAAACAGCGGCTCGACATGCACAAATTCATCCGCCAGCGGTCCCAATTCGTCGCCGATCAGGCGCACTTGCAAAGCGCGCAGCCATGCGGCGTAGATCAGCGGTTCTGGCAGGTGTTCGTTCATCTCGCCGTTCCAGTCGGCCAGCAGTGCCAGCGCGATTTCCCGTTGGCGGGCCGGGGTGCCTTCGGGGGCGGCTTGGCCGGTGAACCACAGATCGGCGCCGATCAGTGGCAATAGGGACCGCGCGGTAAAGCTGACCGGGTCCAGTTGTGCCTCGATGAAACTGTCGCGGGTGTGCACCTGACGCGATTGCATCAGCCGCCGCCAACGGTTGATCCGCTGGGTGTCGCCCCAGACAAAGGACACGTGGTTGGGAAACGGGCGTTCCAGGATCTTGTTGTTGGTATTGCCCAGGATTCCACCACGTGGGCTGACAAATTCCGGGTTGGCGGCATAGGGCGCGCGCCCCTGCCAGCGGTTTTCCGTGCGCCAGCCCTGGCTGGGCAGGCGCCCCTGGCTTTGATGGCGCGGATCACGCCGGGGCATCGCGCCGATCATCTTCATGGCAATCGTGTTCTGATCCACCAGCGACAGGTTTTGCGACGGCGCGATATGCGCCTCGGCGATGGCAATCGCTTGTTGTACGGTTTTTGCGCCCATCAACCCGATGGCTGACGTCATCGACGTGTCGTTTGGGCTGAGAACAGTCCAGCCAAGCGCGGCCACATGGCCCGGCGGGGTGACGGCAGCGAGGTTATAGTGACTGCCGGGCAGAACCGGCCCGTTTTCGGTCCACCGCAGGGTCAGGGTAATTGGCGGCGCGTCCTTGATGGTGATAATCGACGGGCGGCTTTCGAACGGCTTGTACCCTTGCGGTGTCAGGTATTCGCCGGGGGTGTCGGGGTTCAGCTTTTCGATGAACACGTCCTGATCGTCCAGATAGGACGATGTCAGCCCCCAGCCCAGCTGTTCACTGCGCCCGGTCATCACGGCGGGGATGCCGGGGATGGTGGCGCCAATCACCCCACCGCTGGCCAGTTCCAGCCGGGCCAGATACCAGATCGACGGCGCGGTGAATCCCAGATGCGGATCATTAGCCAGTAATGTCCCGCCGGAGGCTGACCGCGAGGGCGCGGCGCTCCAAGCATTGGAGGCCCCGGCCAGACCCCGGCGGGGAAACGGCGACAACGGCGTTTCCGGCATCGGTTGGCTGGCCGCATAGCGGGGCAAGCCCGGGAACAAGGCGGCGTATTCAGGTAGGGCGGCGACGCCACTGCCGGGGGCATCGGGCAGAATATCCAGCAAACGCGCCGGGTCGGGCAGCATCAGCGCGGTTCGGGCGCGCAGAACTTCTTCTTCCAGATGGCCGGATAATTGCAGGCCCATCAGTTTGATGATGGCCAGCGAATCCGCCGGTTGCCAGGGGGCGACGGGGGCGTTGAACACAAACATCTCGGGCGCGCCCCGGCCCAGGGCTTTGTCGTTGATCTCGGTCAGGCGGGCATTGATACCAGCGGCATAAGCGTCGAGCGCGGCGCGGGTTGCGGCGTCTTGTACTTCGACGGAGGCGGCGGCGAGGCGGTACAGATCAAACCGGCGCAGCAGCTTGTCGATGGCGACGGTGCGGGTGCCAAACACCTCGGACAGGCGGCCCTGCGCGGTGCGGCGCATCATCGTAATCTGCCACAGCCGGTCCTGGGCATGGGCATAGCCAAGGCCAAAGAACACATCCGGGTCGGCGGCGCCAAAGATATGCGGCACATTGGCATTGTCGCGCACGATTTCGACCGGGGCGGTTACACCGCGCACCTGAACGGTTTGGTCATAATCGGGCAGGGACTGACCGGCGAGGAAATAGATCAGCGACACCGCCAATACCACCAGCACCACCAGCACCGCTGCAATTCGCAACAGCCATCGTATCGCAAGACCCATGTGATTCCCCGGTTTTTCACCTTATTGCGGCGGATTTGCCGGTCTGGTGATTTTACTTGTTCCGATAGCCTGCTAGGTAGCATTTCAGTGTAAGGCAAGATGTATCAAGGGGAAAGCGTATGACAAAATTGGCGTTTCTGGGTCTGGGCGTAATGGGATATCCGATGGCGGGGCATTTGCAGGCTGCCGGGCACGAGGTGACGGTGTATAACCGTACCACGGCCAAAGCGGAAAAATGGGCCACGCAGCATGGCGGTACTTTTGCGGCGACGCCGCGCGCGGCTGCCGAGGGTGCGGAATTTGTGATGTCTTGCGTCGGCAATGATGACGATTTGCGCAGCGTTTGTCTGGGCGAAGAGGGTGCGTTTGCCGGTATGAAGGCGGGCACGGTTTTTGTTGATCACACCACGGTGTCGGCTGCTGTCACCCGCGAGCTTTATGCGGCCGCTGATGCCGGGCAGATCAGCTTTGTTGATGCGCCGATTTCCGGCGGGCAGGCAGGGGCCGAAAACGGAGCGCTGTCGGTGATGTGTGGCGGCGATCAGGGGGCCTATGACCGGGCCGCGCCGATGATCGATGCTTATGCGCGGATTTGTCGGCGGATTGGCGATAGCGGTGCCGGGCAGATGACCAAGATGTGCAATCAGATTGCGATTGCCGGATTGGTGCAGGGCCTGTCCGAGGCGTTGCATTTTGCCGACAAGGCCGGGCTGGACGGACGCGCGGTGGTTGAGGTGATCAGCCAGGGGGCGGCGGGTAGCTGGCAGATGGCCAACCGGTATGAGACGATGATTGATGATCATTTTGAGCATGGCTTTGCCGTGGACTGGATGCGCAAGGATCTGGGGATTTGTCTGGATACAGCGGATGAAACCGGGGCCAGCCTGCCGGTGACGGCGCTGGTCGATCAGTTTTATAAAGACGTTCAGAAGATGGGTGGCGGGCGTTGGGACACGTCCAGCTTGATTAAGCGTCTGAATGCGGCGGGCTGAGAGGGTCTGACGTAAACGGAGGCCCGTTCCGGGCCGCACTATAGTGGGCCTGCCCGTTGGGCAGGCCGTGCCTTCGGCGAGGATATTTACGGCCAGAAAAAGAGCGGGAATTCTTTGGTGAGGCCGAGGTCAAGCCCTACCCTATTATGGGATGATGCGGGTATATTTGGAGCCTTCCAGCGTGGCGCCGACCAGCAGGCCTGCTTGGCCAAACACCGCAGCGAGAATTGGTGCGCGCAATGTGTTGGTGTCGGCCTGGACCGAGTCACCCTTGTCGGACACCACATATTCCAGCCCCGCACCAGCGGTCCAGCCAGAGGCACGGCGGAACCCTGACAGGGCGTCATCTGTCATGAAGAACAGCACATGGGCGTATTGCTGAACCCCGATCTGCAAGCCGCCGGATATTTTGGTGTTGGAATAATAATCAACGGTGACATCGTTCACTCGCAAAGCGCCGCGCCCGAAACCGCCGCCAAAGCCAAAGCCGGCCTCGGTTACCAGCGGCATGATCAGCATACCGGTGGATTTGCCGGCCAGATCCGGGGTATTGGGGAACTGGCTGTACATTTGGTCAAGTGTCGCATCAACGCGGGCGTCGATCTTGGCCGAGCCGTTGCTGCCAACGCCATTGCCGCATGCGGCCGTCACGGAAAGGCCTGCAAGGGCCGTAAGGGCGAAACCACGACGGGTCAGTCGGGGGGAGGTCATGCTGCTCATGTTTGTTGCCTGTCAATTTACCTGATTTGGCCGGTTTTACCGGCCTTGCCGCAATATATACGCGGAACCTGCCGCTCTGTCACCTGACATACGCGCCAGACTCGGCGGGTTATCGCTTTTGATTGAGGTTTTTGGCAGATTTGGCCCTGTTCGGCGGCGCAATTGGCCACCCAAGCCGCGTTTGTGTGGCACATGCTACCGGCGGCCTATCTGTGGTCGAGACGTTTAAACCCGCATTCCCCAAGTAACCTGACGTTTTTCCGCCCCTGAAGCCCAGTAACGTGTTATATTTCAGCAGGTTAATGAGGCTGGAGGCGGTGGATCATGGATCACCCGGAGGGTGCAAGCGAAACGAGTGATGTTCGGCTCGGTTTTGACCGGCGGGTGCGGCTGGAATTTCATGGCTCCAAGATCAGTTCTGATGGCGGATTGCTGTTGTTCCGAGAACTGGACGAGGTACTTGGCCTGCACGATATTGCGGGTGGTTTGTTGAGAGACATCCGCACAGGCCACAATCGACTTCACACCCTGGTCGGCCTGTTGCGCCAGTCTGTTTTCGGTCGATTGGCGGGATATGATGATGTGAATGATGCGGATCGTCTGGCGCTTGATCCGGTGATGCGGCAGATCGTCGGCGGGCAGAGCCGTGGATGCAAAGGCCGCATCCGCCAGTCAGATGGGACGGTTTGAGACAGAGGTTTTGGCGGCGACCGACAATCGCGTTGCGCTGGCTAATGTGCCGGGACATTGGATCGACCGGGTTCACAATCGCAAACCGCCCAAGTGGATCACGCTGGACATGGACAGTTCAGTCAGTCCAACGCACGGAGCGCAGGAAGACACGGCCTGGAACGGTCATTTCGCTGCGTGTGTTATCACCCGCTGCTCGCGTCTTCAACCAGTTTGGCCATTTGGAACGGTGCGCCCTTACGGGCAGCTATCGCATCGTGGCACTTGCGGGTGGTGTCGGGTCGATCTACAAGGCTTTGCCGGTCGCACCATCCATTGCCCCCTCTCACACATGCTCTGCATGTGTTGCCGGCAAC
>JBLINN010000294.1:0-5340 GCA_047639325.1 Paracoccaceae bacterium | reverse complement strand
ATCATGCGCGGCGCACGTCGATCCGCGCCAATCACTCGGCAACGCACTTGCTGCACGAAGCGTTGCGTCGGGCATTGGGGGATCATGTGGCGCAGCGCGGGTCGCTGAATGCCCAGGATCGGCTGCGGTTTGACTTTTCGCACACCAAGGCGCTGAGCGACGAAGAACTGGCCACGGTTGAAACCGAGGTCAACGCCTTTATTCGCCAGAATGCCCCGGTAGACACGCGGATTATGACACCGGATGATGCCCGTGGCCTGGGCGCGCAGGCCTTGTTTGGGGAAAAATACGGCGATGAAGTGCGTGTTGTGTCGATGGGCGCTTTGCCCGGATCAGGCAAGGGGGCGGATGGGCAAACCTATTCGCTGGAACTGTGCGGCGGGACCCATGTGCGTCGGACTGGCGATATCGGGGTGTTTGTGGCCTTGGGCGACTCTGCGTCGAGCGCCGGGGTGCGGCGGATCGAGGCGCTGACCGGGGCCGAAGCGTTTGAATATCTGAGCCAACAGGACCGTCGCCTTGGCGAGGTGGCCGCCGTGTTGAAAACCCCCGCTGCAGATGTGCTGGATCGCCTGCGCGCACTGCTGGACGAACGCCGCGCGCTTGGCAATGAGGTTGCCCAGCTGCGCCGCGAACTGGCGATGGCCGGTGCTGGTGGGGTTGGGCCGGAAGTGAAGGAAATCAATGGGATATCGCTGATAGCTCAGGTTTTGACTGGGGTGACGGGCCGGGATCTGCCTGCGTTGATCGACGAACACAAAGATCGTCTGGGATCTGGCGCGGTGTTGTTGATTGCCGATGCTGGCGGCAAGGCAGCTGTTGCGGCTGGTGTCACGGCAGACCTGACCGATCGGTTTTCTGCGGTTGATCTGGTCAAGGCGGCTGTGGTTGAATTGGGCGGTAAGGGCGGCGGCGGTCGTGCGGATATGGCGCAAGGCGGCGGTCGTGATGTGGCAAATGCGGAGGCGGCAATTAAAGCCGCTGAGACAGTTTTGGAGGATTAAGATATGAGCGCGTTGTGGATTGCACATGTAACTGTACATGATGAAGAGGCGTATTCGAAATACGCCGCCCTGGCGACCGAGGCGATTGCGGCCCATGGGGGAAAGTTTATCGCCCGTGGCGGGCGGTTTGTGCAACTGGAAGGTTTGGCACGCCCACGCAATGTGGTGGCCCGTTTTCCATCCGTTGAAAAGGCGGAAGAATGTTATAATTCAGAGGTTTATCAGCGGGCGTTAAGCCATGCACGCGATGCGTCTGAGCGTGAATTGATGATTGTGGAAGTCACCGAATAGGCAAGTTTTGAACGTGCCGCTCTGTGACGTCCAATAGACGAGAAAGCATGTGCCTTAACGTTTGGAAGAACGCCGCAACCAAATAAAAAGCCGCCTGAAGCTGAACTTCAGGCGGCTTTTTGTGTTCAAGTCACAATTTACGACGCTCTGGCCGCGCGTTTGCGTTCGTGCGGGTCCAGATGGCGCTTGCGCAGACGGATCGCGTTGGGCGTGACTTCGACCAATTCATCATCGTCGATATATGCAATCGCCTGTTCCAGCGACAATGTGATCGGCGTGGTCAGCTTGACCGCTTCGTCGGTGCCGCTGGCCCGGACGTTGGTCAACTGTTTGCCTTTCAGCGGGTTCACTTCCAGATCATTCTCGCGGCTGTGTTCGCCGATGACCATGCCCTGATAGACCTGTTCCTGAACGCCGATGAAGAACTTGCCGCGATCTTCGAGTTTCCACATCGCATAGGCAACAGAGGTGCCGTTTTCCATCGAGATCAGAACCCCGGCGCGTCGGCCCGGGATCGCGCCTTTGTGCGGTGCCCATTCGTGAAACACCCGGTTCAAAACGCCGGTGCCGCGCGTATCGGTCAGGAATTCGCCGTGATAACCGATAAGCCCGCGCGAGGGGACGTAGGCGATAATCCGGGTCTTGCCGGCGCCTGCTGGTTTCATCTCGATCAACTCGCCCTTGCGGGTGCCGGTGATCTTTTCGATGACCGCGCCGGAATATTCGTCATCGACGTCGATGGTGACTTCTTCGATTGGCTCCAGCCGTTTGCCGTCTACTTCCTGAAACAGCACCTGTGGGCGCGAAATACTAAGTTCGAACCCTTCGCGACGCATGTTTTCGATCAGCACGCCCATCTGCAATTCGCCCCGGCCCGCAACTTCGAACGCGTCACCGCCCGGGGTGTCGGAAATGTGGATGGCGACGTTGCTTTCGGCTTCTTTCATCAGACGGTCACGAATGACGCGCGACTGCACTTTTTTGCCGTCACGACCGGCAAGCGGGGAATCGTTGATGCCGAAGGTCACGGTAATTGTGGGCGGATCGATCGGTTGGGCGGGCAGGCCTTCGGTGACGGAAGGGGCGACAATACTGTCGGCCACGGTGGCTTTGGACATGCCTGCCAATGTGACGATATCGCCAGCCTCGGCATATTCGATCGGTTGCTGGGTCAGTCCGCGGAACGCCAGAATCTTGGTGGCGCGAAAGTTTTCAATCAGGGTACCGTCACGCGACAGCGCCTTGACCTGTTCGCCAGCCTTTAACGTCCCACTTTCCACACGACCCGTCAGGATACGCCCGATGAAAGGATCGTTGCCCAGTGTGGTCGCCAACATTCGAAACGGTTCGTCCCGATGGGCGATCTGCGCCGGGGAGGGGACATGTTTGACCACCAGGTCAAACAAGGCGGACAGATCCTTGCGCGGACCGTCCAGTTCCACATCAGCCCAGCCAGCGCGCCCCGAGGCATACATAGCCGGGAAATCCAGTTGGTTGTCATCTGCGCCCAGGTTGGCAAACAGATCAAAACATTCGTCCAGGGCGCGGTCGGGTTCTGCGTCGGTCTTGTCGACCTTGTTCAGCACAACAATCGGGCGCAGGCCAAGGGCCAATGCCTTGGAGGTCACAAATTTGGTTTGCGGCATCGGGCCTTCGGCAGCGTCCACCAAAAGGACAACACCGTCAACCATCGACAGGATGCGTTCCACCTCGCCACCGAAATCGGCGTGGCCGGGGGTGTCAACGATGTTGATACGCGTGCCTTTCCATACCACCGAGGTGGCTTTGGCAAGGATGGTAATACCACGTTCGCGTTCCAGATCGTTGCTATCCATCGCGCGTTCAGTGGTGGCCTGATTTTCGCGATAGGTGCCGGCTTGTTTCAGCAATTCATCCACCAGCGTGGTTTTGCCGTGGTCAACGTGAGCAATAATTGCGATATTTCGCAGGTCCATAAGTTCAGCCTTTGTACGGGAGTTGCCGCGCGCATACCGCGCCGCGCTGCGATATGCCAGCGAAAACACGCCTGATAAGCGTCTGATTGGGCCGATAGGACAATTGGGCCGAAAATTGCCGGATTGGCGTCACATTATTGCCCTGCAAACCCGCAAGGTTGGCATGCCGCTAACTGCCTGGGACATGAATCATGAAAAGATATCTAATCGCCTTGCCGATTGTACTGGCTGCTGCCAGCGCTCCGGCGGAAGTATCCAAAAGCAAATCCGGGATCGGGTTTTCGAGCTATGGAACCTATGAATATGTGAATGTTGGCCCGGCGCAGGCCGCGCCAAAGAAGGCGTCCAGGAAAGGGGCAACCGGTAAATCGGACGTGCCTGTCTATTCCGCCAAATCGCCAAAAATGGGCCGGGTGAAACATAAAGATGCAGCCGTCTATGCGATGCATGTGGATGGTGCGAATGGCGCGGCTTTGCGTGGGGTGGCGATATTCGCCGGAGATGTCACCGCGAAATTGCGGATCGTGTCTTATGACAAGCATGTGTTTGGCGTGGTTGACGGGTTTCGCGAGCCTATGAATGGATCGCAATTGTCAGGTCAGGATTTGGGGCAGTCGTTTGCGGGGCAAGTTGCCCGGCGTACAGGCTGTTCGGTTGCCGGGTATCCGTTGATGCAGTTCAAACCGGGGCATCTGGATAAATTGTCTGTGCCGCTGGCCTGCTAATCAGGCCGCCCGATCAGTCGGTCTATCGGCACGAAGTTATCGCTTAGCAGGATGCCGCGCGACTGGGAAATTTGCGCCACCCATGAATCTGCCATAGCGCCGAATTCGACCTGATCGGGGGCAGGGGCGACAAACCGGTCTTGCGGGGTGCGATGTGATCCGGCGACCAGTACAAACACCACACGCGCGCCGAGGTCGGGGCGGGTGGTGTTTGTCCAGATTTCTACCAAGGGAAACACCTGTTGCAACGTGCGCGCGACAGACGCCAACGCGTGCAGGCGGTCGGAATAGTCGATCACGTTCATCAAAAACGTACCATCCGGCGTCAGGCGGGATTGGACCAGGGTGAAGAATTCTTCGGTGATCAGATGCGCAGGCACCGCCACATCGGTAAACGCGTCGCCAATAATCACATCATACAATGCGTCGGGCCGGTTCAGCAGGGCTTGGCGCGCGTCCTGATGCAGGATTTCAGCGGTGGCTGGATCAAACCAGAAATCTTGTTGCGCCAGGGCGGTGACGGCCGGGTCAATCTCGGCCACGGTGCGCGGGCCGGTGCCCCGATCCGCAAAGGCGCGTGGGATCGAATAAGAGCCGCCACCGATGAAAAAGCTGCTGAAATCAGGGTGCGGCGCGCGCAGACGGGCCAGCGCATCCAGCATTGCGGCATGTTCAGTAAACATCACGCGCGGCTGATCCCACGCGCTGATCCCGTGCCCCAAGTGGTCAATCACCATCAGCCGCACCGGGCTGGCCGGATCGGCAGACATATCCAGCGAGCGCAGGCAAAAATAGCGGCTTTCGCGGGTGCAGGGGTTGGGGGTGGCAATCGACAGGCCCGCCAGACCTAGGGCAATGATACCCACAAGCAGGGGCATCAGCATTGCCCGCCATCCGGCCATGGCAAAACAGGTCAACGCGGCGGCGATGTAGGTTAGCGCGACCACCATCAGCGTCGCCGCCGTGCCCAGCCAGGAAATAAACAGGAACCCGGCCAGCAAAGTGCCGGCAATTGCGCCGATGGCCCCGGCGGCAAAAATCGCCCCAAGGGCGCGGCCAGACTGGTCATTTCCCTCGACCGCGATCCGCGCCAGGATTGGGGCGGGGATACCGGCAAAGCAGGATGGCACAAAGAACACCAGCACCGCCAAGACCGCAATACCCCAGATCGGATGCCCCACGGTTTGCAACACGGGACCGGCAAGGCGCTGCAACAACATAACTGCCACCGCCGTGCTGACCGCCGCTGCCAGCATCGCCCAACCGGTGGCCCGCAGGGCTGCGCGCGCCGGTCTTTCGGCCAATCGCCCCCCCAGCCAGTGACCCAGAGAGAACCCAGCCAGCACCACCGCGATGACCGAGGTC
>JBLINN010000293.1:0-5363 GCA_047639325.1 Paracoccaceae bacterium | reverse complement strand
TTCTCTTCTGAAGAATACGTTTGCCGGGTTTTGCGGCGGATGGATTTGACCAGCTTGGTAGCCGAAGCTTTGCTGGTTCCGGATTTCTTGTTCATCTTCACTCCTTGACGGTTACGATGAACCAGAAATCCTCCATTAGCTAAACCTCAATCCTGTCCCGCGAGTGCTGACGTCAGACACGAAACGCCGAAGACCTTGGCCTTCGGACCGAAATGTAGGGCGATCTCGTCGCCTATGGTGGAGGTCAGGATATTGCGCGGAGAGCGCCAATGACTGCAGTCAGGGTCAAACTAACGGGTTTTCTTATGGATTTCATAACATCGGTCTCCATGGGTTGGAGTAAATATTGTATCCTGGAATGTTGGCTGAACAAGTTTTCTTCAACTAAGCCGACATTCCCCAAGTAGCGAGACCTGCTGGTAGGGTTCTTGCACTCCTTGGGTCGGGCTGACCTCCAACCTGAATATGTGCAGTGCAAAAACAGTTCACTGGCAACCTCAATACTTCTTCTTCTCTTTGCGAGCAAACTGGTAGCTGAAGAAAGTTGTGAATGTCTGGAATTTCCGGCGGCAGACATTGGCCCACCGCGCAGTGAATTCGCACTTTCCACGTTTCGTGTCGAATGCCGCGTTCAATTGGAAGGTCGCGAAAGGCTCAGCACAGACAGTTGCCGTCTGACCATCCCCCCACTCCTTCCGGCGTCAACCGGTGCCGCAACAAGGCCACCGGATGCGCCCGCAGGCTAAGGCGCATGGCGACGTAATCCTCGATCACCTCTTCGCCCAGGCCCATTTGGGGCAGGTGGTGGCGCGGTTCGGTGATGGCCTCGCCTTCGATGTCGCGGGCAAAAAGCGGTAGCGGCTGGGCACTGGCGATGGCCTTGGCCTGCCACAGGGCCTCTCGCCGGTTGCATCCGCAGGCGGCGAACACATCCGCCTCGGCCAGCCGTTCGATCACCGCCGGACCAAGCCCCGCGCGGCGCCAGACATCGCCGACCTGCATATACCCGTTGCCGCGCGCCGCCGTTAGCCAGGCGGCGTCTTCTTCGCGCAGGCCTTTGATCTGGCGAAATCCCAGCCGCAGGGCCAGCCCGCCGCGCCCGTCCGGTTCCATCGTATTGTCCCAATAGCTGGCGTTGATGCAAACCGGGCGCACCGGGACGCCATGCGCACGGGCGTCACGCACAATCTGCGCCGGAGCGTAAAACCCCATCGGTTGCGAATTGAGCAAGGCACAGGCGAAGATGCCGGGATGGTGGCATTTAATCCAGGCGCTGGCATAGACCAGCAGCGCGAAAGACGCGGCGTGGCTTTCGGGAAAGCCGTAGCTGCCAAAGCCTTCGATCTGGGAAAAACACCGCTCGGCAAAATCCGCATCATAGCCGTTGCGCGCCATGCCGCGCAGGAACAGCCCACGGAATTCGCTGACAGAGCCGTGCTTTTTGAACGTCGCCAGAGACCGGCGCAAGCGGTCCGCCTGATCGGGGGTGAACCCGGCACCGACCATAGAGATTTGCATCGCTTGTTCCTGAAACAGCGGCACACCCAGGGTTTTGCCCAGCACCTCGCCCAGCGCATCCGACGGAAAGCTGACCTTTTCCTCGCCATTGCGCCGCCGAATAAACGGGTGCACCATATCGCCCTGAATCGGGCCGGGGCGGATGATCGCGACCTCGATCACCAGGTCATAGAAATTGCGGGGTCGCATCCGGGGCAGAAAGTTCATCTGGGCGCGGGATTCCACCTGAAACACCCCGATACTGTCGGCTTTGCACAGCATGTCGTAAACCAGCGGGTCTTCGGGCGGTAGGGTGGCCAGGGTATGGGTTGTCTGGTGGTGCTGGTTTATCAGGTCAAACGCTTTGCGGATGCAGGTCAGCATGCCGAGGCTAAGCACATCGACCTTCAGGATACCAAGGCTGTCGATATCGTCCTTGTCCCAGCAAATGACCGTGCGGTCCTGCATCGCGGCGTTTTCGATCGGCACCAGCTCGTCCAGGCGTCCGTCGGTGATGATGAAGCCGCCCACATGTTGCGACAGGTGTCGGGGGAAGCCGTCGATCTCGTAGACCAGCTCCATCGTTTGTTTCAGGCGGCGGTCGGTGGGGTCTAGGCCGATTTCAGCCATGCGTTGCGCTTCGAGCCCTTTGGCGCTGAAGAAGCCCCATAGCTGCGACGACAGCGCGCTGATTGTATCCTCGGTCAGGCCCATGGCGCGGCCCACCTCGCGGATGGCGCGTTTGCCACGGTAATGCACCACGGTGGCGCACAGGCCTGCGTGGTGGCGGCCATAGCGTTGATAAATATGCTGAATCACCTCCTCGCGGCGTTCATGTTCGAAATCGACGTCAATATCAGGGGGTTCATCCCGGGCCTCGGACACAAAGCGTTCGAACACCATGGTGCCGATTTCGGGGCTGACAGAGGTGATGCCAAGGCAGTAACAGACCACCGAATTGGCGGCGGATCCGCGCCCTTGGCACAGGATGTCGCGCGAGCGGGCGAAATCCACGATGTCGTGGACGGTCAGGAAATAGGGTTCGTAGTTTAGCTTGCCGATCAGGGTTAGCTCGTGTGCCAGCATGGCGCGCACCCGGTCGGTGGCCCCTGCCGGATAGCGCCAGACCAGGCCTTCGGTGGCCAATCGGGCCAGCCGCTGGGTGGGGGTTTCGGTTGTGCCGGCCTCGCTGGGGTATTCATAGCGCAGCTCGTCCAGCGAGAAGGTCAGGGAGTGTGCCAGGTCACCGGCGGCCTGCACCGCCGCCGCGTACCCGGCAAACAGGCGGTGCATTTCGGGGCCCGAGCGCAGGCGTACTTCGCCATTGGCCAGGGCGTCGCGGCCCAGATCATCGACTTTGCGGTGCAGGCGGATGGCGCTTAGCACGTCGGCCATTTTGCGGCGGTTGCCATGGTGCATATGCGGGGCGGCGCTGGCCAGTGTGGGCAGGCCCAGTTGTGTCGCGGCGGCTTGCAGTTCGGCAAAGCGGGCGGGGTCGCGGCCATCGTAGATTGGGGTTAGCAGCAGGTGCATTCGGCCGGCAAAGTGGGGCGTCAGGTTTTGTACAAAAGTTTCGCCGGGTGCGGGTGGCCACAGGAGCAGGTGCAGCCCGTCCGGCCGGTCCAGCAGGTCAGCCAGTTGCAGATCGCACTGGCCCTTTACCGTGCGCAGCCGTCCGGTGGACAGGATGCGGCACAGGTTTCCCCAGCCGGTGCGGTTTAGCGGCAGCACGGTGATCGGCGGCGCATCGGTGAACACCAGACGCGCGGCGGGGATCAGGCGGGGGGTGGCGTAAACCGGGAACGAGGGTGGTTGCGGCAGGTGGCTGGGGCGTGGTGGACCGATGGGGGAATGGGTGGCATCCCAGTCGCGGCGCTCGCGGACTTTGCGCGCGATAGAGCGGGATTCGGTATGGGCGCGCACGATGCCAGCAACCGAGTTATCATCGGCAATCGCTATAGCAGGCAGGCCCAGCATGGCGGCACGGGCCATGAATTCCTCGGGGTGGGACGCCCCGGTGAGAAAGGTAAAGTTAGAGGTGATCGACAATTCGCTATACATGACAGGCGCCCAGTATATTCACGTTTTGTTCTTATTTCGAGTCTTTTGATACATCGGACCCAAGGCATGAAACACACAGCCCCCTTGCCCCCGGTTTTGCCTTGGCTCATAAACAAACATGACCCTGCCCCCAAAGGGGTATCTGCCAAAAAAGGACCGCCAAGCGATGACCATCCAAGCACCGGAAACCAAGATCGTGGACAGTTATCGTGTTGCCTGTGACGGCGGCGAAGGCGGGCATCCGCGCGTCTGGTTGCAGATACCGGGCGAGCATGGCTGGGTCGAATGCCCCTATTGCGACTGCAAATTTGTACATAAGGACTTTGAAGGCAAAGTCTGAGGACCTGCCCCGCGCAACCCGGTTTTGACGGTTTTGTACAGGTTGAAACGGGGTGTTTTTCCGTTTTGTACACTGGAGACCGGGGGAAACCGGGCTGTTTTCGCGCCGTCACCCCGGAGTGGGTTGGGAAAAATCTGGGATTGGTGATGGGGTAGAGGGAGGTCGGTGACTCGCATTCGTGGTGCGGGGCATAACGGATTTTGGCCGTTCGGTCTCAACCGTCGCGACCGGCCCAGTGCGGACCTTCGTGCCAAACACGTCTAACGACTGCTGTCAGCCCTAAGCAGACGTGTTCAGGGATTGAAGTACATCGAACAACTGCTGCCGTGAAACTTCAAAAGACAAATTGTCATAAAGCGAAAATACGAGCTGACTGAAGTGACGATACACTGTTTTCTAAGTCCAAGCGGCTTTCAGTCTACAGGTGCTATTACTGCCGCCACGGCATTCAATACGTCGCGATGGCTCGGCACATAGTGTGGTGCTAAAAATTCAAAAACCAATGCCCAGCCGAAGTAGTTATCGTCTTTCGGCGTCTGGTAGCGATCACGCGGGAGGTCCAAAAGCTCAAGCCCTGAGCTATTTATGACGTCGTTCAGTTCATGAACCGCTTCATTTCGACCTCTAGGTCCATCGGAGGGTTTTCGCGCCATCATTTCTGCCCCCAATTCAGGCGTGAAAGAACTTCGAGGAAGAAAGCTGCCCGGTATATTGCTAGCGATTTCATCCTGAAACGCTAGAAACACGAGCAGCGAAGCATCCAACGGACGGTCAGCATGGCAACGCAATGCGATCTCAACTTTCAAAAGAATTCTTTTGGCCTTACGCATAGAAAGTTCACCATGAATCGCGAGCTTGCTGGCTAATTCTGCGGCATGAGCCACAGAAAAAACGTCACCTTCGCCATAAGGAATCGCAAGAGGTAATTCTAGAGCGATCTCAAGCACCGCATTCTTGAAGGTATCTTCTTGTGGTCCCAATCCGAGGCGAATATCGACAAACTTATCGAGGTATTTCTCGTCGTTGGTCGAGACACCAAATCGGTGTTGCGCCAATTTTTCGAGATAATCTGCATTTACCATGAGGCAGAACACAAAGCCTGATTGGTTAAAGATCAGCTTCATCGCTTCAAGAACCGCGATTGCATAGTCTGGGTGACAACGGTCCAGCTCATCAATCACGATTATGACTCGGTTGCTTTCGCTATTCTGAAGAAGTGCAACGTGAAGTGCTTCTAACTGCTGAGGAAGTTCTTCTTTTCGCACTTTTTCAGCTGCCATCTGGGCAGCAATAAATTGTCCGGCGGCTTTTGACATACCATCGCCTAGCTCATTGATAACCCTATCAAGGGCGTCGAAATCAGCTAAGCAGAGATTCTCGGGTTGCCCAACGGATCGCGGTTTCGCTCAGTATTCAATTCTGTGACGGCATTGTGAATGGCTTGGTCAAGATCATCCAGGTCAGT
>JBLINN010000292.1:0-5416 GCA_047639325.1 Paracoccaceae bacterium | reverse complement strand
AGCCAATGATACCGCCGCCAATGATGACCACGCGGGCCTGTTTGGGAAGAACCGTCATACTGCACCCCTGTTGCCGCGAAGACGCCCGCAAGGGCGGATGAGCGCGTGCGTTTTATACAATTTCATGCCCCGCGTCGCGGATGCGGCGTGCCAGTTCGGCGATATGGGCCGGGCCGACTTCGCAACAGCCGCCGACAATGGTCGCGCCTTGGTCGATCCAGGCCATGGCGTGGGTGGCATAGGCATCCGGGTCCAGATCGCTGCATTGTTCCAGCGCGTCCACTGTCGGGGCGTCTTGCAGGAAATCCTGCGAGATATGGGAAAGCCGTCATTATCCAGCACCGTCAGCGCCAACCAAACGGGTTTGCCGCAGCCTAAAGTGCCGCGCAGGGCACCTGTGGCCTCTTGCACCGATGCCACGGTTTCGATCAGGGCGGGCACCTCGTTTTCCAGCCCGATGCGTTCCAGACGGCTGCGATGCACCGCGTAGGTATTGGCGGTGGCAACGCTGGCCCCCACCGCGAAGTAATCGGAATGCACCGCGCCCACCAGTTCCGGCTGGTCGACCATGACCTGGGCAGACCATAATGGCGTCGAGCGGTTGCCGCTGCGTTTGACCCGCTCTTGCCCGATTGATCCGTCCATCAGGGTGATTTTTGTCATGCGCGCAACCTTTCATTCTGCGGATCCCATAATGGCTGATCCGCTTGCACGGTTGCAGTGTACATCTTGCCGTAGATCTCGACCTTGATCTCGGTGCCGGGCACCGCCAGATCGGCGCGCAACATCCCCAACGCGATGGACGCATTCACCCGGTAGCCCCAGGCGCCACTGGTGGTTTCGCCCACCACCTGCCCGCCATGCCACAGCGTTGACATATAGGGCGCGTCGGCCTCGCCTGCGTCAACGATCAGCGTGACAAAGCGTTTCTTGCGCCCTTGTTGCTTCTCGTTTTGCAGGGCGGCTTTGCCGGGGAAATCCTGCGGTTTGTCCAGTTTGATGAACCGGTCCAACCCGCCCTCATACAAGGTATAGTCAGTGGACAGGTCGCCCTTCCAGGCGCGATAGCCTTTTTCGATCCGCAAGGCATTCAACGCGTACATGCCAAAGGGTTTCGCCCCCGCCGCCAGCACCGCGTCATAAATCGCGGGCAGGTCGGCATTGTCGGCGTGGATTTCCCAGCCCAGTTCGCCCGCAAAGCTGACGCGCAGCAGCAGCACATGTTTGCCCGCCACCTGACCGATTTCGCGCGACAGCCACGGCGCGTCGAGATCGGCATCAGAGATGCCTGCCAGTAACTCGCGGGATTTGGGGCCGGTGACGATTAGTGTGCCGTAATCCAGGGTGTCATCTGTCAGTTCTATTTCGGTTCCCGCTGGCAGCGCGTCCTTCAGCAGTTGAAAGTCATGCCATTGGGCTGTGGCGGCGGTGATCAGGGTGAACAGGTCGTCATCATGCCGGATGATCGACATTTCGGTCAGGATACGGCCACGCTTGTCGGGGAAATAGCCGAGGTTCATCCGGCCCGGTTTGGGCAAGCCCCCCGCGATCAGGCCGCGCAGAAATTCTGCCGCGCCTTCGTTGCGCAGGGTGAATCGGGAAAAGCCGGGCAGGTCCAGAACGCCAACGCCGTCGCGCACCGCTTCGCATTCCTCGCGGATGCGTGGCGACCACGGGCCAGCGCGGTTCCAGGTTTGCGTCGCCGCTTCGCTGGTGTCATCGCCGGGTTGGGCGAACCAATTGGCGCGCTCCCACCCGTTATAAGCGCCCATGACTCCGCCGAGGTCTTTGACCTTGTCGTGTACGGGCGACAGTTTTTGGTCGCGCCCGGTGGGCCATTCGTGGTGCGGGAAATGCATGGCGTATTCATGGCCATAGACCTCGATCCCCTTGGCGGTGCAATAATCGGGATCGGTGTAATCGGTATAGCGGCGTGGATCGCAGGACCACATATCCCATTCGGTTTGGCCTTCGGTGATCCATTCGGCCAGCACCTTGCCCGCGCCGCCACCTTGGGCGATGCCAAAGGTGAACACGCAAGCCTCGAACGCGTTGGGCACGCCGGGCATTGGGCCGATCAGCGGCAAGCCATCAGGGGCATAGGGGATAGGGCCGTTGATCACCTTGTTGACGCCGACGCTGCCCAGCAGGGGGACGCGGGCGATGGCGTCTTCGATATAGGATTCCAGGCGTTCAAGATCATCGGGGTAGAGCTGAAAGCTGAAATCTTGCGGCATTGGGTCGTTGGGCTGAACCCAATGCGCTTTGCAATTCCGCTCGTAAGGGCCGAGGTTCAGGCCGGTTTTTTCCTGACGCAGGTAATAGGACACATCGACGTCGCGCATCAGCGGTAGCTTGCTGTGCTGCACCGTATAGGCAGAGATTTCGGGGATTTCGTCGGTCAGCATATATTGATGCGACATCACCATCATCGGCACCGTGCGCCCGCCATGCGGCACAAACCATTCGCCCACGCGTTGCGCGTAATAGCCAGCGGCATTGACCACAAATTCGCAGCGGATATCGCCCTTGTCGGTATGCACTATCCATTCGTCTTTGTCGCGGCTGACACCTGTCGCCGGGCAGAACCGCTCGATCCGCGCACCCATGTCGCGCGCCCCTTTGGCCAGCGCCTGGGTCAGCTGGCTGGGGTCGATATCGCCATCGTTAGGGTCGAATAACACGCCCTGAAGGTCGTGTAATTCCATAAACGGATAAAGATCCTGCGCCTCTTTCGGGGACATCATTTCCAGCCCCATGCCCTGATAGCGGCCCATGCCCTTGGCGCGTTCGAATTCCTGCATCCGCTCGGGCGTATGCGCCAACCGGATCGAGCCGGTGACGTGGTAATTCATCGGGTAATCCACTGCCGCGCCCAGATCGCGGTACAGTTCGGTCGAATAGCGCTGCATATTCATGATCGACCATGAGGTGGAAAAGGTCGGCACGTTGCCGGCGGCGTGCCAGGTGCTGCCGGCGGTCAGTTCGTTCTTTTCCAGCAGGACGCAATCGGTCCAGCCTGCTTTGGCCAAATGATAAAGCCCTGAGGTGCCGACGACGCCGCCGCCGATGATGACGACGCGGGCTGTGGTGGGAAAGTCTGACATGTCTGGTCTCCGGTCAGTCGATAATCAGGCGCGCTGCGAGGCCGCCAAACAGGATGGATGTGATTTTGTTCAGCGCCCCGGCCCGGCGTTTAAGGGCGGTGGCGAATAGGCCTGCGGTGGCGCCGAGGGTCATCGAGAAGGCAAGGCCGAAGGCTTGGAAGATCGCGCCGAGGATCAGCATTTGCTGCCAAAGCGGGCCATAGTTGGGGTTGGTGAATTGCGGGATGAAGGCCAGTACAAACAGCGCCACTTTGGGGTTCAGGATGTTGGTCAGAAAGCCACGCCAGATGGCGGTGCGGGGCGGCAATGCAGTGCCTTTGCCCAAGTTAGTGTCTGACCGCCACGCCTGAACGGCGAGGTAGGCCAGATAGGCGGCCCCGGCGTAGCGGATTGCGTCATAGGCGCCGGGACAGGCCAGCAACAGGGTCGATAACCCGGCAGCGGCCAGCAGGATATGCAGCGCCACGCCAAGATTGATCCCCAGAGCGGCGGCCATGCCCGCGCGTGGCCCGCCTGCGATGCCATTGGCCGAGACAAACACAAAATCCACACCCGGCGTGAAGTTCAGCACCAATCCGGCGGCGACAAAGGCGGCCAGCACAGCGGGGTCGAAGGCCAGGAATGTCTCTAGCATCGCTTAGGCCTCGAACTGGGGCAAGTCGTCGGTGATGTCGTAATAATCGCCTTTGTCGGCGACAAAGATATGGCGGGCCAGATGCAGGTTGGTGGGTTCGTTCAGCGCGCCCATGGCGACAGCGGTCGTGTCTTCGTCGTTGTGTTTCCAGAACAGGAAAGACCCGCAGGTGCCGCAAAAGCCGCGTTTGGCGCTGTCGCTGGCGGCGTACCATTTCAGGCTGTTTTGCCTTGTTAGGGTCAGTTGGGTATCGGGCATAAAAGTCGAGGACCAGACATGGCCGGATTGTTTGCGGCACTGGCTGCAATGGCAGGCCGAGGGCGGACTGAGGTTGCCGCTGATGTCAAACGCGACGCCGCCGCACAGGCAAGATCCGTGGTGCATGGGTTATCCCCTTGGTTGTGGCGCGGCGCTGGTGCCCAGCAGCACGCCGTAGATGATGAAACCGGTGGCCATGACGCGGCGCACCCAGACGTTGAAAACGGCGCCCATCGCGGCGCGGCCAATGATGGCGCCCAGCGCGGTAAAGCCGGTATAGCTGAGCGCGGTGATGGTTAGGGCGGTGGGGATGATGACGCTCATCTGGTCCCAGATTGGCACGTCTGGTTGCACGAATTGCGAGAAGGCGGCGAGGTAACCAGCGACGCTTTTGGGGTTGATGGCGGCGATGGCCAGCGCGTGCAGGTAGACGTGGCGCGCCGGGCGCTCATCCGCCCTGACGGGCGTCTTTGCTGTAAGCCAGCCGCGAATGCCGAGATAGATCAGGAAGCCCGCACCGATCAGTTTGGCGATGAAGAACGCGGTGGGGGATGCGGCGATCAGGGCGGTGACGCCGAGGGCGGACAGGACCAGAAAGCTGGCGGCTTGGGTCAGGATACCCAGCACGCCGATCAGGGCGCGGGGAAAGCCCAGGGCCATGCCGTTAGAGATACAGTTCACCGCGTTGGGCCCCGGTGCGGTGACAAACACCACCCAGAACAGGGCGAATATGGTCCAGGCCTCGAAGCTCATGGCGTTAATAGACCGGCGGGGCGATCACCCAGATCGCGACGGCCGGTTCCAGATAGGGGTTGATCCAGCGAAAGGGTTCACCGCGAATGCGGAAACTGTCGCCGGGGGTGATGGTGAAAGACTGTCCGTTGATATCAAGGTCAAGCTTGCCCGAGATCAGATAGCCGACCTCTTGCGTGGGGCGGCTGACGGGTTTGGTGATCCGGCTGTGCGGCTCAAAGGTGGAATGCACCATTTCAAAGTCATCCGTCAGGTCGGGCGACAGCAGTTCCTCGACCAGCCCGGCAGTGTGCGAGCCGATGGCGCGGCGCGAGCCGTTGCGCACGACAAAGCCTGCCTCGCGCGCCGGAGTGGGGGCGTGGGTGAACAGCAGCGACACCGGGACGCCGAGTTGGGCGGCGATCATCCGCAGATCGGTGATCGAGGGCTCCGACAGGTCGCGTTCCACCTGGCTGAGCCAGCCCACCGAGCGGTCCAGCCGCGTTGCCAGATCCGCCAGCGTCACCCCGCGCGCCTTGCGCAGCGCGCGCAGGTCAGCGCCAAGGGTGGTGGTTTGGGCGGGGGCGTGTTTCACGTTGGGCGATTCCCTGGAAGGGTGGTGAAAAAATGGATGCTAATTTCACGATGCCTTGAGTTGGTGAAAGAACCTAGCGTTTTTTCATCG
>JBLINN010000291.1:0-5475 GCA_047639325.1 Paracoccaceae bacterium | reverse complement strand
CGGACATATGCAAAGACCAGCGTAAAGATCGCACCAATCGCCGCCAGCATCGCCAGCATGATCGAACTGTGCCACCGGATTTCTGAAGCGTCTTTGTCCAGTGATGGGTAGTTCCACGCCAGAACGATCAACTCCCATCCGGCGGCAAACAGGATCGCCAAACCCGGCAGGGCCAGAATCGCACCAAACCAGCCAAGCGCGTTCATCATCGGGTTGTCCGAAAACTGCCGCTTGCGGGGTTTGGTGTCGGGGCTGACCGCGCTGAGTGTTAAGAATACCAAAAAGATCAGCAGCAAAATCCCGATAACGGGCAACGTCGCGCGGTGGGTTAAGGTGTCGGTCAGGTTCTGGAACATGAACTGTCTGTCTTGTTTGCGTTAACCCCACAATGACGCCAAGCCGCGTCACTGCCAAGCCCCCATAGCCCGCTTTTGTCGCCCAAAAACTTTGTACAAAACCGACAAACCGGCCTTCACGGCATGTACAAAACAAACAATCCGGCACTGCCTTGCAAACCCCGGGGCCAGCGCTTAGGTTCCGGCGAAATTCGCGGGGGTTCTCCCCGTACACTCCCTGACCAAAAGGAACATCCTATGGACGTTGGCGCAATCGGCCAGTTTCTGCCGCTTATTCTGATCTTTGCGATCATGTATTTTCTGCTAATCCGCCCGCAGCAAAAGAAGGCCAAAGAGCATCAGGCTATGGTTGCGGCCGTACGTCGCGGTGATCAGGTGATCACCCAAGGCGGGCTGATCGGCAAGGTGTCCAAGGTCAAGGATGATGGCGAAGTCGAGGTCGAAATCGCCGAGGGCGTCAAGGTGCGGGTGGTCAAATCGACCATCACCCAAGTGATGAGCAAGACAGAGCCGGCCAAGTAAGCCAAGCCCGCTAACCCATTCATAAGGCAGGGTAATGCTGCATATCGAACTTTGGAAACGGGTGCTGATCTGGCTGGTTTGCGCCGCCGGATTGTTGCTGGCCCTGCCGAATGCGTTCTACACCCGCGTGGAACAATCCAACGACGCGCTGGTCGCGATCGAGGTGGGCGGCGCGACGCCAGAGCTGACGGAAACCGCCGGGCAATGGCCGGGTTGGATGCCGTCGTCACTGGTTAATCTGGGGCTGGATCTGCGCGGCGGCGCGCATCTGCTGGCCGAGGTTCAGGTGTCGGATGTCTACGCCAGCCGGATGCAAGCGATGTGGCCCGAAGTCCGCGACCTGCTGCGCCCGGAACGGGCAACCATTGGCACCATCCGCCTGCAACCCTCTGTTTCTGATCAGATTCATGTGCGCATCAGCGAATCCGACGGCATGGCCAAAGCCCTCGAAGTGGTGCGCGGATTGGCGCGTCCGATCCAGTCTTTGTCCGGTATCGGCGCCAATGATATCGAGGTGCGGGCCGAGGGAGATGTGTTAATCGTTTCCCTGTCGGACGCCGAAAAACTGGCCTCGGATGACCGCACGGTAAAGCAAGCGCTGGAAATCGTGCGCCGCCGGATTGATGCGGTCGGCACCCGCGAGCCAACCATTCAACGCCAAGGCGCAAGCCGCATCCTGATCCAGGTGCCCGGCATCGGCAGCGCGTCAGAGCTGAAAGTCATCATCGGCACCACCGCCAAGCTGACATTCAACCCGGTTGTCAGCCGGGGCACCGACCCAGACGCCAACCCCGGCCCCGGCAACAAGGTGATCCCGTCGCTGGACGACGAAGGCGTGTATTACACCATCGAATCCGCGCCCGTTGTCACCGGCGAGGAACTGATAGATGCCCAGCCGGCTTTTGACCAAAACGGCCGCCCGGCGGTAAATTTCCGTTTTAATACAACGGGTGCGCGTAAATTTGGCGACTATACGCGGGACAATATCAACAGCCCTTTTGCCATCGTTCTGGATGACGAAGTGATCAGCGCGCCGGTAATCCAAAGCCATATTCCCGGCGGCTCTGGCATCATCACGGGTCGCTTTACCGTCGAGGAAAGCACCAAACTGGCAATTCTGCTGCGCGCCGGTGCCTTGCCCGCACAGCTGACCTTTCTGGAAGAACGCACCATTGGTCCCGAACTGGGGCAGGACAGCATTGACGCAGGCAAAGTCGCCACAGTGGTGGCCTTTGCGGCTGTGCTGGTGTTCATGGCGCTAAGCTATGGATTATTCGGCCTTTTTGCCAATATCGCCTTGATCCTAAACGTCGCGCTGATCTTTGGTTTGCTCAGCATGGTCGGCGCTACGCTGACCTTGCCGGGCATCGCCGGGATCGTGCTGACGGTGGGGATGGCGGTGGATGCCAATGTGCTGGTGTTCGAACGCATCCGTGAGGAATTGAAAACCGCACGCGGCCCCAGCCGGGCGATTGAGCTGGGCTATGAAAAGGCGCTGTCGGCCATTCTGGATGCCAATATCACCACGTTTATCACGGCGGTGATCCTGTTTGTGATGGGCTCTGGCCCGGTGCGCGGCTTTGCGATTACGCTGGGCCTGGGCATCATGACATCGGTGTTCACGGCGATCTTTGTTACGCGGGTGATCATCGTGATGTGGTTTGAACGCCGCCGTCCCAAAACGATTGAGGTCTGAGATGCGACTAAGACTTGTCCCCAAGGAAACCGCGTTCGACTTCTTCAAGCACTGGAAGCTGTGGCTGGGTATATCGGCGGTGATGATGGCCGTCAGCTTTGGCTCTTTCCTGTATCAGGGGCTGAACTACGGTATCGACTTTCGCGGTGGGACCACGATCCGAACCCAAAGCGCCCAAGTGGTTGATGTTGCTGCCTATCGCGGTGCGATTGACGTGCTGGGTCTGGGCGATGTGACGATCACCGAGGTGTTCGATCCGACCTTTGGCGATGATGAAAACGTCGCGATGATCCGCATTCAGGCGCAGACCGGCGAACAGGCGGTTACGGCCACGATGATCGAACAAGTGCGCGCCGCGCTGCAGGGGGTCTCGCCGGATATTCAGTTTCTGTCGGTCGAATCCGTGGGGCCAAAAGTATCGGGAGAGCTGATTCAAACGGCATTTCTGGCGGTGGCTTTGGCGATTGGCGCGGTGCTGGTTTACATCTGGCTGCGATTTGAATGGCAGTTTGCCTTGGGTGCTGTTGCCGCGCTGGTGCATGACGTGATCCTGACCATCGGGGTTTTCTCTGAGGTGCAGATCAAGTTTGATCTGGCGATCATCGCGGCCTTACTGACCATCGTTGGCTATTCACTGAACGATACGGTGGTGGTGTTTGACCGGGTGCGGGAAAACCTGCGTAAATACAAGAAGATGTCGCTGGCCGAGGTGCTGAACCTGTCGATCAACGAAACCCTTAGCCGCACGGTCATGACCTCGGTCACCACCTTGTTGGCCTTGGTGTCGCTGTATGTATTGGGCGGTGATGTGATCCGCGGCTTTGTGTTTGCGATGATCTGGGGGGTTGTTGTGGGCACCTATAGTTCAATCTTTGTAGCCTCGGCGATCCTGCTGTATCTGGGGGTCAAGCGCGACTGGTCCAAGCCGGATAACACCGCTGGCAATCAATTTTCCAATGTAGATGCCTGATATGCTGGCCCAAGCCCTGGCGGTGCCGGGGCTGGGCTGGATGGGGTTGACAATTCTGGTGGCCGGGCTGGTGCGCGGGTTCACCGGGTTTGGCACGGCGCTGATCTTTGTGCCGGTGGCGACGCAGTTTTTGCCTGCCGCCAGTGTGATCCTGATCATGTCGACCACCGGGCTGTTCAGCATGGTCGCGCTGGTGCCCGGCGCGTGGAAAAGCGCGGACCGGGGCGAGGTGGGCACCATGGCGCTGGCAGCATTGGTGACGGTGCCGCTGGGGCTGTGGATATTGGCACAGCTCGACGGGCTGGTGATCCGCTGGATCGTGACGGCGGTGGCGTCGGCGACCTTGCTGGCGGTGATCACCGGCTGGCGCTGGCACCGGCAGCTGGGCGTGCCGGGGCGGCTGGCGATTGGCGGCGCGGCGGGCACGGTGGGCGGCATGACCGGGTTGACCGGGCCGGTGGTGATCATCTTTTATCTGGCAAATGCCCGCGGCGCTTTGACTATGCGGTCCAACACCATCCTGTTTCTGGCCGCGTTGGATCTGGTTCTGGTGGCCAATCTGCTCCTGCGCGGGCAGGTGTCGGCCCCGACCCTGTGGATTGCCGTGGTGCTGGCGCTGCCTTATCTGGTAACCACGTTGATCGGGCAGGCGTTGTTTGACCCAAGGCACGAGAAAGCCTATCGCGTGGTGGCCTATGGGGTGGTTGCGCTGGCGGTGATCTCTGGCCTGCCGATACTGGACTGAAGGAGCGTATTTGATGCGGCTGGACGAAGTGACATATAACGATGCGCGCCCGGTTCAGGGCTATGGGCCCGGATTTTTCCGGATTGGGAACGAGGTGTTTCAAGGCGCAGTGCTAACGGGCCCGGCGGGGACGCAGGCCTGGGGTGGCTATGATGACACCGCTGGTTTGATGGCACTGTCCGGGCAGATCGACGTTGTGCTGGTGGGGACCGGCGCGGAAATTACGCATATCCCTAGTGAATTGCGCCAATCCCTTGAGGGGGCCGGGATGGGGGTAGAGGTGATGAATTCGCCCGCAGCCTGCCGGACGTTTAACGTGCTGCTGGCCGAGGGGCGGCGGGTTGCGCTGGCGCTGCTACCGGTTTGAGGAAGCGATTTCTTAAGAAAGAAATCGCGGCAGAAAATTCGAATTTTCTGAGTAAGAGTTTCCGAAAATTCTTGACCCAGACCGGAGAGGGCAGAGCTGTGTTTTCACAGATGCGCGGGGCTGTGGCGGATTGCGCCTTTTGCCCGCAGGCGCAATCGGTTAATCGACTGGCATGACGCTGAAGGTAACTGATCTGTCCATCGCCCGTGGCGGCGTACCGGTGCTAGAGGGGCTGGAGTTCACGCTGAACCCGGGCCGCGCGCTGGTGTTGCGCGGACCAAATGGCATTGGCAAGACCACCTTGCTGCGCACGCTGGCCGGGTTGCAACCGCCACTATCCGGTCAGATTGACGGCGCCGAGGATCGCATTGCCTATGCCGGGCATTCGGATGGCATCAAGCAAACCCTAAGCGTGACGGAAAACCTGACCTTCTGGGCCAGCGTATTTGGCGCCTCCAGCATTCAGCCCGCGCTGGATGCGTTTGAACTGACCGATCTGGCAGATCGCCATGCGGGCAACCTGTCCGCCGGGCAGAAGCGTCGTTTGGGCCTGTCGCGGCTGTTGGTCACCGGGCGGCCGATCTGGGTGTTGGACGAACCCACCGTGTCGCTGGACGTGGCGGCAGTGGCGATGTTTGTGTCGGCTGTGCGGGGGCATCTGGCGCAGGGCGGGGCGGCGTTGATCGCCACCCACATTGATCTGGGGCTGGCCGAGGCCGAGGTTCTGGATGTCGGCCCTTACAAGGCCAAACCGCGCGCGTTGGCAGATTTCGATGGGGATTTCCTGTGATTGCCCTGCTGTCTCGTGATCTGAAACTG
>JBLINN010000290.1:0-5555 GCA_047639325.1 Paracoccaceae bacterium | reverse complement strand
CCCGCACAATCGGCGTGCCTGCGCCCAGAACCTCTTCAAACGCGGATATCGGCGTGCCCGCAGCGACAGACACAAACAGCGTCCCGCCGCCGCCCAGTTTCTTGAGAACCGGCAGCGCCGCGCCCATCATCTGCGGCTTGACCGCCACCAACACAATCGCCGGGCGTTCCGGCAAAGGCGCGTTCACATGCACCCCCTGCGCCAACACCCAGTCCGACGGTGCCGGGTCAATCACCCAGACCGAGGCCCCAGGCAATCCGCCCTCCAGCCACCCGGCCAACATGGCCGAGCCCATCTTGCCACAGCCCAACAGCACCAGCCCCTGGTCCGAAACCCTGTCCATTGTCATGAAATTGCCCCTCTCCGCCTTACGGTTCAGGGCAAATCTTTACGCGCGGCCATAGGCCTCTGCAATGGCGACCTGCATCGCGTCTTTTGGGGTGCGCCCGCCCCAGACATTCAACTGAATCGCCGGGTAATAGCGCTCGGCGCTTAGCACGGCGGCGTTGATCATGGTGTCAACCTGTTCGGAGCTGGCAACCTGACCACCGGCCAAAACCAGACCATAGCGGTAAACCATCAGCTTTTGCTCGGCCCAATAGGTGAATGCCCCGGCCCAGCACTGATCGTTCATCGCGTTCAGCAATTCATACAACCCTGGCAGCTTGTCTGCGGGTGGTTCCATCTCAAACGTGCAGACCATGCGCAGGGTCTCGTCATATCCTGACCACGCCAGCGTGATCGAATAGGTGCGCCACTGACCCTCAACCGCCATGGCGATCTGGTCGTCGCCGATACGGTCAAAATCCCAATCGTGGTGCTCTGCCAAATGTTCGACAATGTCGATCGGGTGAATGTCGTCATCCAGATACTGCTCGGAAAGGGCCATGTTGCCACCTCACTGATCGCTAGCGTTACGGGGCTGTTGGCGCCCCTATTGCTAGGTGCCTGCTCTACAGACCGGGGCGATCCCCCGTGCCCATACCATATATGGTGCTGTGTGGCCGACGCTGTGGCAACCCCTATTGTTGGGGATAACCGCAATAAGTTGTGGACAGGACGCGAATACGCCCAAAATAGCGCCCTACCCTGGCTTTTTCTTGTGATAAATACTCAAACCCAACGATCACACAGCCGCAACCCGCGCCAATCAAACGTCGCGCCAGACTAATTCTGAAAAACCGTGGCGCGGCAGCGCCGCCTTTGGATTACGCTTTCGGCTTGGCTTTGGACGCGGCTTTCGGCTTGGGCTTGGCTTCCAGCGCCTCGATCCGGGCCGCCAGCGCCTCATTCTCTTCGCGCGCCTTTTGCGCCATCGCGCGCACGGCGTCGAATTCCTCGCGGGTCACAAAATCGCGATCCGCCAGCCACCGGTCCACCAAGCCCTTCATCGCGGTATCGGCCTCGTCCTTGGCCCCCTGCGCCACGCCCATGGCGTTGGTCATCAGTTGCGAAATATCGTCCAGAATCTTGTTGCGGGTCTGCATGGCTGTTCTCCTTATCGGCGTGACCCCTTATATGGGAGTGCACAGCCCCCGCGGCAAGGTTGACTTTGCCCCAATCCCAGAGGCATTCAGACGCATATGCACGCAGCCCTTCGTTTCCCCAATTTTTCACCCGAACTTTTCTCGATCACCTTGTTCGGGTTCGAATTTGCCCTGCGCTGGTATGCGCTGGCCTATATTGTCGGCATTCTGATCGCCTGGCGGTTGGGCGTGATGGCGGTGCGCCACGCCAAACTGTGGCCAGATGACAGCCCGCCGATGACCCCGGCGCAGATCGAAGAACTGCTGACCTGGATCATCTTTGGCGTCATTCTTGGCGGGCGGCTCGGCTTTGTGCTGTTCTACCAACCAGAATACTACCTGCAAAACCCTCTGCAAATCCTGATGGTCTGGCAGGGCGGCATGTCGTTTCACGGCGGTATGCTGGGTGTTGTGCTGGCCAGTTGGGTGTTTGCCCGGCGACATGGGCTGAAAAAGCTCAGGTCTGCTGATCTGATCGCCCATACCGTGCCGATTGGCCTGATGCTGGGGCGTCTAGCCAATTTCATCAATGCCGAGCTTTGGGGCCGCCCCACCGGCCTGCCCTGGGGCGTGATCTTTCCCGGCCCCTACGCGCAGGATTGTCCCGACATCACCGGCCTGTGCGCGCGCCATCCCTCGCAGCTTTATGAGGCCGCCCTCGAAGGTCTGATTCTGGGCGCGGTGCTCCTGTGGATGGTCTATCAGCGTGGCGCGCTGAAATTTCCCGGGCGGATCACCGGGGTGTTTCTGGCAGGCTACGGCACCGCGCGGTTTCTGGTGGAATTCGCCCGCCAACCGGATGCGCAATTTGTGTCGGACGGCAACCCGCTGGGGCTGGCGTGGCAGGTGGGTGGCTATGGGCTGACCATGGGGCAAATGCTGTCCCTGCCAATGATCGCCCTTGGCCTGTGGCTGATCCTGCAGGCGCGTCACCGAGCGGCAGCATGACGCTGAAAGACCGGATTGCCGCCGGTATCCGCACGGATGGGCCGATGCGGCTGTCCGAATATATGACTCTGTGCCTGCTGCATCCCACCCTTGGCTATTACACCACCCGCGACCCGCTGGGCGCCAAGGGCGATTTCATCACCGCGCCGGAAATCAGCCAGATGTTTGGCGAGTTGATTGGCCTGTCACTGGCCCAGGCCTGGCTGGACCAAGGCGCACCGACCCCCTTTACCTTGGCCGAACTCGGCCCCGGGCGCGGCACCCTGATGGCCGACGCGCTGCGCGCCACCAAGACCATCCCGGGATTTCACGCCGCCGCGCAAATCACGTTGGTCGAGGCCTCGCCGCCCTTACGCGCTGCGCAGGCGGCAACCTTGAAGGATCACGCGCCTGAATGGCTCGACACCACCGATACCCTGCCAGAGCAGCCGCTGTTTGCGGTGGCGAATGAATTTTTCGACGCTTTGCCGATCCGCCAATTCCTGCGCGACGGGGCCGGATGGCGGGAACGGCTGGTTGGGTTGCAGGGTGATAAGCTGACATTCGGGCTTGGCACTCTGGCGCCGGTTCCCCCGCTGGATCACCGGCTAGAGGACACCAAAGATGGCGATCCAGTCGAACATTGCGCGGCCGCCCTGCCGGTGATCACCACGCTGGCAGACCGGATCGCCACCCATGGCGGGGCTGCGCTGATCATTGATTATGGCGACTGGCGCTCGTTAGGGGACACGCTGCAAGCCCTGAAAGACCACGCGCCCACCGGGGTTCTGGACGACCCAGGACAGACGGATCTGACGGCACATGTGGATTTCGAAGCTCTGGCGCAGGGGGCCGCCGCCGCTGGCTGTGCTTTCAGCCGTGTGACACCGCAGGGCGTGTTTCTGGAACGGCTAGGCATCACCACACGTGCCCAGAAATTGGCCAGCACCTTGGGCGGCGCCCCGCTGCAAAACCTGATAGATGCACATCACCGGTTGACGCACCCCGAAGAAATGGGAAATCTGTTTAAGGTACTGGGCCTCTACCCGGCCCACCCTGACGCAGCGCCGCCACCCGGATTGGACCCATGACACTCGAAATTCTGACCTCTGATACCCTGTCCCCCCTCCGCCACGGGTTCTTTACCCGGCGCGGAGGCGCGTCATCGGGGGTGTTTGGCGGGTTGAATTGCGGCACAGGGTCGTCGGATCAGCGCGAAGCAGTGGCCATCAACCGCCGCCGCGTCGCCCAGGCAATGCAGGTGGCCGAGGAGGCGCTGATGTCGGTGCATCAGACCCATTCGGCGGATGTGGTGACCGTTACCGAGCCACTCGCCGACAAGCCCCGCGCCGATGCGATGGTTACTGCAACGCCGGGGTTGGTTCTGTCGATCCTGACCGCCGATTGCCAGCCGGTGCTGTTTCACGACGCGCAGGCGGGGGTGATTGGGGCGGCCCATGCTGGCTGGCGCGGCGCGCTGGACGGGGTGCTGGAGGCGACACTGGACGCGATGGAGGCCTTGGGGGCGGATCGCGCGACAACTGTGGCGGTGATCGGCCCGACGATTTCGCAACGGGCGTACGAGGTCGGCCCGGAGTTTCTGGATGCATTTATGGCGCAAGACCCGGAATATTCCCGGTTCTTTGCCAATGGCGCCGGGGACCGGATGCTGTTTGACCTGCCCGGCTTTGGCCTGCACCGGTTGCGCAGCGCAGGCGTGGGACAGACCGACTGGATTGGCCATTGCACCTATTCGGACGCGGCGCGATTCTATTCCTATCGCCGCACCACCCACGCAAAAGAGGCCGACTATGGCCGTCTGATTTCGACGATCCGGCTGTAGAGACGGCGCAATTGTGGCCCGGCGCGCACAATTTGTGCCACATTCGCCTGCCCTGCAGTCTGGAAATCCCGTGCTTTACCGACATAATTGAACTTTTAACGTTACTTTATAAAGACTTGCTAGAATTCGACGACATCACCGCATTCTGCAGCACAACACCTTGAAGTGGGGCAAAAATTCCCCGATGCGGTCAAACCCGTGCCCCAATGTCTGGTGATATTAAGGACAGAACAACAAACAGACCAAAAAATACGGGAGAACGAGACCATGAAACCCAAGGCACGCTTTATCAAATCCGTCATCACCGCCGCCCGCGAAAATGACACGCAGATGCCCTGGGCCCGTGGCACGAACCGCGCATCGTTCTCTGCCAGCCGCCGCGCCTGTGCGCCGCTGCTGCGCGTGAAGACCGCCTGATACCACCCTAACAGTTTTACACCCGGCGACAGACACTGCCTTGTCGCGCCGGGCCCCGTAGCCGGGCGCTGCCCAAGACCGGCCGGGAACAGAAAACCCGTTCCGTCGCTTTGGTGGGGCGGGTTTTTTGTGGGCTACCAACGGGCAATTGAGGCAACACTATGTCAAATCTCGGAAACAAAACCGGTGAAAATTACGGGATTAACCCGTCAGAAACACCAAATGTGCAGAAAACTTTGACAATTCAAGCTAAGTTCAGACATTATCTCAGTATTGCAGATGTTGATCACTAATCCAGTGTCCATCTGTCGTTGTCGGTGGGGGCCGACGCAGATGCGACCCGACTATAGAGGGCCGAATTAAATGACTATACCCCATTCACTGGTGCGCGCCGCGCGCCACGCAGTCCAAATTGATCCTACATTACAGGACCCGGCCGCATGGCGTGCCCAGAAACGCCCGCAGCTGCGCCGCTATGACGTTAGCGCGTTGCTGGCAAACGGTAATATCGCCGAGACCCGCCATATCGCCCCGGCCCTGCCACTGTTCGAAGACGCGTTTTGTGCGTTTTCGCGCGGCTCGCTGGTGGATACGGCAAACGGCCCCATTGCGATCGAAGACCTGCTGCCCGGTGATCGGGTGATGACGGTCGGCGGTGACGATGAGCCGGTTTTGTGGAAGGGCAGCACAACGCTGGTGCCCGGTCGCCCCGGCTTGAACGGGCGCAATCTGCGGCTGACGCGGATCATGGCAGATAGTTTTGGGATGCAGCGGCCAATGTCGTATGTCATCGCAGGCCCTGCCGCGCGGTTGCTGAATACGCCGGACCATTTGCGCGCCAT
>JBLINN010000289.1:0-5578 GCA_047639325.1 Paracoccaceae bacterium | reverse complement strand
GGCAGGGTAAAGCTGTTTTCCTCTAGCAGATCGAACATCGCAACCTTGCGTTCCTGTTCGATCTCAGGCGTTGGCGGGGGCAAACCCGCGTCATCAAGGACGATTTCGGCGATATACGACATGGGCGCGTTACCTGTTCAGTTGATCCAGCCGGGCACGCACGGAAAGCCCGTGCGCCTCAAGGCTTTCCGACTGCGCCAGCCGTTCCGCCGCAGGTCCGATAGCATGCAGCGCGACCGGAGTCATCCGTGCCATCGTTGTTCGCTTTAAAAAGTCCATTACGCTTAGGCCGGATGAGAACCGGGCCGAACGGGCCGTGGGCAGCACATGGTTTGGCCCGCCAACGTAATCGCCAATCGCCTCGGGCGTCCATTTGCCCAGAAAAATCGCGCCGGCATGGATGGTTTTGGCGGCCAATGCGTCAGGGTCGGCCACGCATAGCTCCAGATGTTCCGGGGCGATGCGGTTGGACAGCGTTGCCGCCTCATCCAGATCGCGCACCGTGATCACCGCGCCGTAATCGCGCCAGCTGGCCCCGGCGATGACGCGTCGTTCCAGCGTTTGCAGGCGCGCGTCCACCGCATCAGCCACGGCGCGGCCAAACCCGGCATCATCGGTGATCAGGATGGATTGCGCGCTTTCGTCGTGTTCCGCCTGACTAAGCAGGTCCAGCGCGATCCAATCCGGGTCATTATCCTTGTCGGCGATTACCACAATTTCCGACGGCCCGGCGATCATGTCGATGCCGACCTTGCCAAACACCCGACGCTTGGCAGCGGCAACAAAGGCATTGCCTGGCCCGGTGATCTTGTCCACCGGTACGATGGTTTGCGTGCCATAGGCCAACGCTGCGATGGCCTGCGCGCCGCCAATACGGTACACTTCGTCAACGCCAGAAATATGCGCCGCCAACAGAACCAGCGGGTTGATCACCCCGTCTGGTGTGGGCACGGTGACGGCCAGCCGCTGCACCCCGGCGACCTTGGCGGGAATGGCGTTCATCAAAACCGAAGACGGGTAGGACGCCAGCCCACCGGGCACATACAGCCCAGCCGCCGACACAGCCGACCAGCGCCAGCCCAGCGTGGCCCCGGCTGCATCGGTCCACTGATCATCGGTGGGCATCTGACGCAGGTGATAGGCGCGGATGCGTTCGGCGGCCAATTCCAGCGCGGCGCGGTCGTCAGCGGACACCTTGGCAATCGCCTGCGCGATGTCCTCGGGGGTAAAGGCCAAAGTTTCGGCTGTCAGCTCTAGCCGGTCAAATTTCGCCGTCAGCTCAACCACCGCCGCATCGCCCCGGGCGCGCACATCCGCGATGATATCGGCGACAATCGCGTCGACATCCGGGCTGTCTTCGCGCTTGGCCCCCAAGAGGGCGACAAAAGACGCCTCAAATTCAGCGCTGGCGGTGTTTAGGAACTGTGGCATCAGGCTCTCCTTTGTCCGGGACATAGCCGGGCAATTCGGCAGCCTCAAGAATTATACGCGCGGCGTTGCGATCTGTCGCGGTAACGACATCAACCCCAGACCGACCAGCAACAGGCTGACACCAGATGCCAGCGTGCGGGCGATATTCCAACGCTGCCAAGGCAGGGAATAGGTATTCCACACCGTTTGCGCCGTTTTTGTCGACATCGGCGTTTCGATCAGCGCCAAGGCCTGGTTCATCGGAACATTGACCGAGACCGTCAAAACCAGCCCGCCCAGCAAATACACCACACCCGCCGCCGCAAACAGCAGGGCGGAACGGGTGCCACCGGTGACGTAACTGATGAGTGCCGTCAGGATCAGCACCACCGGGGTGGCGAAAAACGCCGGGGCAAACACCGCTTTGCGCACACTGGCATTCATCGCCTGCATCGCATCGATCGCGGCATTGGGATCGGTGGCATCAAGCCCCCACATGGTCGAGCAGATCCAAGCATAGAAAAAGCCAAAAATCGCGCCGGTCAACAGCAGCGACAAAAGCGCAAACAGGGTCAGCAGGAATCGCACCTCAAATCGTCCTGTGCAAATTGAGTATAAAGCAACAACGCGGCGTCGGTTGATTTCCGTAGAACTTCCTGACCGCCCTAGCGGCATTTTCATCGCCACCTTAGAGCATGTCGCATTAGACCGAATTCGATACAACGCGACCCGCTCCAGATACCAGCCTGACCCTGGTGGGTCACTCCGGGTGGGCGGGCGCCTTTTTCGATGGGGCCATATAGGGGCGTGTCACGTCTTTTAGCGTGACATTCAGCGCCTCGACCTCCAGCCGGATGGCGCCGTCACCGGCAAGGGTCAGCAGGACATGCCCGGTGCCATCCTCGCCCGGCTCAAACGTCACCGACAGCAGCGACAGGATTGTATCCTTGTCGCTGCGATCAATGCCCTGACTGGCGATGCGCAAGACATCGTCGACCACCAACAGCGATTGCACCCGCTCAAACGCACGGCCCCGCAGGCGCGCGGCCTCGCCGTCTTCCCAGCGAAAGCGGTTCAGCAGCAAGGCAAAGCGGCGGTCCGCCGCAACCCAGCGCATTTCCGTGACCGGAAACACTGCATCCTGCGCCAGAGTCGAGATCACCTGTAGGTCCTCGGCGTCATTTGCAGCCAGATTCAGCGGTGCCTCTTGGCCGTCTTCGAATGTCGCATCATTGCTCACTGGTCTTTGATCCGTTCAATTTTTGCGCCCACAGCTTCTAGCTTGCCCACCACATGTTCATAACCGCGATCCAGATGATAGACCCGCGACACTTTGGTTTCGCCCTTTGCCGCCAACCCGGCCAATATCAGCGATACCGACGCCCGCAGATCGGTCGCCATCACCGGCGCGCCTTTTAGTTGTTTCACCCCGGTCACCGTGGCGGTGCCGCCATGTACGTCAATATTGGCACCCATGCGAATCAGTTCCGGCGCATGCATGAACCGGTTTTCGAATATCTTTTCTTCCAGAACGCTGACCCCGTCGGCGGTGCAAAGCAGCGCCATCATCTGTGCCTGAAGGTCGGTTGGAAAGCCCGGGAACGGCGCGGTTGTCACGTTCACCGCTTTGACATGGTCGCTGCGCCGCCGCACTTTTAGCCCCTTGTCGGTTTCCTGGACGTCAATTCCGGCCTCGTCCAGCTTTTCGCAAAACGCACCGACCAGCTCCATCCGGCCGCCCAGCAATTCGACCTCGCCGCCGCAGATCGCCGGGGCCAGCATATAAGTGCCCAGCTCGATCCGGTCGGTCACCACCGGGTGGGTCGCACCGTGCAGGCGGTCGACGCCCTGAATGGTGATGGTATCGGTGCCTTCGCCATCAATCTGCGCGCCCATCTTGCGCAGGCAGCGCGCCAGGTCGACAATCTCTGGCTCGCGCGCGGCTTTGTTGATCACCGTCGTGCCCTTGGCCAATGTTGCCGCCATCAGCGCATTTTCCGTGGCGCCCACCGACACAAACGGGAAATCAATCACCCCACCTTTCAGCCCACCGGGGGCCTTGGCGTGGACATAGCCGTCTTTCAGCTCCAACTCGGCGCCCAGCGCCTCTAGCGCTTTCAGGTGCAGATCCACTGGGCGGGCGCCAATCGCGCAGCCACCGGGCAGTGACACAATAGCGTGGCCATGGCGCGCCAGCATCGGCCCCAACACCAGAATTGACGCGCGCATCTTGCGCACGATGTCATAATCGGCGGTGTGATTGTTCAGATTATGGCTGGATATCGCCAGCACTTGCCCGTTCTGCAGCGAGCTGACCTCGGCCCCCAAGGACGACAGCAATTCGGTCATTGTGCGGATATCGCTAAGGCGCGGCGCATTGGTCAGCGTCAGCGGTTCATCGCTGAGCAATGTCGCTGGCATCAGTGTCAAACAAGCGTTTTTGGCGCCCGCAATCGGTATCTGCCCTTTCAGCGGGCCATTGCCTGTAACCAGTATCGAATCCATCTGCCCTATCCTTTTTCTTTGCCTGTTGTGTCCGCCCCGTCCGTTGATCGCACGCGCGCCTGTGCTTTGCGCCGACCCAGATTGGCCTTTAACGCGGCCTTTAGCCGGTCATCGCGCGTTTGCGCTGGTTTGGCCTTGGGGTTCGGGGGTGATTTGCCTGCCATACCCCCTGTCTATCCCAGTCGGCAAATAGCGTCCAGATTACCCTTGCACGGGTTTGGATTTACCTCTAATCACCCGCGCACAGTGCCGCTGTAGCTCAGAGGTAGAGCACTCCCTTGGTAATGGGTAGGTCCATTCCAAAAAGATGTGTTAAAGCTGTGAGTTAGCTGGTAGACGAAAAAACTAGTAGGGTATTAGTAGGGCATATGCCCTGATGCCCTGAAATTTATAGGCTGGAGTAGCTCAGTGGTAGAGCGCGTCATTGGTAATGACGAGGTCGGGAGTTCGATCCTCCCCTTCAGCACCATAAATCACTGATTTTACAGTGAAAGCTTCCCTCAACATCAACGCACTGGTTCTGGTTGCCTAACCGACATTCTCCGCAGCATCCCAATTAGCCTGAACCGAGAGCGCCTCCGCCCACGCTGCATACGAACACTGTCGATGAAACTACCTGCAATCAGTCTTTAGGTTCTTTCATTTCAAGGATGCGTTCGGAGATGAGCTCAACGGGGCCACGCAACCTATCAACGTTGATAATGATATAACCGCCAGTTACGTCGGCGGATGAGCGATGGTTAAGCAAACGTTTGAGCGCATAGTGTGCAATGTCGAGGCTTTCAGCAATCGTGATGTAAGTTCTGCGCAAGTCGTGAAGTGTGAAAGTTACGCCTGAGGCAGCGGCGACCCGTTGAGAGAACTTTTTAGGCTCGACAATGTGACCTGCTGGGCCTTTGCCGGGAAACACCCATGGGGATGCCGCTGCGCTTCCTTTTCTCTCCCGAAGCAAATTCAGCAGATAGTCAGAGAGTGGAAGTATTAGAGGATCACCGTTTTTGGTTGTCGGCAAGTGCAGCTTGCGCTCCTCAAGATCGATGTTCTCCCATCGCAGGCTGGCGACCTCGTTGCGGCGCATCCCAGTAAAAAGTGCGATAAGCAGGAAGTCGCGCGCGTATTCGGGCTCTTCCATCACAGCGGTCCACCATGCGGGAAGCTGTTTGGCCTCAACAATTGTTTGACGTCTCCGCTCCTTATTCCAAGCTCTTGCTTGGCTAAGAATACTTACTGGATTGGGCGGGAGATTTTCTTCCGTTGCTGCGATGAAATTGTAGACCGAGCGAAAATGACGAAACGAGTCATTTGCCGCGATCTTTCCGTTTTTGCGGGACATCTCTTGGTGTTTTTTCAACACCATCCGTCGTGTAATCTCATTGATTGGCTTTTTCGACCAAGATTTAAGGTAAATGTACCCTGTACGCGAGTAGTTCTCTACCGTCGTGTTCACCAGATGTGGTCTGGCTTCAAAGAAGTTGTTGAAAGCCTTCTCAACCGTCATCCCTTTTACAGCTTCTTTGCACTTCTCAGCTGTCGGATCAACACCGTCTGCCATTTCACCCAAAACGACGAGCGCTTTGCGCCGCGCGGTTTCCGGCGGAAAGAGGTCAGCCCGTCCGATTGTAACGCGTCTGGTGCGTCGATTTACCTGTCCTTCGACAATGTA
>JBLINN010000288.1:0-5612 GCA_047639325.1 Paracoccaceae bacterium | reverse complement strand
AACGCTGAACAGGAGCGTCGGAACAAGATCAGAGATTACTGTGGCATTGTTTGCGCCCTCGGATGCAGCGATACCGCGGATTTCGCCCTTGCCAAATTTCGATTTGTCCTTGGTCGAGCGGATAGCATGCCCATAGGCCACCCAGGTCGAAGCAGAGGCGCCAACCGCGGGAACGAAGCCGCCAAATACTCCAATGAGGGACGCCCGCAGCACCAGCCAGCGGTTCTTCCAGAAGTCGCGAAAACCCTCACCCCAGTTACTGACGGTAATCGGGATATGCGAGATGCCACCACCTGCGGCCAGCATGGAAATCGCTTCGGCCACGCCGAACAGTCCAAGGGCCACGATGGTCAGCGAAAACCCATCCAGCAGATAGACCTGCCCGAAGGTGAACCGAAAATCCGCCGCTGCTGAGGCCGGGCCAACCACCCCCAGAAACAGGCCAAGACAGGCAGAGGCCACGCCCTTGGCCAAATCCTTGCCAATCATGGACGACGCAAAGAATAAGCCCACAAGGGCGAACATGAATAACTCGGGCGTGCCAAGCATCAAAACGATAGGACCCGCAACTGGGATGGCAACCAGTAGGATCAGCGCGCCCATGAGCCCGCCAACCATTGAGCTTAAAAACCCCACCCCAAGGGCGCGTGCCGCCTGTCCCTGTTTGGCCAGTGCATGACCTTCGATAGCGGTCGGCGCCGATGCCGGAGAACCGGGTGCGCCCAAAAGCACCGATGTGATCGTATCGGACGTATAAACCACCGATACGGCGCCTAGCAGCATCGCAAGGCCGGAGAAATCATCGAGGTAATAGATGAACGGCAACAGGATCGAAACGGCTGCAACACCTCCAAGGCCGGGCAACATGCCAAAAACCATGCCCACAAACATACCGGCAAACAACGCCAAAAGTCGGATCGGGTCCAGCAGGGCGTCGAGCGCGGAAAACACGTGTTCCAGCATTAAGAGAGGTGCCTTTTCAAGCAGACATCAAACGACAAAGCCGCCTTTTGTCATGAAGAGGGGTGGCCGAGCATAAGCCGGCCACCCCGAAGGTTCATCAGAACTTCACGCCGAACTTTGTCGACAGCAGCTCCTTGAGATAGGTGCGCACTTCGTCAGAAGGTGACAGAGCTGCTTTGATCGCGTTTTCCGTCGCCGGACCCGCACTTAGCCGCGCGCCGTTGGTGACTTTCTGGCTTTCGGCCTGAAACTCAGGGTCGGCGTTGATGTCGGCCACGGCCTTGGCGAAAATGTCCAAGACCTCCTGCGGGGTGTCGGGCTTCATGTAGCCAGTCAGGCCGTAGGCATAGGTAACCGAAGCGACGCCCTGGAACGCTTCCCACTCAATACCTTCAGGTGCCTTACCGTTCAGCTCTTCATAGACCTCGTAGACCGATGGCAATTCTGGCGCGATCGGATCGCGCTGCGTCAGATTGCCGTCAGCATCTGCGGCGCCACCGGTCCAAAGCGGAACGGCTGTGCCGGCCTCAACGGACGGGACGACCTGGGTTAGGTAGACCGGTGTGAACTGATAGTCGATGTTCACTTCGCCCTGTTCGAACGCAAGCCGCACCGGACCGCGTCCATTAAAACCAAGCACCGATTTCACATCAACCCCCAGAACCTCGAAGGACAACAGGCCCGGCAAGTCAGATGCTGCGGCGGCGATACCACCATAGATCAGCGGAACGTTGGAGCTTTTAATGTCAGCGGCACTGGTCACCCCTGTCGAAGGCGACACATAGGCCACTGCACTGAACGGATGGCTGTAGGCGACGCGATAATCCGCCAGTTTGTATTCCACGCCCTCTTGTCCAAGCACGAAGGGGTTAGCCGTCGATGACGTGGTGAACAGGATCGTGGTGCCGTCCGAGTTGGCGTTCTGTTCAAACCAGTTGGCCCCCAGGATCGACCCTCCACCGGGCCGGTCGATAACGTTTATCTCGGGATTGCCTGGCAGATGCTTTTCGAAATAGGGCTCAAGAAACTTGGCTGAAACGAAAGTCGCGCCGCCCGGGCCGAAGGGCACGATCACGTCGATGCTTTTTCCCGCGAAGTAGGCCTCTTGTGCTGCAAGCGGTGCAGCAGTTAGTCCCGCGAACGCCGCTGCTGCGGCAAGGGTCATTGATGTCTTCATGGTTGTATCCTCCCTGGAATTTTCCATCAGTCTAAACCGGTCTGGCCGGATTGAGTGTCAGCCAATCGTGTTGTTCAACTCTCCAAGCCCGGTGATGCGCACACTCATACGATCACCCTTGGCGAGATATTTGGGCGGCTTGAAGCCGATGCCAACCCCATCGGGGGTGCCCGTGGCGATGATATCGCCAGGCAAAAGAGTCATGGTCGCGGACATCGTCTCGATCAGAGTAGGAATATCGAAAATCAGATCGGCGACCGATGCTTTCTGGCGAGGTTCGCTATTGATTTCGGTCTCAAGCACCAGCTTGGTTACATCTCCGACCTCATCTGCCGTCACAATGTAAGGTCCCATCGGGCAGAATGTATCGATGCCCTTTCCGATGACCCACTGGTTGTGATGACGCTGCAATTCGCGCGAGGTGACATCGTTCATGACCACATAGCCGAAAACCTGATCATAGGCCTTATCCTTGGGCACCTGGAAAGCGCGCGTGCCAAGGATGACACCAAGCTCGCCCTCGTAGTCCACGGTCTGCGTCGGGTCGAGCGATCCGCGCACCACGGCGTCCGGTCCTACAATACTTGTTGTGGCCTTGGTAAAGATGATCGGTGCGCTTGGCACAGCTTCCTTCCCGCTGGAATCAAATCCGCTGGAGTGAAACTCGTTGGCATGTGCAAAGTAGTTTTTTCCAACGCAAAACACATCACGGCGCGGTTCAGGAATTGGAGCCAGCAGTGTTACATCCGCCAACGCAACGCGCTCTGCGTTTGCGCCTTTCGCGGCCCAATCCTGGATACCCTCCGGTCCAGTTTCGATCAGGGAGCGCACAGCATAGGCCGCATCCTCGCCTTCGGCACAGACCACGATCTGCTTGCCGTCAACAAAGCCAGCACCGATTTTCCCACCACTTCTAAACGTGACCAGTTTCATTTTCTCGACACAACTCCATTTTATCGATAAAATTGGATTACATATAGAATCAAGTCTGTCAATATTGAAATAAATCTGTCAAGTAGCGCCCAAGCAGCAAATTAGGAAACGCCTTTGAGTGACCTCAACCTCCTGATCAACGCCACCGCTACTGGCTTGACGCTGGATGCCGGCGAGACGCTTGCCCAGGCCGCCCATCGGGCGCTGCGCGTCGACATTATTAGCGGTGTACGCCCCCCCGGAGAGCGGTTGCGGATCGAAAAGCTGAAAACGCTTTACGAAGTGGGTCCGACTCCACTGCGCGAAGCATTGCAGATGCTTGCCACCGACCAATTGGTGATCGCAGAAGGAAATCGTGGATTTACCGTCGCGCCACTTAATCTGATCGAATTCCAGGATCTGAACATCGCCCGTACTGAAATCGAGTTGGCCGCGTTGCGGCTCTCGATCGCCAAAGGCGATACGGAATGGGAATCCAAGGTGGTCGCGGCAAGCTATCTTATGCGCAAACAGGACGCGGCGCTGGCTCAGATCACTTACGGTGTTCCCGATGCCTGGGAAGATGCCAACACGGCCTTTCATTCCGCAATGGTCGCGGCCTGTGGCTCCAAATGGCTTTTGAAGGTGCGCGCCAGCCTACATGATCAATGCGCGCGCTATCGCCGCGCATCAGTCTATCAAAAACTGGGACAGCGCGACCTCGATGCCGAACACCAGGCGATTTCAGACGCCGTGCTGTCGCGTGAGGCTGGCCGTGCCTGCGAGCTGACAGCTCAACATTTCGCGCTGACCGCGACAAGTCTGCCTGATGCCGTGCTTAAAAAGCCGCCGCATGGATGACAGCTCAGTTTGCGCTATTCCTGGCCGCAGGAGTTTTGGGTGGTATCGTGAACGCCGCGGCGGGCGGCGCCAAACTTTTCATTTTTCCGATGCTACTGGCCGCAGGGCTACCACCGCTGGCCGCCAATGCGACGGGCACCGCCGCCGTCTGGCCGTCTCAACTGCCCGCAATATGGGTGCTTCGGCACGAGTTACTGGACAATATACGCGGGCTTGTAAGGCAGATGCTACCTGCACTGTTAGGCGCCTTCTGCGGAGCCATGGCGCTGATCTGGTCGTCCGAAAAGGCATTCCTGGCAGTCATACCTGTGCTGCTGATCATTGCGGTAATCGCAATCCTACTGGGCAACCGCCTGACCGATATCATGAAGCGCCTTTTTCCAGGCGATCGCCTGCAATCGGTCACAGGGATATTGCTCTTCGTGACTGGCATCTACGGCGGCTACTTCGGCGCAGGCTACGGGTTTATTTTGCTAGCAGTGCTGTCGCTGGCGGGCATGGGCATGCGAAAAGCGAATGCCACCAAGAACCTTTTCGCTTTCAGCATGAACACAGTTGCGGTGATACCGCTGGCCTTTTCGGGTCTGATCGACTGGGTCGCAGCCGGAACGGTTCTGGCTGGCGCATTGGCGGGCGGCTATATGGGCGCGCGGCTGACGCAACTTGTACCCGATAAGTATCTTCGCCTTGGCGTTGCGGGACTTGGGGTTATTCTGACCGCCGCTTTTCTGTCACGATAAAGGAGGACTTCAATGCGTATATGTCGGTTCGAATTGGACGGTGCTGCACGGTTTGGCGTGCTGGATGGTGACACGGTAATTGACCTTTCGACGGGAGCCTTTCCGGACATGACGGCCTTTATTTCGGGGGGCGCCGCGGCGCTTGGCGAGGCGCGTCGGATGATGTCCGATGCGGCTGAAACGGATCGGCATGAGTTGAAGCGCATACATTTGCTGGAGCCTGTGGTGCCCTCGACCGTACTCTGCGCGGGCAGCAACTATCACGCTCACAATGCGGAAAAGCTAAATACCCCGCTCAGTGGCAAGGAACCCGAATTCTTCGTCAAGACATCCGATTGTGTGATCGGACCCGGAGAAAGTATCGTCTGCGATCCCAAACTGACGCAAAAGCTGGATCTGGAAACAGAACTGGCCGTAGTCATTGGGAAACCCGGCCGCCATATTCCGGTGCATCAGGCGCTAGATCATGTCTTCGGCTATACTGTCGCTAATGATGCGACCGCCCGCGATCGGCAGGTGCGAAGGACGCCGGAGGGATTCACTTGGTATGAATTGGGGCGCGGCAAGGCTTTTGACACAAGTCTGCCTCTTGGTCCCGTCATCGTCACCGTCGACGAACTGCCCGATCCTCAAGCGCTCACACTACGCACTCGGATCAACGGCGAATTGCGTCAGCAAACCAGCACGGCCGATATGATCTGGAGCTGCGCGGAACTGATCCATTTCTTCTCGGTTAACTTCACACTTAAACCTGGCATGGTCATTCTGACGGGAACGCCCGCAGGCACGGCCTGGTCGACCGACAAAGAGTTAGGCGGCAACTGGTCTCCCGCGCCAGGCTTGACCCCCGCAACGCGCTACTGCCTGCCCGGAGACGTAGTCGAAAGCGAGATCGTTGAAATTGGTGTCTTGCATAACAGCGTGGTCGGCCCAGACACATAAGGGAATTGAATTTTTTC
>JBLINN010000287.1:0-5617 GCA_047639325.1 Paracoccaceae bacterium | reverse complement strand
GGTGTGCTTTCAGCGCACCTTTACGCCGCCAAATGGTGCGCAAAATGCACTCCCTACGGGGCACTACCAACAGAGGGATGGCATGACGGATATCATTTATGGCTCGTCCGAGCAGCAAGTGATGATGCAGCGGGCGAATGCGTTGTGGTCCTTGGTTGGGGCTGACCCTCGGTTTTGTTTTCAGGCCCGGACGGTGTCTGTTGGCGGCGAATACGACGGTGCGGCTGATCTGGTGATCAGCCTGACCCGGTTGCTGGGCTATGCCAGTTGCCATTTCACAACGCGTGAAAATGCCGAGGCTTACGCCGAACTCTATCAGGCGGCGGGGCTGCAATCGGTGGTCTGGAATCAGCTTTGGGGACGCAACAGCGCGCTGCAAGCTTCCGCTGCATTCCTGTCTGAATATGAGGCACCCTCTGGCTGCTATTGAAACGGACGGGGCCCGAGACCCCGGATGCTGTGATCCACGCAATCAGTCGGATGTCGGTCGCTTCTGGCGTGATGCCACCACCGGGGGCCGCGATGCGGGGCGTCGGTCCCAAAGGGGTGGTGGCCTATGTCGAAACACCCGATGGCCAGGTGATCGCCAGTGGCGGTGCCTTTATGGCCTATCACCCGGACGGGCCGCACGCGGATGAGGCTTTCTGGGGGATGCTGGCCACCGACGAAAGCTGGCGCGGCCAAAGGCTGGCCTGCTGGGTTGGGGCGCAGGTGGTTCTGGACATGGCCGGCCGCCACGGCGCGCGCGGTTTTTCCAGCGGGGTGAAATCTGACAACCCGGCGTCAGAGGCGATGTGCAAGCGGCTGGGGGTGGATTTCAGCAACTATGTCTATGCAGGCGCGGTGGATCCGGGCCTGATGGGCGACAGGCCGGTAACGCGGTAACACCACCGTAGGGTGTGCTTTCAGCGCACCTTTGCGCAAGCGAATGGTGCGCAAAATGCACACCCTACGGTGGTGGTTGTGATGGTCAGGGCTTATGTTACATCCTTGTAGTTGATTTCGCGTGTGTCCTCGCCGGGGGCGGATTTTTCGCGGCGCACGATCAGCCGGTTCAGGGCGTTCACATAGGCTTTGGCGCTGGCCACGACAGTATCGGTATCCGCCGACTGGCCCGTAACAATACGCCCGTCTTCTTCCATGCGCACCGACACGGTGGCCTGGGCGTCCGTGCCTTCGGTCACCGCATGCACCTGATAAAGCTGCAGTTTCGCGTGATGCGGGAACAGCGCCCTAACCGCATTGAACGTGGCATCCACCGGGCCGTCGCCGGTTTGGCTGGTGCTGTGCTCTGCGCCGTCGACCTCCATCACCAGATCGGCCTGTTGCGGCCCATCGGTGCCGCAGACCACGCGCAGCGACTTGATCTTCAGCCGGTCATTTTCCGGGTCTTCCCCGACCCGCATCAACGCCACAAGATCGTCGTCGAACACTTCCTTTTTGCGATCCGCCAGTTCCTTGAACCGCACAAACACGTCCTTCAGCTGGTTGTCGCCCATCTCGAACCCAAGATCCTTGAGTTTCGAGCGCAACGCGGCCCGGCCTGAATGCTTGCCCATCACGATGTTGGTTTCTGACAGGCCTACATCCTCGGGGCGCATAATCTCGAAGGTTTCGGCGTTTTTCAGCATGCCGTCCTGGTGGATACCGCTTTCATGGGCAAAGGCGTTCTTGCCGACAATCGCCTTGTTGAACTGTACCGCAAAGCCTGAAACCGTCGCCACCCGCTGCGATATCTGCATGATTTTGCGCGTATCAATCCCGGTGGTCCACGGCATGATGTCATTGCGCACTTTCAGCGCCATCACCACCTCTTCCAGCGCGGTATTGCCAGCACGTTCGCCCAGCCCATTGATCGTACATTCGATCTGACGTGCCCCGCCTGCAACGGCGGCCAGCGAGTTGGCCGTGGCCATGCCAAGGTCATTGTGGCAATGGGTGGCAAACACCACCTCGTCGGCGCCGGGAACAGTGGCGATCAGGTTGCGGATCAGGTCTGCGGATTCCACCGGGGCGGTATAGCCTACCGTGTCGGGGATGTTGATGGTGCTGGCGCCCGCCTTGATCGCAATCTCGATCACCCGGCACAGGTAATCCCATTCCGTGCGGGTAGCATCCATTGGCGACCATTGCACATTGTCACACAGGTTGCGCGCATGGCTGACGGTCTCAGCAATCCGGTCTGCCATTTCGTCCATGGTCAGGTTTGGAATGGCGCGGTGCAGCGGTGATGTGCCGATAAACGTGTGGATGCGGGGGCGAGCGGCGTGTTTCACCGCCTCCCAGCAGCGGTCGATATCGCCCAGATTGGCGCGGGCAAGGCCGCAGATCACGCTGTTTTGCGCGTTGGCGGCAATGCCGGCCACCGCCTTGAAATCGCCTTCGGAGGCGATGGGAAACCCGGCCTCGATGATGTCGACGCCCATGTCATCCAGCAATCCGGCGATTTCCAGCTTTTCATCATGAGTCATGGTTGCGCCCGGGCTTTGTTCGCCGTCACGCAAGGTGGTGTCGAAGATCAAGACGCGATTTTTGGTGTCAGAATTTGTCATTTTGGGTATCTCTTTTTGCCTGTCTAAAGCCGGTCTGAAAAAAGCGGTGGCGCAGGCTGCCTCCTCTGAGCGGTCGCGCCGAAGGCACGCTCAGAGGCGGCTTAGAAGCAGCAGTTCGATCCGGCCAGCGATGCGCGCGGCCGTGAATGGCAATGGGATATGCGACTGCTGTGACATGTTGGCAGATTAGCCGCAGAAATTGTGAAGATACAACCCAAAAAAATGAATGCTGTAGACTTGTTTAAGTTTAGTTAGTAAGTCATCACTAACTAATGAAATCAGGGAGAGATAGCATGAAACGCAGATGTTGGATGTGTTGGACGATCAGTGTGGTTCTGGCGGCAGGGCTGTTGGCGGTGGGATTTTTCTTTGTGGTGAAGGGCAATGTCGAACCGCACGCAGACGGGCGCACCGCCGTGTTGCTGCTGCCTGACGAACGTAATCTGGTTCTGGCAGAGATGCGCGGGTTGCTGGAAACGGTGCAAACTGTCCTGCAGGCATCGGTTGCAGGCGACATGCAGGCCGTCAGCACGGCGGCCACTGCCGCAGGCATGGCGGCAGCCGAGGCCGAGGCTGCTGCATTGTTGGGCAAGCTGCCACTTGAGTTCATGACGCTGGGCATGGGCACCCACAAAGCTTTTGATGCGCTGGCGACAACAGCGCAGGGTACCGATGATCCGATGGTGGTTCTGGGTGAATTGGGCACGATACTGGACCGTTGCACCGGCTGTCATGCCGGGTATCGTCTGGGGATCGAAGGGGCAGATAAGGAAGAATAGGATCCGACGTGGCCAATCAGCGTAAATCTGCATCCGACCGCAAGGCCGAGATCGTCCAGACGGCGATCCGGCTGGCAGGCGAACACGGGCCGGACCGGGTGACAACACAACAATTGGCGGACGCGATTGGCATCAGCCAACCGGCGATCTTCCGGCATTTCCCCACCAAGGCTGATATCTGGTTGGCGGTGGGCGAGATGATTGCCCAGCGTATGGCGATGCAGGATATGGACAGCGGCACCGGTGATCCGCTGGCGGAATTGCACGCGCTGATCACCCGGCATCTGGGGCAGATCAAGCAGACCCCGGCGCTGCCCGCGATTTTGTTCTCGCGCGAGTTACACGCCGAAAATGAGCCGCTGCGTCGGCATTTCGAAACCGTGATGGCCAACCGCCGGGCCGGGTTTTCGGGGTTGATCCGGCGGGCACAAGTGTCTGGGCAGTTGGGCGAGGATACCGATGCCGAAGACATTGCAACCCTGATTCTGGCGACGATCCAAGGCTTGGCGACGCGCTGGTCTTTGGAAAATCGCGGCTTTGATTTGCAGGAAGAAGGCGGGCGGTTAATCACTGTTTTGATTGATGGATTCAGGCCCGGATGACAGGCTGAAAACATACATTCACCTAACGCGATATGTCGCAGCCAGCCTGTCTTGTTTTTAGGGCCCGGGCTTTTATCCTGTGCAGATAAGGCCGCGCTTGAGGGCGAGCAACCCGGCATTGGTCGCGATATCCGGCGGGTAGGCCCGCCCCTAGGGGAGGAATGAAGAGCATGGCACATGTTGTTGTATTAGGAGCAGGTCTGGGCGGAACGATCCAGGCCTACGAGCTGAAAGAGACGCTAAGCTCTAGTGACAAGATCACGGTGGTTTCCAACAAGCCGTTTTTCCAATTCACCCCGTCCAACCCCTGGGCTGGTGTTGGCTGGCGCAAGAAGAAAGACATTACTGTCGATCTGGCCCCAGTAATGCAGCGGCGCGGCATCGAGTTTATCTGCGACGGCGCGACCAAGCTGGACCCCGAGGCCAAGACCATCACGCTAGAGAGCGGTAAAGTGGTCAGCTATGACTATCTGGTGATCGCCACCGGGCCAGAGTTGGCGTTTGACGAGATCGAGGGCTTTGGCCCCGAGGGGTTCACCCGGTCGGTTTGTCATATTGAGCACGCGGAAGAATCCGGCAATTGCTGGGAAGACTTCTGCGCCAATCCCGGCCCCATTGTGGTGGGCGCGGTTCAGGGCGCGTCCTGTTTTGGCCCGGCTTACGAATATGCGATGACCATCGACACCGATCTGCGGCGTCGCAAGATCCGCGACAAGGTGCCGATGACCTTTGTCACCTCGGAACCTTATGTCGGGCATCTGGGCCTGGGCGGGGTTGGCGATACCAAGGGTATGCTGGAAAGCGTGATGCGTGACCGGGATATCAAATGGATCGTCAATGCCAAGGTCGACAAGTTCGAAGAAAAGGCCGTGCACGTCACCGAGGTGGACGAAGACGGGGCGGAGAAGAAAAAGCACGAAGTGGCGTTTGATTACGCGATGATGCTGCCGGCGTTCCGCGGTATTCCGGCGGTGATGGGGATCGAAGGCTTGGTCAACCCGCGCGGGTTTATCATTGTCGATGAGCATCAGCGCAATCCTAAATACCCTGACATCTTTGCCATTGGCGTCTGTATCGCCATCGCGCCGCCGGTGGTGACGCCGGTGCCGACAGGTGTGCCCAAGACCGGGTTCATGATTGAAAGCATGGTGACGGCGACGGCGCATAACCTGCCTCGGGTGATGGCGGGCAAAGAGCCAAACGAGCTGCCCAGCTGGAACGCGTTGTGTCTGGCGGATTTCGGCGATCGTGGCATGGCGTTTCTGGCAATGCCGCAAAACCCGCCGCGCAATGTTAACTGGTCGTCCGAAGGCAAGTGGGTTCACTGGGCCAAGCTGGCGTTCGAGTGGTATTTCATCCGCAAGATCCGCAAAGGTGTGAGCGAGCCGTTTTACGAGAAAATGGTGATGAAGATGATGAAGGTGAACAAGCTGAAGTAAGCAGCGGGTTGATGGTTGATGAAGCGTCCCGGCGTGTCTACGCTGGGTCGTTTTCGTTTGATTGCTAAGGGAATTGCTAAGGAAATGGAGGTCCGTTCCGGGCCGCTGGTTTTGTTTGGCCTGTCCTGTGGGCAGGCGGTGCCGCCGACCGAGCTAGCCGATTTCTTTCAAAGAAATCGGGCCGGAAAATTTGAAATTTTCCGTTTCCCCGGCCCGCGAAACCGCTGGGTTAGGATCATATCCCG
>JBLINN010000286.1:0-5647 GCA_047639325.1 Paracoccaceae bacterium | reverse complement strand
CGACGCCGTTGCCTGCAATGGTGATTTGCCCGCCATATCTCATCCTCCAAATCAGATACCGAAACAGAATCACACCCGACAATCGTTGGCCAGCCAAAACCAACCCGCTTAGGGTTCCAAGCATCTTCACCTCCATGTGTGAACATCGTACACTGCCGATATACAGCATGTTTGAACGGTGTTCAAAATATAAATGAACGGCGTTCAAGAAATTATTTGTTTCCGATTTCGTTCAGCACCTGGGCAATCATGTTTTCAATCCGATCAATCGGAACCCCGGATATCCGTTTTTCCAGCCCCAACAGCACAATCCCATGCACAGATGAGAATAACGCGCGGGTCATCAGATCCAGATCACTTGCACTTTTGTCGGGGAAAAGTTCCGCCAGCGGCGCGGCGATATGTTGAAACAGCCCGTTCAACGCCTGCAAATACCACGTCGGAACTGTCCCTTCTGTCGACATCTGCAGATCAAACAACGCCCGCCACAGCGCGTTGTGCTGGGATGCAAAATGCAGATAGGCGTTGCTCATCCGGATCAGGCGGTCATTGGGCGACAGCGCCTCGGCCCCAGTGATCGACGCGGCGACGCTGGCACCAAGTTTACGAAACGTCCGGCCATTCACCGCCATCACAATGGCGTTGAGATCGTCAAACACGTTATAGATCGCGCCCAGCGAACACCCCGCATCCGCCGCCAAATCCCGCGCCCGCAAGGCCTGCAGCCCGTCCCGTTCAATCCGGACCTCTGCCGCCTCTATCAGCTTGTCGTGCAACGCAGCCTTGCGCTGTTCAGTCTTTTCCGACATCTGCGGCTTCCTTTTTGAACTATGTTCAAGCTACCCCAACCCGCGCCCCGGGAAAACCGCGGAAATAGCCCGCTGGCTGGACAATTCCGCTCTCAGGCGGTTTCATGCCCCCATGACAGACCCAAGCCCACTCCCAGACCAAACCCGCCATCTCGAACGTCTGCTGGGCGACCGGATGCGCGCCCGGCTGCCCCATACTGTTGCCGAGTTTGTGATGTTCGTGCTGAAACAGGGCTGGGCCTGCCTGTTTGGCATTTTGATGCTGGGCGGTCTGATCGTCAGCGCCGCGATCTGGCAGCCGACATGGGCCGTCGCGCGCTATGACGCGCTGTTTCTTTATGCGCTGGCCCTGCAGGTAGGGTTTGTGTGGCTGCGCCTGGAAAGCTGGCGCGAGGTGCGGGTGATTGCGCTGTTTCATCTGACCGGCACCGCGATGGAGCTGTTCAAAGTCAGCGCCGGCAGTTGGGCCTATCCCGAACCGGGCCTGTTGAAACTGGCCGGGGTGCCGCTGTTTTCCGGGTTCATGTATGCCGCTGTCGGGTCTTATATGGCGCGGGTGATCCGGATATTTGAGATGCGGTTTGCCCCCTACCCGCCCTATTGGATGACCCTTGTGCTGGCGGCGGCGATCTATGTGAACTTCTTTTCCCACCACTATCTGCCGGACATCCGCCTTGGGCTGTTTGCCGCCAGTTTCGTGCTGTTTATCCGCACCCGGATCTGGTTTCGCATCGGCTCTGCGACCTATTGGATGCCGCTGCCACTGGCGGCGTTTCTATCCAGTTTCTTTTTGTGGTTGGCCGAGAATGTGGGCACAAATACTGGCACTTGGGTCTATGCCGGGCAGGTTGGATTCAATTGGGTGCATCTGTCAAAAATGGGGTCATGGTACCTGCTGTTATATGTCAGCTTTGCTACCGTCACCCTGATCTATCGCGACGCGTTGTCGGCGGTTCCATCGGCGGTTCCATCGGCGGCGCCGCTTACAAAAACCCGCGCCAAATCAGCACCACGATCAGCAACGTAAACGCCAGGATCAGGTTGAACGACAAGCCCCCCAGCATCCCCAGCAACCAACCCTTGCGCCGGTCGGTCACGTCGATCGACTGCAGATGCGTCTGCACCCCCGCTGCCGCCGCTGCCAGGGCCGCGTGGTCCAGCGTCAGGCTTAGCTTTGGATGCCCGACCAATGGCTCGGCCCCTACCAATGTCGCGGCCTGCCGGTAGACCCGACGCGGCAAGCGATAGCGCGCCCGGCGCAAGGCGGCGGGTAGGTCGGCGCCGCGAACCCCCAGCTTTTCGCGCAACAGCGCCATGATCGTCTGGATCTGGTCTTCGATGGATATCTGGTCTGTCATGACCCTTCTTTACAATGCCATTCCAGTGGCCTCAATGGGCTGGTCCTGCTGGGCCGAGGTTGATATCACCACCCCCATGCTGAACCGGATCACCCATGGCGCCGCCACCGCCCACCCGCCGCTGTTGATTGCGCATGGGCTTTACGGATCTGCCCGCAATTGGGGGGTGATCGCCAAGCGCCTGTCGGACGAACGCCAAGTGGTGGCCGTGGACATGCGCAACCACGGCGACAGCCCCTGGACCAGCAGCCACCGCTACGAAGACATGGCTGACGACCTGGCCGAAGTGATCTGCGACATCGGCGGCACGGCGGATGTTGTGGGCCATTCCATGGGCGGCAAAGCGGCGATGATGCTGGCCCTGCGCCACCCTGACTGCGTGCGCCGCCTGACCGTGGCTGACATTGCCCCGGCGGCCTATGGCCATTCCCAGATACAGTTTATCGAGGCGATGCGCGCCGTCGACCTGACCCGCGTCGAGCGTCGATCAGACGCCGCGGCCCAGCTCGAGGCGTTTGGGGTCGACAAGGCCCTGCAAAGCTTTTTCACCCAATCACTGGACATCGTGGGCCGACGTTGGCGGCTGAACCTTGATACATTGGCCGCTGAAATGCCGCTGATCATGGATTTCCCGCAGATCGACGCCCAATGGCCGGACCCCACGCTGTTCCTGACTGGTGGCGAATCGGACTATGTCGGCCCCGAGCACCGGCCCCTTATTCGCGCGCTGTTCCCCCGCGCCCGCTTTGTAAAACTGCCCGGTGCAGGCCATTGGCTGCATGCAGAAAAGCCGCAGGAATTCACCGCAACCCTGCGCGCCTATCTTAACGCGTAACCTTAACAGGTTACTTTAACCGGCAGCCGGGTCTCCATACAGGCCTTTGGCGACGGCCCAGCTGATCGGCAAGGCAACAACCGCCCCCACCCCAGCAGCAATCAGGATGGGCACCAGCGTGTCATGCCCGGCAACCAACACGGCGATCACGCCGGTGCCGGCCAATGTCGTGGAAATCAGCGTGTACAATATCGATGCAAGTCGCAGCATGGGACTCTCCCAATTGAGTGGTTTCGCCAACCACATATCGCAATGGGAATTGTGTTTCCTTGATTTCGATCATACAACCGCGGTGAATGTCTCGAATGCCGGGTTATTTTTGCGATGCTAATCGCTTCTGATCTGAAAAATTAGGATCTTGGTAAGGTTCTCATGCAACGCTCTTGCAAACAGGGCACGGGCCGGACGGGACGGTGCCTTATCTTCAACGGGTCAACCAAAGGCGCGACTAATCATGCAAACCGTTCTTCAATCACTGGCTTATGGTGCAAATACCGGCGGCATTTGTGACAATTCAGTTAAAAACTCCCAATGCCTGCCACAATTTCAGCGCATTGAAACGCCAGGCTCTCAGTACGCTCAACCCAACCCTTCGACCGAGAAAGGAACGGGTACCTTGTTGGCATATCTTTTAATCTCACTTTTCACCGGTTTTACCTGCGCGCTTGTAAGCCTACTGGGCTTTGACGGCGGTGTATGGATGGCGCTGGTTTGGTACGTTTTTGGCAGTTGGATTGGGTTCGCCTTGGCGGTCATAGCCTATATGGCCACGTTAGCGGCGTCCGAAAATGGCGTGGATCAATCGCGCCCGGAATACCCCTAGGGCCCCCGCCACGGGGCGAAACTGGGCTGTGGGTCAGGCCGATAAACCACGCCTGACAACATGTTAGACGCCTTTAGGGACGCACATAGGCATAGCCGTCTTCCTGCAATTCAATCAAGCGCACAACGCCCGACGGCACCACCGCGACTTCGTCCATCAGGGCAATTTTCTTGCCGGCCTTTTCGCTCATCTTGCGATGGGTGTTGCCACAAGCGGCGAAGGATAGGTTGTCCAGTTCAAGGCTCATGGTGCTAATACGGTCGGCGACCGGGCTTTTGCCTTCAACATACATCATCAGTCCAGGGCCGTAGGCGACGACTTCGATGACGACGCTATCCCCTTGGGATTCATAGTATTTCGATATGTTCTGGACGTTATTCAGTGCCATGTTCATCACCTTGGCGTCATTCTGGTCGACGTGGACGGCGACGTGGTGGGTTTTGCCTTCGGCGAAGGCCGTGGTGGCAAGGGTTAACGCCAATGCGGCGGCGGCAAGTGCGGATTTCATTGTGTCCTCCCAAACAGATTGAACCCGCAGGCTAACGGCAAAGGCACATGAAAGATAGACTTTTGCGAATATGCGAATGGGTGACTGAACTTCAGCGTTTTTTGACGAACTCGGTCAGAATGACGATGCGCTGGCCCTCGACCCGCCCCTCGATATGCGCCGGGTTGTCCGCGACCAGCGAAATGCCCCGGACAGCCGTGCCGCGCTTGGCGGTAAAGCCGCCGCATTTGACCGGTAAGTCCTTGATAAGCAAAACAGTATCTCCGCGCGCTAACGGTGTGCCATTGCTGTCTTTATGGGCGGAAACGGCCGCAACATTGTCGGCCCAAGCGCGGGTTTCGTCATCCAGATACACCTGATCCGCAAGGTCGCGGGCCCAGTTTTGATCTGTCAGGGTTGCTAGCAATTGTACTGCCAAAACTTGGGTCGCGGGGTCTTCGGACCACATGGCGGTGGCCAGTCCGCGCCAATGATTGGGGTCGGTTGGCACGTCAATCTGGGCCTGACAGAGCGCGCAGATATCGCATCCTGCGTCATCAGGGCCGCCGGAAACAGCGTGAAACATCAACGGGGTATCGGCGGAACACAGGGCGCAGGGCATGGGGAAAGTCCGGGATTAGGGGTTGGTTCAGCTAGGGTATAGGGCAGGTCACGGGCCGGGAACAGGGGGATCACGGCGGGGGGCTGCGCGCGGTGATATCAGGGGGTTTTTACCGTTTTGTACAAGATTACGGGGGTGGTTTTGCGGTTTTGTACATGGGGGAATTGGGCGATGCGGGTGACGGTATCAGCGGCGCGGGGACAGTTGGGGCATTTATGTGCGCGGGCACAGGACCCGCGCGAGGTGATCGTGCTGACACGGCACGGGCGCGACATCGCGGCGGTGGTGTCGATGGACGAGGTAAAGCGGATTTGGGCGATGCAGGATAACGAATGGTTGGGGCGTAGAAACCCGCTGACCGGTAGACGCCCGATCCGGGGGATGGTGGTGCCGGAGCATCTGGTGTCGGACGCGAAGGGGCGGTTGGTGACGCGGCACGAGGCGGCGGAACAGATGCGCGAGATCCAGATGACCCGGGCCGAGGAACGCCGGGTGCTGGAGGCCGGGGGGCTGGAGGCGGTTGAGGGCGGCGAGATTGGCGAGACAGTTGTGGTGCGGCGGGGATGGGTGCAGTGCGTTTTGGAGAGGATCCGGGGGATGGTTTCAGGGGCAAAGCGACGGCGTTCCGGGGCGTGACTTTTTCGATACAGTTTAGGGGAGGTGCCGCGCCTGAACCGAGGGAAGGGCGAGAAGCGCCCGCGTCACGCTACAGG
>JBLINN010000285.1:0-5667 GCA_047639325.1 Paracoccaceae bacterium | reverse complement strand
AGCCAAGGATACAGCCAAGGATACAGCCAAGGATACAGCCAAGGATACAGCCAAGGATATGGTGCCCAATGTGGAATAAATGTTGACAGAACCCGAGGCCGCAGATGTGTCAGGTAGTTTGCCGGACATGTTCGCCTATCGTCTTGACGGTATTGGCGGCGGTACGCAAATCACCCCCGAGGACGCCGCCGCACCTGGCCCAAATCCGGAGGTTCCCGGCTTTGTCTGGCTGCATCTTCGTCGGGACGGGGCGGAAACAACCGGTATTCTGGGGCAGTCTGGCCTTGATGCTTTTGTCGTCGAGGCGCTGACAGCCGACGAAACCAGGCCAAGATGCACGGTTCACGAAAAAGGCGTGTTGGTGAACCTGCGCGGGGTCAACTTGAACCCCGGGGCGGAACCGGAAGACATGGTCTCCGTCCGCCTTTGGATAGAGGAGCGGCGCGTTGTTGGGATCTGGGTGCGCCCGCTAAGGGCTGTGTCCGATCTGCGAGAATCGATCAAGCGCGGCCAAAGCCCGATTTCCCCAGGCGATCTGGTCGCCAAACTTGCACTTCGGCTGGCCGACCGCGCCGAACCTTCGGTCGCCGCGCTGAACGAACGGATCGACGAGCTGGAAGAGCTGGTGCTTGATCCCGACGTCGATATCCCCCGCGCATCGCTGTCCTATGTCCGGCGCAGTTCGATCGTGTTGCGCCGGTATATTATGCCACAAAGGGACGCGCTGACCACACTTGAAATCGAGGACTTGCCTTGGCTGACCTCAAAGGAGCGGGGCCATATCCGCGAGGCGGCCGACCGGGTCAATCGGCTGGGCGAAGAGCTGGATGCAATTCGGGACCGCGCGCAGGTGGTGCATGACCAGATCATGGATCAGCGGGCCGAACGGATGAACCGCCGGATGCTGTTGCTTGCCATCATCTCGGCGATATTTCTGCCGCTTGGGCTGTTCACCGGATTGCTTGGCATCAATGTCGGGGGAATGCCGGGGGTGGATAGCCCTTGGGCATTTTATGTGGTCTGCGGCGCAATGGTCGCTTTTGGCGCGATTTTGTATTTGTGTCTCAGGGCTTTGGGGATGTTTCGCTAGCAGGCAAAACCCTGGTCACAGGCGTGGGTGGCCCGCCTTTTGGCGGGCCGAACCCGGATCACCCGGCCAGCATTTCCGACTGGTGTACAATCACCTCGGCCTGTTTGATCGACGCGATGTCCACCAACCGCCCCTTATACACGGTCGCACCTTCGCCATTGGCTTTGGCCGCTGCCATCGCTGCCAAAATCTCGCGCGCTTCGGCCACGGCTTCGGCGGATGGGGTGAACACCTCGTTCGAAATCGCCACCTGCTTGGGGTGAATCGCCCATTTGCCAACCATGCCCAGCGTGGCCGAGCGGCGCGCCTGTGCCCGAAACCCTTCGTCATCCGAGAAATCGCCAAACGGGCCGTCTACCGGCAAAACTCCATGGGTGCGGCAAGCAGCAACAATCGCCGCCTGCGCCCAGTGCCAGGGATCAGACCAATGCTTCGCGCCGTCTTGCAGCATGTAATAGTTTTCCTGCGTGCCGCCGATCCCGGTGGTCTGCATCCCCATCGAGGCGGCAAAATCAGCCGCGCCCAGCGACATCGCCTGCAAACGTGGGCTGGCCGCCGCGATTTCTTCGACATGGGCGATGCCAGCAGCACTTTCGATGATCACCTCAAAGGCAATCGGTTTGGTCCGCCCTTTGGCAGCCTCGACCGCGCTGACCAGCGCGTCAACCGCATAGATATCCGCCGCACAGCCCACTTTGGGGATCATGATTTGATCCAGCCGGTCACCCGCCTGTTCCAGCAGGTCCACCACGTCGCGATACCAGAACGGTGTGTCCAGCCCGTTAATCCGCACCGACAGGGTTTTGCTGCCCCAGTCGACATCCGAAATCGCCGCGATCACATTGGCGCGCGCACTGTCCTTGTCCGACGGCGCCACTGAATCCTCTAGATCCAGGTTGATCACATCCGCCGCACTGGCCGCCATCTTCTCAAAGATTGCCGGGCGAGATCCGGGGCCAAACAGCTGGCAACGGTTCGGGCGGGCAGGCGGAGTGGGCTGGGCGCGGAAACTCATGAGGCGGTACCTTTCGGGTAAGGATATTGCGATAATCTGGTGTCAGGGGGTATTAAATTGCGCGGGCGCGCGCAAGGCATATTGTGCAGGCGCAGCAATTGCCCCGTGGCAAGGGCAGTTCTGCGCCTTGACAAGGCGCAGACATCTTCGCCTGATACGCGATGCTTGCACGATTGTCCTGCAATTTCCCGAAAAATTCGCAAAACCTTGCGTGAAGACCCAGTTCCACTGTGAATAACGCGAAACACTTTCTAAGGTGGTATCCTACGGTATGCGCTGAATCAGCATGAGGGCACCGCAATGATCGAAACTCCGTATCTTTTGTTCTTGGGCGACGCGCCGGATCAGTTGGCCGCCAAAGTGGCGCAGGGTATCCGCGACTGGCGTCCGGAAAATGCCGTGGGTCAGTTCCGTCTGCCCGGTTGCGGCGCCGATGTGGGCCTGACCGACATGACCCTGGCGCAAGCGCGCGAGGCCGGGGCCAAGACGCTGGTGATCGGCGTGGCCAACCGCGGCGGGGTGATCGGCCAGGACTGGAAAGACATTTTGATTCAGGCGCTTGAGATGGGGTATGATCTGGCATCGGGCCTGCACAACCTGCTGCGCGAAGAACGTGACCTGACGGCGGCGGCGCAAATGCATGGCGGCACGCTGCATGACGTGCGCGTGCCGACCGATGCCTATCCGATTGCCAATGGCAAAAAGCGCAGCGGCAAGCGGGTGCTGGCGGTGGGCACGGATTGTTCGGTGGGCAAGATGTATACCGCACTGGCGCTGGATGACGCGATGCGCAAGCGCGGGCTGAAAAGCACGTTTCGCGCCACTGGTCAGACCGGCATTCTGATCACCGGCCACGGTGTGCCGCTGGACGCGGTGATTGCCGATTTCATGGCGGGATCAGTGGAGTATCTGACGCCGGATAATGACGCCGATCACTGGGACATCATCGAGGGGCAGGGCAGCCTGTTTCATGTGTCTTATTCCGGGGTGACCATGGCGCTGATCCATGGTGGCCAGCCTGACGCGCTGATCCTGAGCCACGAGCCGACCCGCAAGACCATGCGCGGCTTGCCCGACTACACGCTGCCATCGCTGGAAACCCTGCGCGATACCGCGCTGCCGCTGGCGCGGGTGGCCAACCCGGCTTGCCAGGTGGTGGGGATCACGGTGAACACGCAGCATCTGACCGAGGATGAGGCCACCGCCTATCTGGGCGAGGTTGAGACGCGCATGGGGATGCCCGCGGTTGACCCGTTCCGTCACGGGGCGGACCGGCTGGTGGATGCGCTGGCCGCTTTGTGATTTGATGGGAGTGCCGGTGGCTTTTGTCGGAGCCTCCCCTATCGGCGATTGTTAGCAATTGCCTTTCGGGCAGAGGGACGAGAGTATTTTGAACAAGAAAAAGGGGCGGGTGGTATGCAGGTAGAGGTTGGGCGCGATGTGTTCCGGCTGGCGCAGGTGTTTACCATCTCGCGCGGGTCACGCACCGAGGCAAAGGTGTTGACGGTTCGGCTGCAGGATGGCGCGCATCGGGGCTGGGGCGAATGTGTGCCTTATGCGCGGTACGGCGAGACGTTGGAATCAGTGACGGCGCAGATCGAAGCGCTGCCAGCGGTGTTTGACCGGTCGTCGCTGATAGGCCTGTTGCCTGCGGGTGCGGCGCGCAACGCGGTGGATTGTGCGTTGTGGGATTTAGAGGCCAAGCGGGCCGGGAAGCGGGTTTGGGAATTGGCCGGGTTGGCAGAACCGGGGCCGGAGATTACCGCCTATACCTTGTCGCTGGACACACCTGAGGCGATGCAGGGGCAGGCGGCGAAGAATGCACATCGGCCCTTGCTGAAGATCAAGCTGGGCACGCCGGATGACATGGCGCGACTAGAAGCTGTGCGCGCCGGGGCGCCATCGCCGAAGATCATCGTAGACGCCAACGAGGGCTGGTCGGCGGATGTTTACGCCGATCTGGCGCCGCATCTGGTGCGTCTTGGTGTGGCGCTGGTGGAGCAGCCTTTACCTGCGGGCGAGGATGACGCGTTGTTGGGCATGGATCGCCCGGTGCCGGTTTGCGCGGACGAGAGCTGTCATGACCGTACTAGTCTGGCGGGGTTGCGGGGTAAATATGACGTGGTGAACATCAAGCTGGACAAAACCGGCGGGCTGACCGAGGCGCTGGCGTTGCGCGATGCGGCGCTGGCGCATGGCTTTGGCGTAATGGTGGGCTGTATGGTTGGCAGCTCGCTGGCGATGGCGCCCGCCACGCTGGTGGCGCAGGGGGCGATGGTGGTTGATCTTGACGGGCCACTTTTGCTGGCCGAAGACCGCGACAACGCTTTGACATTTGACGACCGGGGTGTACATCCGCCGCAAGCCGCGCTGTGGGGCTGACAACCGCCCGACACGGACAACTGAGATAAAGGAAGAAAGCCCATGCGTACCGTCTATGTGAACGGAGAGTACCTGCCGGAGACCGAAGCTAAGGTATCGATCTTTGACCGCGGCTTTTTGATGGCCGATGGGGTCTATGAGGTGACATCGGTTCTGGGTGGCAAGCTGATCGACTTTGACGGCCATGCGGTCCGGCTGGCCCGGTCCCTGGGCGAGCTGGACATGGCCAACCCGGTCACCAAAGACGAATTGCTGGCGATTCACCGCGAGCTGGTGGCGGTGAACGGCATCGAAGACGGCATGGTCTATCTGCAGATCACCCGCGGCAACCCTGGCGACCGGGACTTTGCGTTTCCCGACCCCGAGCAGACCCCGTCGACCATCGTGCTGTTCACCCAGAACAAGCCCGGTCTGGCCGACAGCCCGGCGGCAAAAACCGGCATGAAGATTATCAGCATCGAAGACATCCGCTGGGGGCGGCGCGATATAAAGACGGTGCAGCTGCTGTATCCGTCGATGGGCAAGATGATGGCCAAAAAGGCCGGAGTCGATGATGCTTGGCTGGTTGAGGATGGTTTTGTCACCGAAGGCACATCCAACAACGCCTATATCGTCAAGGGAGGCAAAATCATTACCCGCGCGCTAAGCACCGACATCCTGCACGGGATCACCCGCGCCGCTGTGTTACGGTTCGCCGCCGAAGCGCAGATGGAAGTGGAAGAGCGCAATTTCTCGATTGATGAGGCCAAGGACGCAGACGAGGCGTTTGTCACCTCGGCCAGTGCCTTTGTGATGCCGGTGGTGGAAATTGATGGCGTCGCGCTGGGTGATGGCACTCCGGGTAAGGTTGCCCCGCGTTTGCGCGAAATTTATCTGGAAGAAAGCCGCAAGGCGGCGGTCTAAAATCAAGTTCCGCTAACCTGCAAAGGCGCTACCGGCGGCTTTGCAGGACCTTTGCCTAAGCCGCCGCAACCGGCCCACAGCCGACATTGGTGCCAGACGCAGCTACGGGCAGGTATGCCAAGATGCCCAAAACTGTCGAACGCCGGACACTTTTTGGTAGGCCGCCAGTGTCTTAGAGTCCGACTCGAAACTCACTGAATGATTTCATTCCCTTGCAAGGAGGCGGACTACGCGCCTGATATGAGAGATAAGGAGCCAGGCCTCGGCACTGGCGATG
>JBLINN010000284.1:0-5689 GCA_047639325.1 Paracoccaceae bacterium | reverse complement strand
TGAAAACCCCCGGTAACGTCACCTCTAACAGTTCAATATCATCCGACGGATCGGATAGCCGGGTTTTCATCCCCGGCGGAATCACAAAGGCATCGCCTGGTTCCAGCGCATGTAGGTCCTGCCCGTCCCCTTCCAGCGTGACCTGCCCCTGCATCACAAAGGTGAACAGAATGTCGCTGTCATGGCTGGTCCAAACCGGATCACCCTGCCCGCGCCGGATCACCTGAACCCCGGCCACACCTTTGGTATTGGCGGCAATCGTGGTGTCGCGACTGTCATACCCCGGCAAGCGGAACGGGCTCCATTCGGCACCGGCCCCCTGATTGAACACAAACCGCTGCCCATCCCATTCCCGCTCGGGCCGCAAATGCGGGGTTGGCAGGGTCATGTCGTGGTCAATTTCGGTCACATGTTCAGCCGGAACACCGATTTCGATCACCTGCACATCATCGCCCGACTGCAGCACCCGGTGGCGGATTTCCGGCGGCTGGACAAAGCAATCGCCCGCATGCAGGCGCATCGGTTCGCCCTGATCCTCATACGCCACATCCACCCAGCCATGGATACAGAATATCAGCTGAAACCCCACCTTGTGGAAATGCACCATATCCGGCACCGGCCCACCGCCCGGAATGCGGATATGGCTGGCAATCATCGCCCCGCCCAATCGCCCCGGCACCAGATCGCGGTAATTCATCCCCGCGCGCCCAATCACCCAGGGCGCCTGATCGGCAAGGCGACGTACCATGAACGCGTGTTCAGTGGCTGGCATCACCAACGGCGGGTCTATGTCCTCGATCTCAATTCTGGTGCCATTGGGTGCGGTAAGGCGGCGCGCGCCGTCGGCGAAACCATCCGGATCATCCGACAGGATGCGAATCGTCCCCGGGGATTCGGGCGCGCCTTTTTCAATCCTCAGCCGCAATCCGTGGCCGGAAAACCCGGCAACCTGCGGATCATCGGCCGGAAAGATCATATCCAGCCGCATCCCCAGCGTTTTGGTGTAAAAAGGAATATCGTCGCGCAACTCATTCGTTGGCAGGCGCATTTCAGCTATGGTGTCAGACATGGAACCCCTTCCGTTGCAGGCAAACAGTGACCGGCACCTAAAATATTTGCAAGACGGCGGCGGCCAGTTCTGCCCGCAAAATGGCCGGTTTTCATCATTGAGAAACTAGTTTAGCACTAAACTATATCCCGGGAGGACTTTTCAGATGACCGAAAACCAGAACCTGCGTCAGGCGGCGCTGTTTTATCACGAGCATCCGAAACCCGGAAAGCTGGAAATTCGCGCGACCAAGCCAATGGCCAATGGCCGTGACCTGGCCCGCGCCTATTCCCCCGGCGTGGCCGAGGCCTGTCTGGAAATCAAAAACAACCCCGCCGACGCGGCACGCTATACCGCGCGGGCCAATCTGGTGGCGGTTGTTACCAACGGCACCGCCGTGCTGGGTCTGGGCAATATCGGCCCGCTGGCCAGTAAGCCGGTAATGGAAGGCAAGGCGGTCCTGTTCAAAAAATTCGCCAATATCGACTGTTTTGATATCGAACTGGATCAACCCGACCCGGAAAAGCTGGCCGAGATTGTCTGCGCGATGGAGCCCTCCTTTGGCGCGATCAACCTAGAAGACATCAAAGCCCCCGATTGCTTTATCGTTGAAAAAATCTGCCGTGAACGGATGAACATCCCGGTTTTCCACGACGATCAGCACGGCACCGCGATTGTTGTCGGCGCAGCGGCGAAAAACGCGCTGCATGTGGCAGGCAAAGCCTTTGAAGACATCAAGATTGTCAGCACCGGTGGCGGCGCGGCGGGCATTGCCTGTCTGAACATGCTGCTGAAACTGGGGGTGAAACGCAAAAACGTCTGGCTGTGCGACGTGCATGGGCTGGTCTATCAGGGCCGCGACATCGACATGAACCCACAAAAAGCCGCCTATGCTCAGGACACTGACCTGCGCACACTGGATCAGGTGGTTGACGGCGCCGATCTGTTTCTGGGGCTTAGCGGGCCAAACGTCTTAAAGGCGGAAATGGTGCAGAAAATGGCCTCCCGCCCGATTATTTTTGCCTTGGCCAACCCAACCCCCGAAATCTTGCCGGACGAGGTGCGCGCAGTCGCCCCGGACGCGATCATCGCCACCGGGCGCAGCGATTTCCCCAATCAAGTCAACAACGTGCTGTGTTTTCCGTTCATCTTTCGCGGCGCGCTGGACGTCGGCGCGACCGAGATTAACGACGCGATGCAGCTGGCCTGTATCGACGGTATCGCCGAAATGGCCCGCGCCACCACATCTGCCGAGGCGGCAGCCGCCTATTCTGGCGAACAATTGACCTTTGGCGCTGATTACCTGATCCCAAAACCGTTCGACCCGCGCCTTGTCGGCGTTGTGTCATCCGCCGTGGCCCGCGCCGCAATGGAAAGCGGCGTGGCGACCCGGCCGATTGACGATCTGGAAGCCTATAGAGAAAAACTTAACCAATCTGTGTTCAAATCTGCCCTGCTGATGCGCCCGGTGTTCGAAGCCGCCGCTGCCGCTTCGCGCCGCATCGTGTTTACCGAGGGCGAAGATGAGCGGGTGTTGCGCACGGCGCAGGCTATACTGGAAGAAACCACCGAAACCCCGGTGCTGATCGGCCGCCCCGAGGTGATCGAGGCCCGCTGCGAACGCATGGGGCTAGATATCCGCCCGGGGCGGGAATTTCAGATCGTGAACCCGGAAAACGACCCGCGTTACTATGACTATTGGAACAGCTATCACCAGCTGATGCAGCGCCGGGGCGTCACCCCAGATTTGGCCAAGGCCATCATGCGCACCAACTCGACGGCCATCGGCGCGATCATGGTGCACCGGGGCGAAGCCGACAGCATGATCTGCGGCACGTTTGGCGAATATCACTGGCATCTGAACTACGTCACCCAAGTATTGGGCAGCAGCAGCCAGAAACCTCAAGGGTCTTTATCGCTGATGATTCTGGAAAACGGCCCGCTGTTCATCGCCGACACTCATGTGCACCAATTGCCCAGCCCGGAAAACCTGGCCGAAACCGCCATCGGCGCCGCCCGCCACGTACGCCGTTTTGGCCTGGACCCCAAAATCGCCCTCTGCGCCCAGTCGCAATTTGGCAATCAGGCCGAAGGGTCCGGCAAACGCCTGCGCGCCGCGATCGACATTCTCGACAGCGCGCCGCGAGATTTTGTCTACGAGGGCGAAATGAACGTCGACAGCGCGCTTGACCCCGACCTGCGCGACCGAATTTTCCCCGATTCCCGGATGAAGGGCGAGGCCAACGTGCTGATCTTTGCCCACGCCGATGCCGCCAGCGGGGTGCGCAACATCCTGAAGATGCGCGCCGACGGGCTTGAGGTGGGGCCAATCCTGATGGGCATGGGCAACACCGCCCATATCGTCACCCCGTCGATCACCGCGCGCGGCTTGCTGAATATGGCCGCTATTGCCGGAACCCCGGTGGCGCAATACGGCTAACGCCCGCCACCGCGCATCTGCGGGGCCGCCAACTTGGTGCGCCCCGATTCTTACCCCTGCGTCAGTTTGCACGGCAAAACTTTGCAGTTTTGCAAAAATTGGTCGAATTGGGAAAAATCAGCGCTAATTCACGAGTTTGCAAAATTATGCAAGCGTCCTCACCCCAAACCTGCAAATATTTTGCGATAAACTGACGCTGTTGCAGGCAACAGACTTGCCCGACAGGCACGTGGTGCCTAACACATCTCCAACTTGGTGGAGGAATATACCATGGCATACAAAGACGTTTACGAAAGCTGGAAAAACGATCCCGAAGGCTTTTGGATGGAGGCCGCGCAAGCCATAGATTGGGTCAAGGCCCCGACAAAGGCGCTGAACGACGACAACGCGCCACTGTATGAATGGTTCACCGATGCCACGGTGAACACCTGCTACAACGCCATCGACCGCCATGTCGAGGCGGGCAATGGCGACCGCACCGCCATCATCTATGACAGCCCGATCACCCACACCAAACACACGATTTCCTACGCCGAGCTGTTAACCCGCGTCGCCTCGCTCGCCGGGGCGTTGCGCGCCAAAGGCGTCGAAAAAGGCGACCGCGTCATCATCTATATGCCGATGGTCCCCGAAGCGCTTGAGGCGATGTTGGCCTGTTCGCGTCTGGGTGCGGTGCATTCGGTGGTGTTCGGCGGGTTTGCCGCCAATGAACTGGCGGTACGGATCGACGATTGCACCCCCAAGGCGATCATCGCCGCCTCCTGCGGATTGGAGCCCGGTCGCGTGGTACATTACAAACCGCTGGTGGACGGCGCGATTGATCTGGCCACGCACAAGCCCGACTTCTGCGTGATTTTCCAGCGTGAACAAGAGGTTGCCAAACTGGAAGAAGGCCACGATTACGACTGGCACGCCTTTCAATACGGCGTGGAACCGGCAGAATGCGTGCCGGTGCAGGGCGATCACCCCGCCTATATCCTCTACACATCCGGCACCACCGGCGCGCCCAAAGGCGTGATCCGCCCCACCGCCGGGCATCTGGTGGCGCTGAACTGGACGATGAAAAACGTCTATAACGTAGACCCGGGCGATGTGTTCTGGGCGGCGTCCGATGTCGGCTGGGTCGTGGGCCATTCCTATATCTGCTACGGGCCCCTGATCCACGGCAACACCACCATCGTATTCGAAGGCAAACCCATCGGCACCCCCGATGCGGGCACCTTCTGGCGGGTGATTTCCGAACATAAGGTCAAATCCTTCTTCACCGCCCCCACCGCCATCCGCGCGGTGAAACGCGAGGATCCAAAGGGCGAGCTGGTCAAGGATTACGATCTGTCCTGCCTGAATGTCCTGTATCTGGCAGGCGAACGCGCCGACCCCGATACCATCGAATGGGCGCAGAACATCCTGAACGTGCCGGTGATCGACCACTGGTGGCAAACCGAAACCGGCTATGCCATCGCCGCCAATCCGATGGGCATCGAACCGCTGCCGGTCAAAATCGGCAGCCCCTCGGTGGCGATGCCCGGCTATGACGTGCAAATCCTGGACGAGGCTGGTCACCAGATGCCCGATGGGGAAATGGGCGCCATCGCCATCAAACTGCCCCTGCCCCCTGGCACCCTGCCCAACCTGTGGAACGCCGAAGACCGGTTTCGCAAATCCTACCTCTCGACCTTTCCCGGCTATTACGAAACCGGCGATGCGGGCATGATCGACGCAGATGGCTACCTCTATATCATGGCGCGCACCGATGACGTGATCAACGTCGCGGGCCACCGCCTGTCTACTGGCGGTATGGAAGAAGTCCTCGCCGCCCACCCCGATGTCGCCGAATGCGCAGTGATCGGCGTCACTGATCAACTCAAAGGCCAAATGCCGGTGGGCTTTTTGTGCCTCAACACCGGCGCCAATCGCGACCATGCCGAGGTGGCCAGCGAAGTGGTCAAACTGGTGCGCCAGAAAATCGGCCCTGTTGCCGCCTTCAAACTGGCGGTGGTGGTCGACCGCCTGCCCAAAACCCGCTCGGGCAAAATCCTGCGCGGCACCATGGTGTCGATCGCCGACAACAAACCCTATAAAATGCCAGCCACCATCGACGACCCGGTCATTTTGGACGAGATCAAAACCGCCCTGCAAACCATCGGCTACGCGGCAGACTAACCCCGCTTCCACCTTTTTCTTGTTAAAATACTCACTCC
>JBLINN010000283.1:0-5701 GCA_047639325.1 Paracoccaceae bacterium | reverse complement strand
GATAGCAGGGACAGATACGAGAAATGTTCGTGATAGACGGTATCAAACTGATGCTTTTCCACCAGATTCAGCAGGCTGGGGAATTCCAGCGTGATCACGCCTTGATCCTTTAGCGACCGCGCCATACCAAGGGAAAAGTCATTGATGTCAGGGACATGGGCAAAGACGTTATTGCCAGCGATCAAATCGGCGCGGGGCAGGTCAGCGGCCAGATCCTCGCCAAAAAACGCCTCGACCACCTTGATCCCCAAACCGCGCGCGGCTTCGGCGGCGGCGTGGGTGGGTTCGACCCCTAAACAGGGGATCCCGGCAGCGACAAAGTTGCGCAGAAGGTAGCCGTCGTTGGAGGCCAGTTCCATTACGTGGCTGTCAGCGTTTAATGAAAACCGATCGATCATTGCGGCACTGTAGCGTTTGGCATGCGCAACCCAACTGCGGGATGTGGACGAGAAATAGGCGTAATCGGCGTCAAACAGCGCGTCGGCCGCCGAGAAATCCTCGGTCTGGACCAGGCGACAATCGCGGCAGACAAACAGGCGCAAAGGCAGGGTCAGCTCTGGCGTGTTCAGCGCTTCGGGACGCAGGTAGTTGTTTGAGGGTGGTGCAAATCCAAGGTCAAGAAACGGCAGGGAATTGCAGGAATGACAGTGGCGGCATTTTTGAGACACGAGGGGAAGTAATCCTTGAGGTACCGAAAGAATGTTCGCCGTGACCATAGGCTTAGGTTTGGGGAATGTGAACAGCCATCCCGCCCCGATATGTGCCGGTTGGGGCGGGGTGTTTTCGATTTGCCAGCCATATGCTACGCCATGACGGACAGGCAGAAATAGGCGCTTCTTTTGACCTACCAATCCAGCATTATCCGCGTCTACGGCGCGACGGATTTTATCACCGGGCTGCGGGCCTTTGCGGCAACGATGGTGGTTGTCATGCATACCGGTGCGTTTGCCGGATTTGGCCCACTGGGCGAGGCGATTACCAGTGCCGGGAAATACGGCGTTGATGTTTTCTTTGTCATTTCTGGCTTTACCATTGCCAAGACCTTTACTGCCGCCCCCAGCTATCGGGCGTATTTCCTGCGCCGGATTTTCCGCATTGTGCCGTTATACTGGGCGGCGATCATCATCGGCCTGCTAATGGCCCGATCCGGAATCGAGGTTTCGTATTGGATGGCCGATCTGGATGCCAGCACCGATATGTATAATCTGTTGCTGCATTTGGCGATGGTCAGTTATCTGGATTTCCGGGTGGCCAATTCGGTTCTGGGGGTCGAATGGACGATCCCGATCGAGGTGTTCTGGTATGCATTCCTGCCATTGCTGCTGCACCGAGTGCAGACGGTGTTGCGCACGTTTGGCGCGGTTCTGATCTTGGCGGTTCTGACCGGGGTGATGGCCTATATTTCCAAGAAAACCCTGGGCACCTCGTTGGCGATCAAGTGGTCACCCGTGGCCAGCGGGCACTGGTTTTTCATCGGCGCGCTAACTTATTTTTTGCGCGAAAAGCTGGACAATGATCGGGGGCCGCGTCTGGCAAGGGTCGCATCGGGGGCTGCGTTGGTCTATTTGGCGGCCCTGTTGGTGCAGTTTTCCGGCAGGGGCGAGGTGATCGGCCTGGCAACGGCGGTTCTTCTGACCTGCGCCTCGGCGGTGCGGGCGAAATGGGTGGTTGCGGTGCTGACGGTCAAACCGATGCTGTTTCTGGGATCGGTCAGCTACAGCATCTACCTGCTGCATCCGCTGGTGATTGCTGGCGTTCACCAAGCTGGGCTGGAATTGGAACACCCCTTTGCGTATTTTCTGCTGGTCTATGGGCTGACCGTGGGGCTGTCTTTCCTGACCTATCTGCTGATCGAGCGGCCCAGTAATGATCTGGGGCGCCGCGTGGCCGCGCGGGTTGCCGCATAACGTCAACTGTCCGCTTTGATCAAGCCCAGTCCGCGCAGATAGATGCCGATACCGGTTTCCAGCAGATCTTCGGGCGAGAAGGGCGATGCGGTGCCGGGGGCGTTGCGCGCATAAAGTTCGACCACCCCGTGGCTAAGCGCCCAGATATGGGCGGAAAACATCGACGCGGGGGGGCGTTTTTCCGGCGGGATATGTTCGCACAGTTCTGCCGCTGCCTTTTCCAGAACGCCGCGCGCCCGGGCGACGGACGCGGCCAGTTCCGGGGTGCGGTTGCTGGAAATACCGCTTTCGAACATCGCGATATAGTGCCCTGGGTGGCGGCGGGCAAAGGCCAGATAGGCGCGCCCCGTGGCCTCGAACGCGCCCAGGGCTGATGGCTGGCCCTTGTCATAGGCGTATTGCATCAGGTCGGCGAACATCTCGAACCCCTGAAGCGCGGCTTCGGCGATCAGGTCCTCGCGCCCCTCAAAATGCCGATAGACCGCTGCCGGGGTGACACCGGCGGTTTTCGCGGCCTCGGACAGGGTGAACCCGGTGGGGCCTTTAACCTCGATCAGCTGCAAAGCGGCCTCGATCAGGGCCTGGCGCAGGTTGCCGTGGTGATAGCCGCGTTTTTTAACCATCCCAGATATCCGGGCCACCGCAGATCTGGGTGTCGATCCGGCCAATCGCCTTTTCGTCTTTGCGGTCATAGTCTAGGGCGTGCAGCACGGTGCGGATCGCCGCCAAACGCGCACGGCGTTTGTCATCTGATCGGATAACCGTCCAGGGGGCGGCGTCAGACTGGCTGCGGGTCAAGGTGTCTTTGATGGCGTCGGAATAGGCATCCCATTTTTTGAGGCCTTCGACGTCGATCCAGCTGAGCTTCCACTGTTTTAGCGGATCGCTTTCGCGGTCCAGAAAGCGCTGTAACTGTTGCGCCCGCCCAACGTTCAGCCAGAATTTGAACATGTGAATGCCATCGCCCGCAAGCGCCTGCTCAAACGGGCGGACCTGACGGAAAAAGCGTTCGCGTTGCTCATCTGTGCAAAAGCCAAACACCTTTTCGACCACAGCCCGGTTGTACCAGCTGCGATCATAAAACACGATCTCACCGCCCGAGGGCAGGTGATCGACATAGCGCTGAAAATACCATTGGCTGGATTCGGCGTCGGATGGTTTGGACAGGGCCACAACCTTGGCGCCGCGAGGATTAAGGTTTTCACGCAACCGTTTGATTGTGCCACCTTTTCCGGCGGCATCCCGGCCCTCAAACACTATGGCAACCCGCGCGCCGCTGGATTTCACCCAAGCCTGCATCTTGACCAGTTCAATCTGAAGCGCCGCAATTTCCTTTTCGTAGACCTTGCGCGCCATGCGTTCGGAATGCGGGTAATCCGGGTTCAGGATGTCACCCTTTTCGGCGCGCCGGATGGCGTTGCGAATGTCGACGGGGGCAGAATCGTTGAAATAGCTGCTGATCGCGCCGTCAAAGGGCAGTTCCATGGCGCCTCTCCTTAGGATTTGCTAACAATATGGGCAGGTATGCGGGCAGGCGCAATGCACCGCCGGTTTCAAGGGATTGCGGATCAGGACCGCAGATCGGTGACTTCCTGTCCGATTTTGCGGATGTCATAGGGGGTGGTTTCGTAGATTTCGCTGATCCAGTTGCCGTAAAGCAGATGCGCATGCGATCGCCAGCGGTTTTGCGGCGGCCGTGACGGATCGTTATCCGGATAATAGTTCGCCGGAATATTGATCGGCGTATTGGTCGCGACATCGCGGTCATATTCCTGCTTCAACGAGTCGCTGTCATATTCAAAATGGTTAAAGATATAGAGCGCCCGGTGGTTGTTGTCCTGCACCAGACAGGGGCCAACCTGATCGCTGCCCAATAGGGTGTTCAGGCCGGGGACCCCATCAATTTCGGGTTGGCGCATTTCGGTCCAACGGCTGACCGGGATCACGCAAACATCGGAAAACCCACGTAAATAATGCGAGGCGGGGGCAAGGTTCTGATGGGGGAAACAGCCAAAGGCCTTGGCATCCAGCATGTGTTTTTTCACCCCATGGAAATGATTGATCATCGCCATGCCGCCCCAGCAGACGCCAAAGGTGGAATGCACATTGGTCTGGGTCCAGTCAAAAACCTGACGCAGTTCGTCCCAATAGGTCACGTCCTGAAAATCCAGATGTTCGATGGGCGCGCCGGTGATGATCAGCCCGTCGAATTTTTCATCCCTGATATCCTCAAACGGTCGGTAAAAGCTGGTCATATGATCGGCCGGGGCATTGCGCGCCTGGTGGTCAGACATGCGGATCAGGGTCAGTTCGATCTGCAACGGCGTGGCACCGATCAGCCGGGAAAACTGATTTTCTGTCTGGATTTTCTTGGGCATCAGATTCAACAACGCGATGCGCAGCGGCCGGATATCCTGACGATCAGCCTGATCCTCGGACATGACCATAACACCTTCGCGTGACAGAACGTCATAGGCGGGCAGATCGGCGGGGATTCGAATAGGCATGTCAGGGATTTTCCGTTTGGAAATGAGTGTGTTGAGATAGGGCGTTTAGCGCCGCATCTCAAGGGTGTCGGCGATCAGGTCATCAAAAGCGGCGGCATCGGACAGGCCGGCAATTTGCCCGGCAGTCACGGTGATCCCCCATTTGGCCATCGCTTGATAGCGCGGCTGACGATGCGCCATTGCCTGGGCATAGGTCCAGCGGATAAAGGTATCGGGGTCAACATCGTCCGGTAGGCAGTTGTTTTCGTTCAGGTATGTGTCCCACGCTTGGGTCAGGAATTCCGCCTGATACGACATTGGTTTGGGCGCTTTGTCGAACCGGCGGACCAGTTCGGCGGTATGGGCCGCATCGCCCTGGATCCAGATCATCAGCGTATGCTTGGCCAGCTCACTAAGCACCGGGTCGTCGGGGTTATCGGCATCAACCCATTCGCAGATCGACCCGCCAGTGTCACAGATGAAATGCGGGTAGTCATACAGGCGCTGTGCGCGGTCGATAAAGTATTCGGTATCCAGCAGGGCATGGATTTCGGCCATGCGGAACTGTTCCTGGCGGCGGCGATATTCGTCTATCTGCAACCCACCTTTGGCCGGGTTGCCGGGCTTGCCCAGATAGGCCGCGACAGGGGCGAGATTGTCAAAGCTGAGGTTCGATCCGATATAGATCGAATCCGACAGCAGCAGGTCCCGCAGAAACGGCACTTTCATCGCCTGCGCCTTGGCATTGTCGGCGATGTATTCGCCCATATAGCGGGTGCCGATGCGGTAATCGATGGAATAGTGAAACCAGTCGCCCGCGGCGCGCAACATGTTGGAGACATGGGTTTTCCCAAGCCCAGACATGCCAAAAAACAGCACCCGTTTGCACGGTGCCGCGCGCCAATCGTCGCCCGAGGTATAAAGCATGTGCCGCAATCCCTTTTTTCCCTTTTTAGGGGCTGAAGCGGGACTTGAACAGGGTGCCGTTCAATACCAGCAACCCAAGGGCCAGCAGGGCAAATCCGCCATAGGCCTGGGGGCGCAGATCTTCGCCCAAGATGGCAGCCCCCAGCACGATGGCCACGGGGGGAATCAGCAGTGTGACCAGCATCAGATTGCCACTGCCCGCCATCGCAAGGATGCGGTAATACAGCAGATAGGCGCCCGCCGTGGCAAACAACGCGTAATAGGCGATGGCGGCCCAGGTGACGGGCTGCAAATCGAACCGGATCGGCCCGTCGATGATCAGCGCGCCAGGCAACAGCATCACCGTCGACCCGGTCAGCATCCCGGCGGCGGCGACCTTTG
>JBLINN010000282.1:0-5712 GCA_047639325.1 Paracoccaceae bacterium | reverse complement strand
CGATCGAGACCGGGTTGACCGAAACTGGCGCACCGCCGCAAGAGATTGAGCTGACCTTTCAGGGGGATCACCCATGAGCCGCGAAACCCTAACTGCCAAAGATTATCCACTGGCCGAAAACCGCGCCGATCTGGTGCGCGGCGCGCGCGGGAAATCGCTGGATGACCTTAGCTTGACCGCGCTGGAACAGGGCGATGTGGTTATGGAGGACCTGCGTATCACTCCCGATGCGCTGACCATGCAGGCCGATATCGCCCGCACTGAACACCGTGATAAGCTGGCGGAAAACTTTGACCGCGCGGCGGAACTGATCAACGTACCGCAGGATTATCTGATGCAGATATACGAATTATTGCGCCCGGGCCGGGCGCGCAACCAAGCCGTGCTTCTGGACGTGGCGGATACATTGCGTACCACCTACGACGCCCCGCAAATGGCGGCGTTCATCGAAGAAGCGGCGGAAGTTTACGACCGGCGCGGACTGTTCACAGGCTAAATCAGGGCCGAAATCAAGACTGCCTACGATAGCGCTGCGGACTCATCCCCGTCCAGTTGCGAAAGGCGCGCGAAAACGCCGACAGTTCGGAATAGCCAAGAAGATAGGCGATTTCGGTCAATGGCAGATTCGGGTCTGCGATGTAGTGCAGCGCCAGTTCATGCCGCGCGGCTTTGACGACATCGCTGAAATTCAGCCCATGCGCGCGCAGCTGTTTTTGGAACGCCGGTTCGCTGACCCCAAACAGTTTTGAGATATCTGCGACCGAAGGCAGGGATTCGCCCAGGTGCATTTTGACCTCGTTGCGCACCGTCATGGCAAAATCCTGCGGGTTGGCCTGGGAATCGCAACGCCCTTGCAGGAAGGGTTCAACCACCGAGGCCAGATAGGGGTCCTGTTCGGGCATCAGCGTATCCAGATCGCTGCGCCGAAACGCGATGGCATTGGTGCGTCGGCCAAACTGGATTGGCGCGTCAAAGCGCATCTCGTGTTCATCATGGCCGTCAGGTTTGTTATGTTCGAACCGGATTTCCAGCGGTCGCCAATTGGGGCCAAGCGCGTGTTTGAAGATGTTACAGAACACCCCCAACGACAATTCCGCGTCCTGACGCCGATTGACGATGCGCGGATCAAGAATGTGATAGCTGAGCCAGAGAATGTCGCGATCTGCAATCAGGCCAAAGCTGGTCTGATCTTGATGCGCCGGAAAATATTTCTCAAGCGTACGCAGCGCGGCGGCCAAAGTGGGCGCGCTGATGGCGGCAAACCCCAACATGCCCAGCTTTTTTGGGGTAAAGTTCTGGCCAAACTCTAAACCGATATTGGAATTGCCGGTGCTTTGCGCCGCTTCCTCGAACAGGTTGCAGAATTTCTGCAGGTTCAGTTCTTCCAGTGGGCTGGAAATATCGTTGATTCGCAGCCCCGCGCGCCCGAATATCTGATCTGAGTCGCCGCCGTATTTGTGGAACAGGTTGACTGAACCGTTGGCCGCAGCAGCCAGCACTTTGGCTGGTCCAACCCTTGGGGCTGTGGGTGAAGCATCGGCAATATTCATAATTCGTCCAACTGATTCGTCCACTTGATTGTAGGTTAAGGTGGCGAATTTTCAAAACCAAGGGCGGGCTGACCCACGGGTCCAGGTGTCGCTTGGTACATTTTTTGACCTGGTGCCTGTTTGTACGGCACGAATTATAAGCGCGGCCTGTTAAACTTTGATGACTTACTGTCAAGCTGGGCCAAAGCTCTTTTCCTAGGCTGGAGGCATAGAATCATGAAATTGATCGTCATCAACAAGGAGAACACGCATGGCACTTTCACGTCGTCAGTTTGGACAACGCACCCTTGGTGCGCTTGGCGCCGCAGCCCTGACCCCGGCGAGCATGGCCTTGGCCGCCCGCAACGACCAGATGAATATCTTGTGCTGGGAAGGTTACAATTCGGACGAGGTGCTTGGCCCCTTCCGTAAGGCCAACCCGGGCGCCAGTGTGCGCGCCGAAAGCGGCACCTCGGACCCCGACATGATCAACAAGCTGCGCGCGGGCGAGGTTAACGTTTGGGATCTGATCAACCTTAACCAGCCCTGGGCCAAGCATGTTCTGTACCCTGCCGGGCTGATCAAGCCGCTGAACAAGGATCGCTTTGTCCCCTATTTCGACAAGATGCTGCCCGAGTTCGCAGCACCTTATCCGCTGGCCTATGCTGATGACGGTAACCTGATCGGTATGCCGCAGCGCTATGGCCCGTTCAGCTTTGTGGTCAACACCGACAAGATCAGCCGTAAGACGGCCGAAGACCAGGGTTGGAAGCTGTTCCTCGATCCGGCGATGAAGGACCGCTATGGCGTGCTGACCTATGACAACTGGAACGTTATGCACATGTGCCTGACTGGCGACATGAACCCGTTCGAGCCGGTGGACGAAGCAGGACAAGCCAAGTTCAAAGGCGTTGCCGAGCAGATTTTTGGCGGGGCCAAGTTGCTGACTGACGATCTGGTGGCGATGAATACCGCGTTGATCAACGGCGAGATCGACGCCTATTTCACCGGCGGCACCTATACCGCGTCCCCGGCGCGGTTTGACGGTCAGACCAACATTCGCGGCATCACGCCAAACTCTGGCCCTGTTGATGGCAAGGGTGGCGTTGTCTGGATCGAGCTGACCTCGGCTGTGAATAACCCAGACCCGTCCAATCTGGCCGAGGATTTCCTGGAATTTGTCCAGCAGCCCGATATTTCCAAGGCAGTGGCGTTTACTGAGGGCACCTATAACCCGATCGCGCAGATGGGCGATCCGGCGGTGATGGCCAAGTTCGACGCCGACGAACTGGATGCCATTCAGGTCGACAGCCTGCCCGAAGAAATGGCGCGCTCGCTCGATTATCAGGTGATCCCGTCTTATGACACGCTGATTGATATCTATACCCAAGCACGTCGTTCCTGATACGTGCGAAAGGCTCCGGCGCTCCTGGCGCCGGGGTCCCCTAATTCCATTCATCCCCATCAGGACATCACATGCCTTCTGACCCCATTCTTCGACTTGACGGGATCGTCAAGCGCTTTGGTGACTTCACCGCCCTTCACGGTATTGATCTGGATATTACCGAAGGCGAGTTTCTGACAATTGTCGGCCCATCAGGAAGCGGTAAATCAACCCTGATCCGTCTGCTTGTTGGCATGGACGAAGCCACCGAAGGAGCGCTTTGGTTGCGCGGTCAGCGGATTGACCAAACCCCGGCCAACGAACGCCCGACCTGTATGGTTTTTCAGTCTCTGGCCTTGTTTCCGCATATGAGTGTCGGTCAGAATATTGAATTCCCCCTGAAAATTCAGGGCATATCCGCAGCAGATCGCAAACAGCGCGCGCTTGAGCTGCTGGACACGCTGCGCCTGCCGCGCAATTTTTACGACAAGCGCATCACCCAATGTTCGGGCGGCGAAAAGCAGCGGGTGGCCTTGGCCCGCGCGTTGGCGTTTGACCCGGAAATCCTGTTTTTTGACGAGCCGCTTTCGGCGCTGGATTACCGCCTGCGCAAGACGTTGGAAAAAGAGTTGAAGGATCTGCACACTCGCACTGGCAAGACATTTGTCTATATCACCCATTCTCTGGAAGAGGCGATGGTGATGTCCGACCGCATTGCCATCATGAAAGAGGGCCGGTTTGAACAGATCGACGTGGCGGATGAAATCTATGCCAGCCCAGTCAGTCGTTTTGTTGCCGAATTTATGGGCGAGGTGAACCTGTTCGACATCACCGGTAACAAGGATACCGGGTTTTCTGTCAAAGAGCTGGAAATCCACATCAACGGCCCCGCTTCGGGCATGGGGTTTGATCTTGATCATGGGGTCTCGGGTACGCTGATGGTGCGTCCTGAATTTGTGCGTTTTCTGCCTGCGGGCGAAACCGCCGATTTTATCATTACGGGCAAGCTGCATGCCGAATACGCGCTGGGATCACGGGTTCAATACGAGGTCGAGGCCGAGAACGGCCAGATGCTGACGGTTGAAAAACTGCGCGAGGATCGGTTTTCCGGCAAGCCGGGCGACAAGGTTATGCTGGGGTTTGACGCCGACGCGGCGCATCTTATTCACGAGGCCGCGCATGGAACGCATTGACCGAAGGCTGGGATACCTCAGTGCGCTGCCATTGTTGGTACTTCTGGCGCTAAGCTTTATCGCACCAATGCTGGTGATCGCGCTGTTTTCGGTGATGCCGCAAAAAGTATTCAGCGTGCTGAACATGCCGGATTTCTCGTCCTTCGCGGTGATCTTTGAGCAGGGTTATTACAAATCGCTGCTGTGGTCGCTGGGCATGGCGGCAGTGTCGACCTTTATTTTGTTCATTGTCAGTTGGCCGCTGGCCTATGGCATGGCCAAGGTGTTCAATCGTTTCACGCTGGTGCTGACTGTCGCCGTGGTGATGACGCTGTTTGTGTCGGAAAATATCCGCCTGTTTGGCTGGGTTCTTACCCTGATGAAAGGCGGCCTGATCGAAGGCCACATGCGCGCCTGGTTCGGTTTTGGCTTTGACGGGCTACTGTATAATGTGCCGGTGATCATCTTTGGGCTGGTCTATGTATATTTTCCTTTCATGCTGTTCCCGCTGGCCCAGGGCATATCCATGGTGCCCGATGATGCGCGGCAAGCTGCAGCAGATCTGGGTGCGTCGCGCTGGCGCATCTTGTGGGAGATTGACCTGCCCCTGGCCGCACCCGGCATCGTGGTGGGATCACTGTTGTCTTTTGTGCTGGCCGCCGGTGCCGTGGCGGAATCCAAAATCATGGGTGGCCAAGCGGTGATCGTGATCTCGGATGACGTGGAAACTGCATTCACCTTTGGCCAGAACTGGCCGCTTGGCTCGGCCTTGTCGCTGATCCTGATCCTGATCATCGGCGGCATGGCGGTCTACGGCGTGTCCAAGGTGGATCTGGACGCGATCATGGGAAGGAAACGCTGATGCAACCCAGCAAAACCACCCGTATCGCCCTGTTCATCTATGGGCTGTTCACTATTGCCTTTCTGTATCTGCCGCTGGTGTCGGTCGGCTTTGCGTCGATTTCCAAGGCGCGATATCTGTCGTTTCCGATCAAGACCTATTCGACCAAATGGTACGGCAAGGCGCTGGAAAGCGATTCAATCCGCGAACTGATCATGACCTCGCTTAAGGTGGCACTGATTGTCACGGCGGTGTCGATGGTGGTGGGGTTCTTTGGGGCGCTGGCATTTGCCCGCTATCAATGGCGCTATCGGACGCTGTTCCAGAAAATCATCCTGCTGCCGATCTTTTTTCCGCAGATGGTGTTGGGGCTGGCCTTGTTGGTCTGGTTCAACTCGGCCGGGATTATCCCCACCTGGAAGACGGCGGTGGTGGCGCATTTGGTCTGGATCGCGCCGATTGCTACGCTGATCATCGCCATCCGCGCCTATTCGTTCGACCCGGCACTGGAAGAGGCGGCGCGCGATATGGGTGCATCGACTGTGACCATCCTACGCGAGATCACCTTGCCTTTGTTGATGCCTGGCATCGTATCCGCGGGGCTGTTTGCCTTCTTGCTTAGTTGGGGCAATTTCCCGCTGTCTCTGTTCACCACCGGTGCGGATTCGACTCTGCCGGAATGGCTCTATGCCAAGATGGTGTCGGGCTATTCGCCGCTGGTGCCAACGTTGGGCATCCTGTCGGTGATCGGGTCGTTCCTTTTGATCATGCTGTCCTTTGCGCTCG
>JBLINN010000281.1:0-5734 GCA_047639325.1 Paracoccaceae bacterium | reverse complement strand
GAACGGTCGAACATAGTTTAAACTCCTGCTTTTTGACGGCGGGTGCCGGTGTGGAGGCTGCGGAAATTCTGCACCACCAGGTCGGCAAATGCCGGATCGTTGATGTTATGCGGCACCCGGATCAGTTGGCGGGTCGTGCTTTGGCGCACCGATGCTTCCAGCGAGTCAAACAGCGCGGCATCGGCGGCGGGGTCCCAGAACGGCTGCCCCGGCGCGTCCAGTTGTGACAGGCCGCCTTCGGGCAAGAAAAACCGCACCGGGCCGGTCATCTGGTTCAGACGTTCGCCGATCCAATGGCCGATCTGGCGGTTTTCGTCCACATTGCTGCGCATCAGAGTGATGTGTGGATTGTGCTCGTATAACAGCCGCCCGCGATAACGCTGAGGCACAGTATCGGGTGCGTTGAAATTCACCATATCCAGCGCGCCGCAAGCGCCAATATACGGCCGACCCGCGCGGATTGACGCGCCAAAGCGGTCGTCATTGGCGGGGAACACACCGCCTGCCACCTTGTCGCAAACCTCGGTTGTAGTCAGATCAAGAACACCGGATAACATCCCGCTATCCAACAGTTTTTCCATGGATCGTCCGCCGGTGCCAGTGGCGTGGAACACCAGGCAGTCGAAATCAGCATCCAGCGCTTGGGTCACCCTCTGCACGCAGGGGGTGGTGACGCCGAACATTGTCAGGCCGATGGCGGGTTTGTCGTCGGGCGTTTCGTGCTGCTGGGCGCGCCCCTGAACCATCCCCGCCAGCCCATATGCGCCGTTGGACAGCACAGCGCGGGTGATCGGGTTCAGCCCCTGAATATCGGTCACCGAATACATCATGGTGATGTCCGACGGGCCGACATATTGCTCGGTATTGCCGCTGGCCACGGTCGAAACCAGCAGCTTGGGGACCCCCACCGGCAGGGCGCGCATCGCAGGCGCCACCATCGCGGTGCCGCCAGACCCGGCGGCGCTGATCACGCCCGCGACGTTGGTCTGTTTGGCCATCCAGCGTTCAAACGCCAGCGTCATGCCCGCCACCGCAGTGCCGCGATCGCCGGTGAACACGCCCGACACCCCGCGTGGATGGAATGCAGCAACCGCATGTGGCGGTATTTCTGCGCCCGAAGGTTTGCCCGAGGTCGATAGATCAACCAGCTGCACCCCCAACCCCTGCGCCTTGATGATATCGCGGATGAACCGCAGTTCCGTACCCTTGGTGTCCAAGGTCCCGGCCACCAGAACAACGCCACCGCCGCGCCGCGTGCTGATCGGCTGCATCCGGGTTGTGCTGTCGGGCAGGGCGGTGACCGTGCGCGCCGCGCCCTCGATCACCCGCACCGGAACCGGGCGCGACCAACGGGTGGGCGTGCTGGGATTGGACAGGTAGATGCGGGTTGGGGCCTTGGCGTGACGGTCTTCCACCCGATCACTTGCGGTGGCGCTTGGGGTTGCGGCCTCGGGGGGTTCGTCATGTGCATGACGGCCCACGCCCAGCATCGCCTGTTGCAGGTCACGGTCGGCGGCCAGCACGGACGATTCCATCACCCGATCCACCCGGCCATTCACCATGATGGCGACGGTTTCGGCCACCGAACAGGCGACACCGATGTTCTGTTCGATCACCAGAACGTCCATTTCGCCCTCTTGCCCCAGGCGCAGCAGCATGTCGTCAACTTGCTGCACGATCACCGGGGCCAGACCTTCGGTTGGCTCATCCATCAGCAGCAGCTTGGGGTTCAGCAGCAGCGCGCGGGCAATCGCCAGCATCTGCTGTTCGCCGCCCGATAGCTGCCCGCCGCCATTGGTCTTGCGCTCGGCCAGCCGGGGGAAGGTGGAATAAATCCGCTCGACTGACCACGCGCCACCGCGTTTGGCGACCAGCTTCAGGTGTTCGTCCACCGTCAGCGACGGCCATAACCGGCGTCCCTGCGGCACATAGCCAATGCCCAGACGCGCGATTTCCGCCGGGGATTTGCCCACCAAAGACTGGCCGTGAAAGCTGATATCGCCGGACGAGATCGGCACCAGGCCCATGATCGCATTACACAGCGTGGTCTTGCCCATGCCATTGCGCCCGACCACCGATAACACGCCGTGATCCAGTGATAAATCAACGCCTTGCAGCGCGTGCGAGCGCCCGTAAAAGACATTCAGGTCCCGCACGATCAGGGCAGATGCGCCGCGTTCAGACATCATCGCCCCCCAGATACAGCGCCTGAACTTCGGGGTCGTCTTCAATTTCGGCGGGTTTACCTTCTTTAAAGATTTGCCCGTTATGCATCATCGTCACGTATTCAGACACGCGCAGGGCGACATCCATGTCGTGTTCGATAATGATGTAGCCCATATGGCTGGGCAGGCCGTTCAGGATATCTACCAATTCGCGCCGTTCGGTTGGCGACAGGCCTGCAGCGGGTTCGTCAAACAGGATGAACCGGGGCGCGCCCGCTAACGCCATGGCGATTTCCAGCTGGCGTTGCTGGCCATAGCTCAGGTTGGCGACCTGGGTGTCGCGCACATCGCCGAGGTGGACGATATCCACCAGGTTTTCAGCCGAAGCCATCAGCGCATCATCCCGCCGGGCGCGCAGAAACGAAAACCGGCTGCGCGAGACGCCAAGGCAGGACAGGTAAATATTGTCCAACACGCTAAGTCCGCTGAACAACAGCGAAATCTGATAGGTACGCCGCAGCCCACGGCGAATGCGTTCATGCGGTGGGAAGTTCGAGATGTCTTCGCCAAAGAACCGGATCGCCCCGGAGGTGGCCATAAAATCGCCGGTGATACAGTTGAACAGCGTGGTTTTGCCGGCACCGTTTGACCCCAGAACCGCGCGGCGCTCGCCGGGGCGGACGGTAATGTTGATATCCTGCAAGGCTGCCAGCGCGCCAAACAGCTTGGACACCCCGCGCAGCTCCAGCGCGTTTGACGTTCCCGCTGCGGTCAGGCGGTCGGCAACATTTGGGGTGACATTAGAAGGCGCGTTCATAGCTCGCCCCTGTCGCGGTCCAACAGCGGGTCTTTGCCGCGACTGTCCTTCCAACGCTGATACAGCCCCAGAATGCCGTCAGGCGACCAGAACACGATGATCAGAAAGCCGAGGCCAATCAGCAGTTGAAACCGCTCGCCCGACAGGCCCACAGCCACCAGCATGTCCAGCGCAAAGGTTTTTAGCAGCACGTAGATAAAGGCGCCGATAAACGGCCCGATCGGGTGCGCCAGCCCGCCAATCACCGCGATCACCAGAATGTCGATCGCCGGGCCAATCCCCGCCGTGCCCGGCGAAATCTGCGCCGATTGCCAGGTTAACAGAATGCCTCCAATCCCGGCCAACAGCGCGGCAAAGGCATAGGCCGCCACCTTATGCGCGGTGGCGTTGAACCCCAGCGCCGACATCCGCCGCTGGTTGTCGCGCACGCCTTGTAAGGCCAGCCCAAAGGGGGACCGGGACACGTAAAGAACCGCCAGATAACACAGAACCGCCCAGAACAGGGTAAGGTAGTAAAACGCCTTGGGGCCGCGCCAATCGATGCCGAATAACTGTGGCGGCAACACGCCGTTGAACCCGGAAAACCCGTTGAAAACCACATAGTTTTGGCGGGTGAAATAGAAAAACGCTGCCGCAATCGCCAGGGTGATCATGATGGTGTAAATGCCATCAGTGCGCACCGCCAGCCAGCCGGTCAGGGTGCCAAACAGCACTGCAATTGCCAGCGCCAGAACGATGGTGACATACCATGGCCAGTTCTGCGAAATATCGGTGATCGCGCTGGTGCCAAAGATCGCGACCATATATCCGGCCAGCCCGGCAACCGTCATCTGCGCCATGCTGACCATGCCGCCATAGCCGCCGACAAACATCAAGCTTAGCGCGATAATCCCCAGAATAAAGGCCCACCCAAATATCTGGTACAGAACAAAGTTGGACGCAAATAGCGGCATGATGATCAGGATCGCGCCGATGATCCAGTATTGCGACGGGATACGTTCAATCCACGAAAGCGACCCGCTGCGGTCCTGGGATTTCTGGTCAATGGCTGCCATATATCAGGCCCGCCCCATCAGGCCCTGCGGGCGGAAGGCCAGCACGACAACCATGATCAAAAAGGTCAGAACCACAGCATAAGTCGGGAAATAGACCGAGCCGAACTGTTCGGCCAAACCGATGATCAGTGCCCCCAGCGCCGCGCCGGGGATCGACCCCATACCGCCGACAATTACCACCACCAGCGAGGCCAGCAAAAACCGGATATCCTCGCCCGGGGCGACGGATTGGAACGTCCCGCCCACCACGCCAGCGACGCCCGCCAGACCCGCGCCAAAGGCAAACACCGCCAGAAACACCAGCTGAATCCGCGCGCCGGTGGCTGACAGCATATCGCGGTCATCCACGCCCGCGCGCACTAGCATGCCGATACGGGTGCGGTTCAGCAGCAACCACATGCCAAACCCGACAACCACCGAGGCCGCAAAGATCACCAGCCGGACCATCGGGTATTTCATATAAATCAGATCACCCGTGCTGCGCTTGACCCCGGTGACAAAGAAGGTCTGCATCGGCCCGCTGAGCCAGTCCGGCGGCGAGATGTTGTAGTAATCGCCGCCCCAGATCCACAGCATCAAATCGGCCATCACGATGGATATGCCGATGGTCACCAGAGTCTGGCGCAGGTCTTGCCCCTCCATCCGGCGAAAGACAAATATCTGCATCAGAACGCCAACCAGCCCCACCAGAACAAACGCTACCGGAAAGGCCAACAGCCATGACCCGGTGATTTCCAGCGTCATAAACCCAAAATACCCACCCAGCAGATACAGCGAGCCATGCGCCAGGTTCACGTTGCGCATCAGCCCGAAAATCAGGGTGAATCCGCTGGCGACCAAAAAGTACAACCCCCCCAACGTGATGCCGTTGAACAGCGCGTTCAGGAAAACCTTTTTGCGGCCAATCAGGTCGGTTAGCCAGGCGGGCCAGATGGCAAAGATCATCCACAAAAGGATGGCCACACCAACAAGGATGATCAGGCTCCAGAATGGATGTCTGTCGGCAAAGGTTCTCATATCACGCGGCACCGCGCGGTATGTGTGCGACAGAGCCAAGGCCTGCCAACCGGCAAAACATCATGTTGAACGCCCCCCTGATGGACGGCCCAAAGTCATCTGCGCGGCCTGTCCTGCCTGAAAGGCTAGTAGAGGCGTGCCGGAAATCGCATACCCGTCAGTCTTGCGTGATGATCGGTCATCGGCAAAAACACCCTTGTCAGGTCTTGTGGGCTACGCGGCGGTATTCGCTGGGGGAAATGCCGACGTTGGACCCGAAGAACCGGGTGAAACTGGCCTGTGATGAAAACCCCAGATCATGGCCGATGTCAGTGACCGATTTGTCGGTTGTCATCAGCTCTTCGATGGCGTGTTCGGCGCGCAATGTGTTCAGGTAAAGATTGGGCGTTATCCCCATTTGTTTCTTGAACAATTTGTAACTGCCCAGCATGATGAGTTGAGGAATTTCTTGACTGAACCGTTGAATGATGAATCAACGGATGTATGGCTCAAGATACAAAGTCACCGTTTCTTCCCTTTTCGGATATTTCTGGCCGCGCCGCCTACTTTGAAGCTGCGTACTTGAAGCAGCTCGAAGTGAACACAGCACTTGAGCAGCGGATTGACGCGCTGGAACGGCAGGTGGCCCTCAACAGTAAGACGAGCAGCCGTCCCCCTTCCAGTGATGGCTTAAAGAAGCC
>JBLINN010000280.1:0-5756 GCA_047639325.1 Paracoccaceae bacterium | reverse complement strand
CACCGGGGGATATGGGTAACAGCAACGTCAGTGCCGCCCATCGCAGCCCCAGCGACAGGATCAAAGCCAGCACGCCATAGGTGCCGATGGCGCTGTCTTTCATGATCTCTAGCCGCCGGTCTGCATTGAACCCGCCCCACAACCCATCAGCGGTATCGGCCAACCCGTCCTCGTGCATTGCCCCGGTCAGCATGATCTGGGCGCCCAACACCAGCCCGGCGGCTATGCTTGCGGGCAGACCCAGCCGCAGCGCGGCCCATCCCATCCCCCCAGCCAACAGCGCCACCACGAGGCCGACCAGCGGAAACGCCCAGGCCGCGTGCGCTTGCCGGGCAAAGGCGTGGTCGGGCAGGGTGGGCAGCGGCAGGCGGGTCAGCAGGACAAACGCCACTGCCACATCGCTGACCGCAAATGGGGGTTTGTCGTTTTCAGGCATCCGTGCGGGCTTTCCGGGGGTTGTGGCGGGCGGTCCAATGGTTAAACACCGGGGCCTGACCTGATGCAACGAGGCTTTCCATGCGACCGGATTTTTCCAGTTTTGACGCGTTCCGATCCCTTTTAGCCGCCGCGCCGGGGCCGGACCCGCAGGCGATGCAGGCTGCGACGGCGCGCAATGGCCAGCTGACCAAACCGCCGGGTGCGCTGGGGCGGTTAGAGGATCTGGCGATTTGGTATGCTGGGTGGCGCGGCGAGGCGCAGCCTGACATCACCGCACCGCAGGTGATTGTGTTTGCCGGAAACCACGGGGTGACGGCGCAAGGGGTGTCGGCCTTTCCGGCGGAGGTGACGGCGCAGATGGTGGCGAACTTTCAACAGGGTGGTGCCGCGATCAACCAGTTGGCGCGCGCGGCGGGCGCGCGGATGGACGTGCATGCGTTGGAGCTGGACCGGCCAACGGCGGATTTCACCCAAAGCCCGGCGATGGACGAGGCAGAGTGTTTAAGCGCGCTGCAAACTGGCTGGCAGGCCGTTGCGCCGCAATCCGATCTGCTGGTGGTGGGTGAGATGGGGATTGGCAATACCACGGCGGCGGCGGCGATATGCACAGCACTTTATGGTGGGGCGGCGGCGGACTGGACCGGGCGTGGCACGGGCGTGGATGACGCGGGCTTGCAGCTGAAAACCCGGGTTGTAGCCGAAGGTGTGTCGCGGCAATCGGCGGGGGCCAAGGACGGGCTGGATATTCTGGCGCGGCTTGGCGGGCGCGAGATTGCTGCGATGGCAGGGGCGATTGCAGCGGCGCGGTCGCTGCGGATTCCGGTGATCCTGGATGGTTTCATTTGCGGGTCGGCCGCGGCCTGTCTGCAAAGTGCCGCCCCCGGCGCGCTGGATCACACGGTGGCCGGGCATCAAAGTGACGAGGCCGCCCATGCGGCGTTGTTACAGCGCCTGGGCAAGGCGCCGCTGTTGTCACTGGGGTTGCGCTTGGGCGAAGGATCGGGCGCGGCGCTGGCGATCAACATCCTGAAAAGCGCTGTGGCCTGTCACAGCGGCATGGCCACCTTTGCCGAGGCCGGGGTGGCTGATGGGTGATCCGGGCTTAAAGCCGGAACGCCACGTCGCCTTTCATTTCGCCCGTCATTTGGGTTAAGGCTGCTTCGGTCACCTGAGATCGAATGCTCTCGATCTTGTCCATGGCTGCCTGGCGTGTTGCCAAATCAGGCCATTCACTGATCAGAACGCTTTCGGTATCGCTGATTTCTACCATTGTCTGGCTGACGGCACCCAGTGCCTTGATGGCAGGCATGTGGGTATCGCGCGCCTGCGCCAAGGCTGTATCCCGGTTGGTGTCGTCGTTCATTTTCTAGGTGGTAATTGTGATATCGGCAAAAAGCTGCTGAGGTTTCAAAAATACCAATTCAAGGGCATCAGGCGGATTTCTGGGCGTTTTCTTCGGCCAGGTTCAGCAGGGCGGTCTCCAAGTCCTTTTCCAGCTCTTTGGCGCGGGCCACATAGGCCTCGTTTTCGCTGGCGGGAATGGTGGGGTCCCAGACCTCGGCCAGTTCGCGCACAGTCATGCGGTCATGGGCATAGAATGTCTGTTCGGCGCCTGCGGCCTCAAATTCGCTAAGGCCTGAATTCTCAAGCACATAGCGCCCGGCCCGCAGCGAGCTGTCGAACATTTCACGCACGATGTCATTGGCCCCGGCACGGTACAGTTCAAACGAATGCACCCGGTCATGGGCCCGCGCGATGATGTGCAGGTCGGGGCGTTCGCGGCGCGCATAGGCCACCAGTTTGGTCACATGTTTAGGATCATCCATCGCGGCCACCAACACCCGCGCCTTTTGCAGCCCGGCAGCTTTCAGCAATTCAGGCCGGGTGGGATCGCCCAGAAAGCCTTTGACCCCAAACCGGCGCATCAGCTGGATGGTTTCCATATCGTGATCCAGCACGATGGTCTTGAACCCGCTGGCGCGCACCAGACGGTTAACGATCTGGCCGAACCGGCCAATGCCCGCGATGATTACCGGGGCCTGTTCGTCAATCTCGTCTGGCTCATGCATGGGGGGCCGGTCGAGCATGTTACGCGACAGGATGTCGTAGAGCATGAACAACAGCGGGGTGATCAGCATGGTCAGGGCGATGATCAGCAACAGCTTTTCCGACAGATCCCGCGGCACCACGTTTTGTTTGACGGAAAACGCCAGCAGGACAAAGCCAAATTCGCCCGCCTGCGCCAGACCCAAGGTGAACAGCCAGCGCGCGCGGCCCTTCAGTTGAAAGGCGCGGCCGACAAAGTACAGCACCAACCCTTTGGTCACGATCACCAGCAGGGCAAGGCCAATCAGGTCCATTGGTTCGGCAAAGAAAGCGTTGAAATTGATACCGGCCCCGACGGTGATAAAGAACAGCCCCAACAGCAGGCCTTTGAACGGCAGGATATCGCTTTCAAGTTCGTGGCGGAATTCGCTGTTGGCCAGCACCACCCCGGCGAGGAATGCGCCCAAAGCGGGGGACAGGCCCACCAGCGTCATCAGAAAGGAAATGCCGACCACGATGGCCAGTGCCAGGGCTGTGTACATTTCGCGCAGGTGGGTGGCGTGGATGAACCGGAACAGCGGGCGGGTCAGGTAGATACCGGCCAGTATCACCACCGCCACCGCGCCGATGGTCACCAGGGTAACGCCCCATCCGGGCAACCCATCCACCAGCGACAGGGTGGCACCATGGTCGCCACCGTTTGCGGCGATGGCACGCTGGATTGATCCGTCATTGGCAAGTTCCATCACCGGCGGTAGCGCCAATAGGGGCAACAAGGCCAGGATGGGGATGACTGCGATATCCTGGCTGAGCAGCACCGAAAACGTCGCCCGTCCGCCCCCGGTTTGCATCAGGCCTTTTTCAGACAGGGTTTGCAGCACGATAGCCGTTGACGACAGCGACAGGGTCAGGCCAACCGCCAGCGACACGCTCCATGGATGCCCCGCCGCCATGGCGGCGGCCATCAGCGCCAGTGTGCTGACGGCAATCTGCAAACCGCCCAACCCGATCAGCCGGTGGCGCATGTCCCACAGGGCGCGGGGTTCCAGCTCTAGCCCGATCAGGAACAGCATCATCACCACACCAAATTCGGCGAAATGTTGCAGGTTGGCGGTCTCCGAGCCCACAAGATGCAGCACCGGCCCGATGATGATCCCCGCCGCCAGATACCCCAGCACCGATCCCAGCCCCAACCGCGCCGAGATCGGCACCGCGATCACCGCAGCGCCAAGATAGATCGTGGCCTGATACAGGAAGGCTTCCATTATATGCGTGTCCTTTCAGGACGTCGGGTGGTGGTCGTCAGGTGGCTGGTCGTCAAGTGGGGAGTGGCGCGTCGCGTTTCATCTGGTCCATCACAATCTGGCTTTGAACACGGGCCACGGCGGGGTGGGGCAGAATGACCTCGTGTAGCAGGGCATTCAAGGCCCCGAGGTCGACGCAAAACACCCGCAGCAAAAAATCAGCCTCGCCGGTCATGGTCCAGGCGCTGGTGATTTCCGGGCGGGTGCTGATCAACTGGGTGAACCCTTTGGCCTGATCGGGGCGGTGGGTGGCCAGTTGCACCTGCACAAAGCCCTGCACTCTAAGGCCCAGCCGTTCCGGATCAAGCCGGGCGGAATAGCCTTGAATATAGCCTTCAGTCTCTAGCCGCTGGCGCCGCCGACCAGCCTGGCTGGCCGACAGGTTCAGCATTTCACCTAATTGCTGCGCCGTCAGGTGGGCATCTTTTTGCAGCGCGGCCAGCAGACGGGTGTCAGTGCTGTTCAGCATATGCGGGGTTCCTTCGGTTTTCATCATTATACCGTGAAGAACCCGCACCTAACAGAGGAAACATGCCCAAGTATGCGCAAAAGCCGCGCAAGTTTTAGTCTATTTGTGTATCAGCGAACATTTTTCCCGATGAACAGGAGACGCCGATATGGGCCCGTTCCCGCATAATGCACCAAAGCCACAAATCAGTGACGATAACCCCGCAGGCACCGATGGGTTTGAATTTGTCGAATTCGCCCATCCCCAGCCGCAGGAACTGCGCGATCTGTTTGCCCGCATGGGGTTTGCCCTGACGGGACGCCACAAGACCAAGGCGATTGAACTGTGGCAGCAGGGCGATATCACCTATCTGCTGAACGCAGAACCGGGCAGTTTTGCCGCCGGTTTTGCCGACGAACACGGGCCCTGCGCGCCGTCGATGGGCTGGCGTGTGGTGGATGCGCAGCAGGCGTTTGACCATGCGGTGTCCAAGGGGGGCGAACCCTATGAGGGCACGGGAAAGTCGATGGATGTGCCGGCGATCAAGGGCATTGGCGGCTCGTTGATCTATTTCATCGACCAGTATTTCGACACCTCGCCCTATAACCGCGAATTCAATTGGCTGACCGAATCCAAGCCGGGCGGTGTTGGGTTTTATTACCTCGATCACCTGACCAACAACGTGTTCAAGGGCAACATGGACAAGTGGTTCAAATTCTATGGCGATCTGTTCAACTTCAAACAAATCCGGTTTTTCGATATCGCGGGCAAGCATACCGGGCTGCTTAGCCGGGCGCTGACCTCGCCTTGCGGGCGCATCCGCATTCCGGTGAACGAAGACCGGGGTGAGACCGGGCAGATCGTGTCCTATCTGAAAAAGTACAACGGCGAGGGCATTCAGCATATCGCGGTGGGCACCAATGACATTTACGACTCGACCGATGCGATTGCCGAACGCGGGCTGAAATTCATGCCCGGCCCGAACGAGGCTTATTACGATCTGTCCTACACACGGGTGGCCGACCATGACGAACCCAAAGACCGGATGATGAAGCATGGCATCCTGATCGACGGCGAAGGCGTGGTGGATGGCAGCGAAACCCGGATTCTGTTGCAAATCTTTTCGAAAACCGTGATTGGGCCGATCTTTTTCGAATTCATTCAGCGCAAAGGCGATGACGGGTTTGGCGAAGGCAATTTCAAAGCGCTGTTCGAATCCATCGAGCGCGAGCAGATCGAAAGCGGCGAGATCGCTGCTGAATAACCTAAAGGATCAGGGAGACCGGGGGCCAGTTGGCCTGACCGGAGATAAAGCGTCGCGGGTTTGGGGCCCGCGGCGCTTTTTTTGTGCCGGGCAAGGCAGCCAAGACAATGACACGCAAAATGCGCCCCGGGTCAGGCGTTATGTCTTATAGGGGAAAGCACGTATTGTTTCCGAGACACCGCATCGGCACTGTGGCGCAGCAGTTGAAGACATCAGATACCGCATCTGGCCGCATCTGGCCGCGTCTGTAACGATA
>JBLINN010000279.1:0-5761 GCA_047639325.1 Paracoccaceae bacterium | reverse complement strand
GGCACAGATGGACCGGTGGTCGCTGGTGGCGACGCTGAACTATTTGTCGCATGATGCCGAGACGATGATCGTTCTGTCCAAGGCGCCGCATTACAACACCGAAAAGGGCCGCAAGATTGTGGCGCAGATGGTGACGGTTGCTGATCTGACGCGGACGGCGTTCATGAACGGTGATCTGAGCACGGTGATGTCGCCGCGCACGGTGATCAACTGGGCACAGAACGCGCAAATCTTCCACGATGTCGGGTATTCGTTCCGCCTGTCCTTCCTGAATAAATGTGACGAGCTAGAGCGTCAGACCGTGGCGGAATTCTATCAGCGCTGCTTTGACGAAGAACTGCCAGAGAGTGCTGCCAGTGTGAGCCTGGGATGATCAGCCGCGACGACATTCTTGCCGCTTACGACCGGGTCCGCCCGCATATCCGCCACACGCCGGTGATCGACATTGAAGCAGACGCGCTGGATATCGGCGCGCCTGTGACGCTGAAGCTGGAACAGCTGCAGGTCACCGGATCGTTCAAGGTGCGCGGCGCGTTCAACAACATGACGGCGGCGGCCCTGCCTGAGGCGGGCGTTGTCGGGATCTCGGGCGGCAATCACGGCGCGGCTGTTGGCTATGCGGCGACCAAGCTGGGGGTGGCATCAACGGTTTTTGTCCCCAGCACGATCGCCGACAAGGTCAAGATTGCCCGCATGGAGGGGTTTGGCGCCAAGGTTGTGATCGCCGAAGGCACGGTTGATCAGGCGGTTAAAGCCTACGAGGATTTTGCCCGCGACACCGGTGCGCTGGCGGTTCACCCTTATGGGTCGGACGGGACATTGGCCGGGCAAGGCACTGTTGGGCTGGAGCTTGAACAGCAGGCGGCGGATCTGGACACGATCCTGGTGGCTGTGGGGGGCGGCGGTTTGATCGGCGGTATCGCGGCCTGGTACGGCGGGCGCACCAAGATTGTGGCGGTCGAGACCACTGGCACCTGCTGTCTGGACAAGACCCTGCGCGGCACTTTGCCGTCTGACTTTCACGCAAGCGGCATTTCCGCCAGCGGGCTGGGCGCGTCGAGCATTGGCGCGCTGCCGCTAGAGATCATCCGGGCCTATGTGGCGGAAAACGTCGTTGTTTCCGACGATGACGTTTATGACGCGCAGCGGCGGCTATGGGCCGCAACCCGCCTGGTCTGTGAACCGGGCGGCGTTACCGCGCTGGCGGCGTTGACGTCGGGGGCTTACGTGCCTGCGAAGGGCGAAAAGGTTGGGGTGCTGCTGTGTGGCAGCAATGCTGCAACGAATTGGTTTGAGGGCTAGACAGTGGCGACATCTTTCGCCGAATTCCCCGCTTGCCAAACTGTCTTTCCATCCGGTCTTGCGGGGAGGGTCGAAGCCAAGACCGCGACACGGTGCAAGCGCGCGGTGACGGACCCTACCAAACGCCCGGTTTCGATCGCGAGAGGGTGTTGACATGCATATCGGATTGATCGGCGGGATCGGGGTGGCGGCGACTGTCGCTTATTACCAGCGTCTGACGGCGGCCATGCGGGCGCGGGATGCCAAGCTGGAGCTGACGATTGTTCAGGCGGATGTGTTTGATCTGATCCGCACCAGCCTTTCTGGTCTGCGCGACGAACAGGCGGCGACCTATGCCGGGTTGATAACGCGGCTCAAGGCCGCCGGGGCCGATTGTGCGGCGATCACCTCGTTGGGTGGGCATTTCTGTTTTGACGAAACCGCCGCTGTGTCGCCGCTGCCGATGGTCAGCGCGGTTGCGCCGCTGGATGGCTATTTTGCCGCCAATCGGCTGGGCCGGGTTGGTCTTCTGGGCACCGAGATTGTGATGCGCACCCGGTTTTTCGGGCAGCTAAGCCAGACCGAAGCCGTGGCGCCACAGGGGGATCTGGTGGCGCTGGGGCAGGTCTATCAGGATATGGCGACCAGTGGTCTGTGCACGGATGCGCAGCGCAAGGTTTTCTTTGCCGAAGGCCGCCGGATGGTCGAAGATCAGGGCGCGGATGCCATTGTTCTGGGCGGCACCGATCTGGATCTGGCCTTTGGTGGTTTTGATCCGGGGTACCCGGTAATTGATGCGCTGGATGTGCATGTGGAATTGCTGGCCGATTTGGCCAGTGGGGCCAAGATTTTGGACGATTTAAACGCGGGGAACACGCCATGAGCAAACCAAACGACAACCCCGCTGATCCGTTCAAGAAAGCCTTGGCCGAGGCCACCAAGGTGATGGCCAACGACCCGGAACTGACGATCAGCTATACGGTGGACCCGTCCGGTCTGTCGGGCGATTCCATGCGCTTGCCGCAGGTGTCGCGCCGGATGACCCGGGACGAGGTGTTGCTGGCACGCGGCACGGCGGATGCGCTGGCGCTGCATCGCCGCTATCACGATGATGGCGTGCACAACCGCTATGCACCGCCGGGCGACACGGCGCGTGATCTCTATGAGGCGATGGAAACCGCACGCTGCGAGGCGATGGGCGCGCGCGATATGCCGGGCACGGCGGGCAATATCGACGTCAAGATCGCGCATGATGCAGTGCGGCGCGGCTATGACCAGATCAGCGACCGGACCGAGGCGCCGTTGGCGGTGGCAGCGGGTTATCTGGTGCGGCATCTGGCGACCGGGCGTGATTTGCCCAAGGGCGCCAAGAACGTGATGGAGCTGTGGCAGGGCTATATTGAGGAACAGGCCGGGGGTGAGCTGGAGAATGTGCAGGAGGTTCTGCACGACCAGACCGAGTTTGCCCGGTTTGCCCGCAAGGTGATTTCCGATCTGGGCTATGGAGATCAGCTGGGCGAGGACCCGGACGAGATTGACGAGGATCAGGACGATTCTGCCAATGACGACGCCGAGGAACAGCCCGACCCCGATAGCAGCGGTCAGGATGACAGCGACGACCAGGACATGGACGCGGATGCCGAATCTGCCCAGGAAGACCAGCAGGATCAGGCGCAGGCGCAGGTTAGTCTGGACGATATGGCCGACGCCGAGATGGGCGATGATGCCGACATGCCCGAGGGCGAGGCCCCGCTGGAGCCCCCCGGCCCCGCGTCGGTGTCCGAGGCCGATCCGGATTATAAGGTCTATTTGACCGAGCATGACGAAGAGATCGCTGCCGAGGATTTGGCGGAACCGGCCGAGCTGGAACGCTTGCGCGCCTATCTCGATCAGCAGTTGGAGCCCTTGAAGGGCGCGGTGTCACGACTGGCCAACAAGTTGCAGCGTCGTTTGCAGGCGCAGCAGAACCGGTCTTGGGAGTTTGACCGCGAAGAGGGTATTCTGGACGCCGGGCGGCTGGCGCGGGTGGTTGTAAGCCCGACGACGCCTTTATCGTTCAAGGTCGAGAAGGATACTGAGTTTCGCGACACCATTGTGACGCTGTTGCTGGATAATTCCGGGTCGATGCGCGGGCGGCCGATCTCGATTGCCGCGATCTGTGCCGACGTTCTGGCGCGCACGCTGGAGCGGTGCAATGTGAAGGTGGAAATCCTGGGCTTTACCACGCGGGCGTGGAAGGGCGGACAAGCGCGCGAGGCGTGGTTGAATGACGGGCGTCCACAGCAGCCCGGTCGGCTGAATGATCTGCGCCACATCATCTATAAGCGTGCGGATGCGCCCTGGCGGCGCACGCGGCCCAATCTGGGACTGATGATGAAAGAAGGGTTGCTGAAGGAAAACATCGATGGCGAGGCGCTGGAATGGGCGCATCGGCGGATGGCGTCACGGATGGAAGCGCGCAAGATCCTGATGGTGATTTCGGATGGCGCCCCGGTGGATGACAGCACGCTGTCGGTGAACCCGGCGAATTATCTGGAGAAACACCTGCGTGATGTGATCGCCATGGTCGAGCGCAAGAAGATGGTGGAATTGCTGGCGATCGGCATTGGTCATGACGTGACCCGCTATTACGAGCGCGCGGTGACGATCACCGATGTGGAGCAACTGGCCGGGGCGATGACCGAGCAGTTGGCAGCGTTGTTTGACAGTGATCCACGCGCCCGGGCGCGGATGATGGGGATCAGGAAGGCCAGCTGAGGCTGGCCTGGCCTTCGGCGAGGATATTTCGAGCGTGTTGCGTTTGACCAAAGCCAAGCATTCATCTGCCGGGGCGAGGCAGCGTTTTCAACGAACAACGCGTTCGCCCCGACAGGTGAATTCAATTGAACGCAACAGGCTTAGGGCCAGAAAAAGAGGGTGGGATGTTCCAGACTTTTGAGGTGACCGCGCGGCCTGAACAAGGCCCGCCCAGGTTAGCGGCGTTGCGCGATGAGATTTCTGGTGCCGGGCTGGATGGGTTTCTGGTGCCGCGGGCGGATGCGCATCAGGGCGAGTATGTGGCCGATCATGACGCGCGATTGGCGTGGCTGAGCGGGTTTACTGGGTCTGCCGGGTTTTGTGCGGTGTTGGCGGATGTGGCGGGGGTATTCATTGACGGGCGCTATCGCACACAGGTCAAGGCGCAGGTGGCGCGGGTGTTCACGCCGGTGCCCTGGCCGGAAGTGTCTTTGGCGGCGTGGTTGAAAGAACAATTGCCCAACGGCGGACGGGTTGGGTTTGACCCGTGGCTGCATGCGGTTGGGCAGGTGGAACGCTGGGCCGGGGCGCTGAACGGGTCAGGTATTGAGATGGTGCAATGCGCCAATCTGGTGGATCGGGTTTGGGCGGATCAGCCTGCGCCGCCGATGATGCCGGTCAAGGCGCATGCCCTTGAGTTTGCCGGAGAGACGGCGGAGGATAAATGCGCCCTTCTGGCGGCGGGGTTGCGCGAGGCCGGGCATCGGGCGGCGGTGATCACGCTGCCGGATTCGATCATGTGGTTGTTGAACATTCGCGGTGGCGATATTGCGCGTAACCCGGTGGCGCATGGGTTTGCGGTTTTGCAGGGTGACGGGCGGGTTGATTTGTTTATGGCGGCCCAAAAGCTGAGCGGGTTGGGCGACCATCTGGCCGCGTCGGTGACAGTGCACGATCCGGCGGGTTTTCTGGATTATCTGGCTGGGTTGCAGGGGCCGGTGCGGATCGACCGGATCACCGCACCGCAGAAGGTCGCGGATGCGCTGAGCGGGCGGGTGGTATTTGGCGATGAGCCTTGCGCCCTGCCCAAGGCGCGCAAGAACAAGGCCGAGGTTGAGGGCAGCGCGCAGGCGCATTTGCGCGATGGCGCGGCGGTGGTCAGCTTGCTGGCCTGGATGGATGCGCAGCCGGTGGGCAGTTTGCATGAAACCGATGTGGTCAAGCGGCTGGAGGCCTGTCGCCGGCAGGATAACGCGTTGCAGGATATCAGTTTTGACACGATTTCCGGCACCGGCCCCAATGGCGCGATCATGCATTATCGGGTCAGCGAGGACACTGATGCGCCGTTGTTGGACGGGCATTTGCTGGTGCTGGACAGTGGCGGGCAATATCTGGATGGCACCACCGATATCACCCGCACCATCCCGATTGGTCAGGTGGGCGTGGACGAACGGCAAGCCTATACGCGGGTGTTGCAGGGGTTGATTGCGATGTCGGGGCTGCGCTGGCCGCTGGGGCTGGCGGGGCGTGATATCGAGGCCGTGGGACGGATGCCGCTGTGGCTGGCCGGGCAGGATTTCAACCACGGGCTGGGCCACGGGGTGGGCGCGTATCTGAGCGTGCATGAGGGGCCGCAAAGGCTAAGCCGGGTCAGTCAGGTGCCGCTGGAGCCGGGGATGATTTTAAGCAATGAGCCGGGGTATTACCGCGAAGGTGCCTTTGGTCTGCGGCTGGAGAACCTGAT
>JBLINN010000278.1:0-5783 GCA_047639325.1 Paracoccaceae bacterium | reverse complement strand
GGCGTGGCTCCTCCCCCCCGTAGGGTGTGCATTTTGCGCACCTTGTGTCAGTCGAACTTGCGGCTGGGCGCCAGTACAGTGGCCTCGCCGACCAGAACTTTCTTGCCGTCCACAGCGCAATGGCAATCCAGTCGCACCCGGCGTTTGGATATGTCGATGTCGATCACCTTAACTTCGGTATAAACCATATCGCCTGGGCGAACCGGCGCAAGGAACTTCAACGACTGGCCCATATAGACCGTGCCATGTCCCGGCAATTGCTCGCCGATCACCGCCGAGATTAGACCTGCCGTCAGCATGCCGTGGGCAATACGTCCTTGAAAGATCGTGTCGCGGGCATAATCATCGTCCAGATGCACCGGGTTGCGATCCGTCGAAATCTGCGCGAACATTTCGATATCTTCGTCCGTCACCACTTTGCGCAGATGACGCGACATTCCCATTTCGATGTCTTCGATACAGATTGTGCCGCGCGGCAGATTATCCAACATAGTGCCCTCTTCGATCATCGGCCAGGTAATAATCAATCTATTTCTGACCCTTCTAAGGTAACTTTATTACTTTGCAGGTGCAGAAAATCAAGCCCCTATTTTGTCACCGCAGCTGACCAATCGAAAAAGTGGGGCTTTGGTTTTCCTTTGCAATATAGGTGCTTAGCGCCTCTGGGTCCGGTTGTCGCGTGGTTTTGGTTTCAGCTGCGGCCAAACCGCCCGTTATGAACAGAGAATCAATGTCCTCGCCCATCGCCCCGGCGATGTCGGTCTGGATGCCGTCGCCAATCGCCAGAATCGCCTCAGACGGCATATCGTGCCCCAATTCCATCAGCCGCCGCCGGGCCAGATCATAGATCGGCGGATGCGGTTTGCCGAAATACAGGCTCTCGCCGCCCATTTCGGCATAAAGCCGTGCCAGCGCGCCAGCGCACCATTCGCGGGTCTCGCCACGGTCCACCACGATGTCGGGGTTGGCACAGAGCAGTTTCAGGCCTTTTTGTTTGGCATAAAGGAACTGCGGCCGGTTCACTTCCGGGTCGGCCATCGGATCAAACGGGCCGCAACAGACGATGCCTTGCGCCTGTTCCAGCGGCACGCGGGAGATGGTCACCGGATTGTCGATCACGCTGAGCGGCTCAAAAAATGCCGCATCGCGCTCCTCTTCGCCCATGAACCAGACGTTTTTCCCAACCGCCCCCCGCAGCATGGCCGAGCGCGCACTGTCGCCAGAACTGGCGATGGTATCCCAGGCATCTTCTGGCACGCCAAACACCTTTAGCTGCCCTTCAATCCCGGCGCGCGGTTTGGGCGAGTTGGTGACCAGCACCACGATGCCCCCCTTGGCGCGATAGGCCTGCAACGCGGCCACCGCGTCAGGCAGGGCGCGCACGCCGTCATGCACGCAGCCCCACAGGTCGACGAACAGGGCCTGATAGCGGTCGGAAACTTCGGAAAGCACGGTGATGATCTGGGTCATTGGCATGGCCTTTCGGGGCTGCAGAACCGTGCCTGACATATGCAGACCTGCGGCCCGCTTCACCAGAGCATTTTTCGCAATTAATTTCCGACGCGTTTGAAAAACCTATGGGGGGCGGCGGAGTTTGTTTTGGGTTGGGCGTGCTTTGAATTAAGCGTTTGGAGCGCTTCCGAAATGTTCCAATCCCCAAGCGGTGTCTGCATCAACAACAGCCCCAAGGCGATCCAAAATATTGGTATCAGGTTGAGCAGCCTGCGAAACGGCATCTTGCGCGTTTTGTGGCGGAATTTGCGTTGCGCAAGTTTCGCGCCAAACCAGCCGCCCCACAGCGCAAGACCCAGCAACGTAGCCTCGGGCACACGCCAGCCACGCGCCTTTGCCTGGTATTTATCCCACCGAAAGGCCTCGTAGGTGGCAATGTTGATCAAGGCACCCAATACAAGCCCAACCAAAAGCAATTGTATACCAATGCTCATGCCCTACACCTCTGGGCGGGTCAGGCGCATCGGGGCGCTGCCTGACCCGGGTGTCATTCTCAGACCTTGAGGTTCGGAATGATCTGCTTTTTGCGGCTCATCACGCCGGGCAGAACAACGGAATCGCCGGTGGCTTCGACGCCAAAGCTTTTGGTCGCGACGGCGCGTGTCAGGTCGTTGGGCAGCAGCATCGTGGCTTCTTCGTTCAGGATGTCGACGACAAACAGCAGCACCTGATCAACGCCGTCTTCGGCGGCAACGCCGGGCATGGTGGCCATCAGGCTGTCGGCGCGGTCCAGCACGACATTGGGAGATGTGGTTTCCAGAACCGAGACGCGGAAACCAGTGCCGTCGACCGTGTATTCCTTGCTGTCCATGCGCAGCAATTCGGCGTCGCTGAACGACGACACATCCGATTTGGCGGCGAACATTTCGGCGGCATATTCGGCGACGTCGATTTCCAGATCAGCGGCCAGCGCCTCGGCCACGTCGCGGTCATGGACCGTGGTGGTGGGCGAGCGGTATTCCAGCGTGTCGGACAGGATGCAGGTCAGCATCGCGCCTTTAAGGCCGTCGGGCATTTTATCCATGTCGTCGCCGATCAGGTCATACATGATGGTGGCGGTGCAGGCGACGGGGCGGATGGTGATGTCGATCGGCCCTTTTGTTTCCAGCCCGCCAACCAGCTTGTGGTGGTCGATGATTGCCAACACGTCAGCGCCGTTGATATTGGCGGGCAGTTCGGCCGGGTTGTTGGTGTCCACGATCACGCAAGGCGCGTCATCGGCCACGTCGGCGATGATCTCGGGTTTGTCCAGCATCCAGCGGTCCAGCATGAACGCGGCTTCGGTGTTCGGCTCGCCCAGCAATTTTGCCTCGGCGGGGGTGCCTTTGATCTCACTCAGATACCAGGCCCAGATCAGGGGCGATCCGGTGGAATCGGTGTCGGGGGATTTATGTCCAAAAACTTGGGTGGTCATTACAGATGTCCTGTCTAACGGGGGAATTTGCGCGCGTTATAAGAGTGTGTCCGCCGGATGTCACCACCCAGCCGCTCCCTGCGACCGAAGGTCAGGGTGGCGGGGCGTTTTTCGGTCAGGCACGCCTATATGTCAGCACGTGTCAGGGTGTATCCCTTGGCCTTCAGCAGGTTCAACAGCCCGACGCGGCCCGGAAGGTGGGCCGCGCCCACCGCCACAACCAGCGTATTGCCCTTGGTTCTTTGGATCACCGGTATCCACGCCCGGTTGCGCCGGTCCAGGATCAGGGCATCGAACTGGCGCAGCAGTCTGGAGACTTCTTTGCGGGAAATGTCGATATCGCGATACATGATCCATTCCTGGATAATACGCGCCTCGGCCAGCGAGCCGTTGAAATAGGAATCCGACAGGGTGACAACCAGATCGTCAAAGTTCATTTCGCTGGTCAGGTCCAGCTGCAACAGGCGCAGCTGATCACGCATCGGCTGCATCGACAGGGCGCGAAACCCGTCGGTGACATCTTCAAGCGACCCAAGCGCCACGCGGTTGCGGATGGCCATACGTTCAATCCGGTCATCCAGCCCGGCATAAGACAGAATACCGCGCCCGCCGCATCCTGACCTTCCCAGATAAAGCGAGGCCACCCAGGGTTGCAGATGGGCGGCATGTTCTGCGCGCAGCCCAGACCGCCCAACCGCGACGCTAAGCGATGCCCATTCTTCGGCAGACATCATATTTGGCAGGCTCTGACCCTTTTTCAGAAACATCACGGACGGGTTTTTCTTGAGCTTGCTCAGCAATGTGTCGGATTGCGACGATGTTACTTCCAGCAGCACCGCGTCCGCGCTGGCGATCACCGGCTGCAGGGCGCGCATTATCGGCCGCATCCGCGAGTCGCCAGAATGTTGCGTGCCGACAATGTGGATCTTGCGTGCCCCCTTGGAGGCCACCCAGTGGTTGCCATAGGCAAACGGCACCTTGGCCACTTCGGTTTTCAGACGCTCCTGATATCGCGGCGTCAGGCGGTCGCGCATGTTGCTGCCGGTACATCTGGCCTGTGCGCTGGCAGCGCTGAGACACAGCAGAAAGATCATCAAAAGGCGAATCATGGCACAGCCTTGCAATCGTGGGGTGTTTTTCGTGTTACGGCCAACGCGGGTGGTCAACAAGTCGGTTTTATTGATGATTGTCCCGGCTACCCAAACGGGCCTAGCATGCGCTGATGAAACGAGAGCAGGATATCTATCCGCCGGTCAAAGCCTTGCTGATGCGTCAGGGCTATGAGGTAAAGGGCGAGGTTGGTGCGGCGGACGTGGTCGCACGGCGCGGTGACGACCCGCCGGTGATTGTCGAGCTGAAACTGCGGTTTTCCCTCAGCCTGTTTCATCAGGCGGTGACCCGGTTGTCGGTGACCGATCAAGTCTATATCGCAGTGCCTCGCCCCACCGGCAAAACCGCGCGACGGGCGTTAAAGGACAATCTGGCGCTGTGCCGTCGGTTGGGGCTGGGGCTGATCACGGTGGTGGCATCGACGGGCCGGGCCGAGGTGCAGTGCGATCCGGGCCCCTATGCGCCGCGCAAATCGAAAAAGCGCACCGCGCGGCTGTTGCGGGAATTTGACCGGCTGGATGGCGACCCCAACGCGGGCGGCGCCACCCGCCACGGGATTGTCACCGCCTACCGACAAGAGGCGCTGCGCTGTGCGGCGCATCTGGCGCAAAACGGCCCCAGCAAAGGCGCCGACGTGGCCCGCGCCGCCACTGTGCCCACGGCGACACGGATCATGGCGGCCAATCATTATGGCTGGTTTGAACGGGTCTCGACCGGGATATATGCGCTGACAGATGCGGGGCAGGCGGGGTTGAAACACTGGGCTTATAGTTGGGAAGACGGGTAGGGCAGGGCCATAGTCCAATAGGCGGACCTAACTGAATGACGGTTGTGCGGGACTTTCCTAGCCTTCGCATTGATCAGCCAAACTGGTCCTCTCGGCTCTTACCTGCCGTCCGTCGGGCTTGCAGATGCTGCGGCGCAGCTTTCGCGTTGCGGCCATTCGAGTATCGTGCAGCATTTCAATCCATCTCCTATAGCCTGTCGGCGACCATCGCTTCCGTTGTGATTTTACCACTCCAGTGATTTGGCCGCCATTTTTATCGCCTTACTTCACTTTTTTCCCGTGATTGATATTGCAGGTTTCCCGCTCTGAGAACCCGCTGTTGCAGAGACTTTCGGCTTCTCTTTTTTGGGTTTCTTGGTCTCTTTCTTGCTGTTTTTACCTTTGGCCATCGTCTGTCCTTTCGCTCTGCAGCGACCCTACGCCGGAATGGCATGGATTTGACTGCGGTCGTCCGCCGATTGCCTGTTCAAGGCACTCGGTTGTGCTTGCTTCGATTGGCTTAGTGCGGTGACTGCTTTCTCTACTTCGCTCTCCAAGCCGCATTGCTGATTGTGGCGAGCCTCTGCCGTTGTCGCAACAAGTTTGAGTTTCTAGCGGCCCTTTTCTGCTCTTGCGACCGCCTCGGAATGCTGCCTGCGGCGCATCATTCCGGCCATTTGTGCAGAGTGCAGCATTTTCAAGGTATGAACAACGACGATGCGGGATTCTGCTGCAGTCCACGCCCGTGTGCTGACGGGTCGTTTGCGACTGCATTGCGTTCACGGTGCAAATCATTTCAGACGGAAAGCCAACCTCCTCTGCATTGCAGAATTGCCCATTCTTCTGTGACTTGTGTCGGTGATGCACCCCCGGTGTCAGGAATGTTGTCCGCCTCTCTACTTTTCTCTATTTCTCAGGTGGGCGGGATAGGACGATGATATGGGATATTCACCGGAACGCAGGGCAGCTGTGCTGAAGCGG
>JBLINN010000277.1:0-5845 GCA_047639325.1 Paracoccaceae bacterium | reverse complement strand
AGTTGATGGCAGCGCTGAACGCTGGGCGGGCGATTTCGCGCACCTTGCACCTTAAGGCGCATGATCTTTTGACGGCGACCAATCGCGATACCTCGGGGGACAGCTACACACGCCTGCGCGAGGCGTGTGAGCGTTTGGCCGGCACCCGGATCACCACCAATATGACCAATGGAGGTTTGGAAACCACCCGTGGGTTTGGCCTGATCGAAAGCTGGGAAATCGTGCGAAAACCTGGCGGGAAATCTGGTGGCGGGCGGATGATCAGCGTCATTGTGACGCTGTCGGATTGGTTGCTGCAGGCGGTGCTAAGCAAGTCTGTTTTGACCCTAAACCGGGACTATTTTAGCCTACGCAAACCGCTGGAGCGGCGGGTTTATGAACTGGCGCGCAAACATTGTGGCCGCCAGCCGGAATGGCGGGTCAGTGTGAAAACGTTGCACAAGAAATCCGGCAGCGTGGCGCCTTTGCGGGTGTTTCGCGCCGCCATGCGAAAGATGATCGCGCAGACCGATCTGCCCGATTACGATATGATTGAAGAGCCGGGCGACCTGATCCGCTTTGGGCGGCGGGATCTGGTGGTGGATACAACCGGGGTAGCGGCGCTTGACGCTGATACCCTTGAGGCGGCGCGGGCGCTGGTGCCAGGGCAGGATGTTTATGCGCTTGAGGCCGAGTGGCGCAGCTGGTGGATACGGACCGGACGCAAACCGTTGCGCGCGCCAGGGCGGGCCTTTTTGGGCTGGGTGAAAACCCGCAAGCCAAGCCTATGAACCCGTCGGGGCAGGACCGGATTCAAAGGGACGAGGCGCAGATATCAGCGCCTAAAATATCCATCATTGTGCCGGTTTATAACGTGGCTGGTTATGTTCTGGCCTGTTTAGAGTCTTTGCAAGCTCAGACAATGGCCGATTTTGAAGCCATCGTGATTGATGACGGATCAAGCGATGGCAGTGATTTACTGGCCCGTGACATCTGTGCGGCGGACCCAAGATTTCAATTTGTGGCGGCGGCCCACAGCGGGCTGTCGGGTGCGCGCAATATCGGGCTGGACCGGGCACAGGGTACCTTTGTCTGCTTTGTCGACAGTGATGACTGGGTGGCGGAAAATTACCTTGAGCGGTTGCTGCACACCCTTGAAGAAAGCGACGCCGATTGGGTGGCCTGCGCGATCCGGTTTTGTCATGCTACCGGGCATAATCAGGATCACCCGGCGATCCATGGGGTGGCTGACCTGACCGGAATGATTGGTCCCACCACCCATCGGTTCACCGACTGGCGTGACGTGGTGCGCCATTTTCCATCCGCCTGGAACAAGATTTACCGACGTGATAAAATCGGCGATCTGCGGTTTGACGAGGGGCTGGATTACGAGGATCACGCGTTTTTCTATCGCTATGCACAGGGCTGCAGCCAGATGGTGCATCTGCCTGAGCCGCTGTATTTAAGTACGCAGGGGCGCGTTGGGCAGATCACCCGTGACGGCTCGGACAAGGTGTTTGAGCAGTTTGAAGTGCTGGACATTCTGCAGCGCATTTTTGGCGGCTTGGATTCTGGGCCAAATTTGGGGCCGCAAAAGACTGGTGGCGCGGTGGCCTTTCTGACTTTGGCGACGCGGCTGACCTTTGAGCGTTTGGTGGTGATCACCAGCCGCCCCCGCCGGGCCGCCTTTTTGGCCCGCGCCCGCATCGTGATCAAAGCCGCGCAGACGGCGGCTATGCCTGATTTCGCGAATGAAACAGAGAGCCTGGGAGTGCCGGCATTCTGGCCCTGCCTGCTGGACGGGCGGGTGCCGGTCAGCGTGGTGATTCCCAGTGATGGCAACGGCGCCGCATTGCGCCAGACCTTGGACGCGCTTGAACGTCAAACCCTGCAGGAACTGGAAATCATACTGGTCGCCGATCGCGATGCCGGGGCCGATCCAGAGGTGTTGCAGGCTCTGACGGAGGATTATGACGGGGTGCAGGTTTTGGCGGCTAAAGGCGTGGCGGGCGCGCGCAATTGCGGGTTGGCGGCGGCCAGCGGTGATACTGTGGTGTTCTTGGATGCCGGGGATCAGTTGCCGCCGGTAGCATTGGCAGGCTGGCACAATCGGTTGGTCCACGCCGGGGCGCAGGTTGGGTTTTCCGGGTTCATTCCGGCCGGTCAGGTGTTTCACAGCGGACTGCATGATCCCGCGGCATTTGAGGGCGACACATACGAGGCCACGACCGGATTTGTTGCTGATGCCAGCGATGCGGTTATTGTGCATGCGCATCCGTCCGCCAAGATATTCGAGCGGGCATTTTTAAATAAACACCAGCTGCGTTTTGCGCCGGAGCCGCTGTCGTCATGGTTTTTTCTGCTGGCAACAATGACACGGGCCAGCCGCTGTCTTTATCTTAAACGTCCCGCCGCCATGATCGAACGCAGCCCACAGACCCGCCAATTGTGGCGCGCTGTGGTGCCCGCAGATCAGCTGCGCGATGCTGTGGCACATATGGCCGCCCACGCCGCGCCACAGCCTTTGTCGGACGAATTGCGTGCCCGGTTGTTTGTTCGCGCCATCTGGGAAAAGCTGAATTTTGCGCAGTTTCCCGATGCTGAAGCACGGACAAAGTTCATGACCGAGGCCACCGCCGCCTATCACCAGCTATGTCCCGCCGGGCTGCAATATCCAGACCCTTATATTGGCGCGCGTCTGCGCCGGATTTTGGATATTGCCCCGGTTTAGAGACTGTTTTGGCCTATTTTACCAGCAATTGGCGCGCGGTATGGCTGTCATGCCACGGCACTGAGATCTGCGGGTCATAAAACACCGGTGCGCTGCCGTCTTCGGCCTCAAGGGTCAGATATTTGCGGTATTCTTCGGCCTTGTTGAAATGCTGGCCACGCTCGGCCTCGGTCTGAGCGCGCTCAAGGAAATGCGCGTCATATTTGAAATGCGCAAAGATCAGATCACGCGGGGCGACTGACAATTCGGCACCGTAATGCAGCCCATCCGACAGGCGCATCCACGGTTTATAGCGGATCAGGGCATATTTTTGCGCCACATACAGGACCGCCCGGCTGTCTGGCAGCAAGCGATGGCGTACCGCGCTGACCAGAGTGCGGTCATTTGAAAACGCCCCGCCAAAAAGCGGCGCTTCGATCACCGGGGTGCGGTCGGTAAATCCGGCCACGGCAAACGGATCGGCGGTGCTCAGATCAACCCCTTCGAGCGGGCCTTTCGGGTACATGTCGATCATCTGCACCCGGAAGGCATCAACGCCTTTGTCCGCAGATTTGACAAATGCAGGCAGAGTTTTGCGGTTGTCCCAGCCAGGATAGACCAGCAATTCATCGACATCCGCAATCAGGCTCCAGCTGCCAACCCGTAGATTGGCCAGCACGGTAATCTGCCATGTGGTGGCGCAACGCCCGGCCTTATAGTGGGTGTCGGCAGAGAAGGTTACGCAATCCTTTTGCTTAAGCAGATATTCCCGGCTGCCGTCATTGGACATGTTGTCGACAAACAAAAAGCATTTCACACCCAGCTTGCGGTAATGCGCCAAAAACGCCGGCAGGCGATGCATTTCATTGCGGCAGGCGCAGATGACCGCCAGAGCGGTTTTGTTCAGCCGCGCCAGATCGCTTTCCTGAGACATCAGTTCCAGCTGGTTGCTGTTATAGCCAACAGTGATGTTCGACTGGAAACAGGGCCACAGTTTCTTTGGATAGAGAGTATCAGAACGCAGCCTGGTATGCGCGGGCATCTGTGCATGCTCTGTATCCAGATGGATCATTTTGCAGGGCGAAGCGGCCGAGGGGAAAAAGTAGTTGTCCCACATCATCACCGGCTGGGCCGGACCATGGGTGCGCCGCCAGATCGAGGTGTAATAATCTTCGCTATCAACCGAGATATTTTCCATCGCCAGCAGATCGCCGACCATTTTGTCTTCCATGAAGGAGCTGTTGACCAGACGGCCACCATTGGCGCTGTCACGCGCCACAAGCAGGGCCCGCATCGCGGTCCGGCTTAGGGCGTAACCGCCGCCGCCATCCGCATATGAAGATGGTTCCGGGGATTTATCCAACTCGTCACGCGCCGCCTGAGAGCGGGATTTTTCATGGTGCCAACAGCGGTTCATCGCGCCAAGTTCACGGGTCAGTTCGCGCCCGTAATAGTGGAACTTTCGATAGGTCTGGCTGTGAAAGTATTCATCGACATTCAAAAAACAGTCATCGTCGATCTTGAGCATGTAATCGAATGTGGTGTTTTTATAGACCCATTCCACCGCGGCCAGAGACTTCTGCGGCAGGCCTTCGTAATCGTCGGGCGCATCAAGATGCACGATATCGCCCTCAATGCGGCCATCGCCGTCACCGATCACAATGATATAGGGGATGCCAAGGGCTGCCAGATCGCTGAGCCAGCCGGTCCGCAGGGGGGGAATGCGGCTTTCAAGGTAAGGTTTGCAGGAAAACACTGTGACCACTGTGTTGAACAGCCGCGACCGGTCAGCCCAGGCCGCGGGCCCCTGAATGCTTTCGGGGTAAAGGCTGGTGTCATCCGGGGTATAGGCAAGCAGCTCAAGCGTCGCCCGCAGCGTGTCAGAGTCTTGGTGTTGCAGCAATTGGTCAATGCCGATCAGCGCATTCTGCACCCCGGGATTGTCGGTGACTTTGCTGCGCATCTCGCTTGGCATGTCGCTTAGGATATGGTTCAGGTTGGCGAGCATCTGATCTGCCAACGCAGCCGCTTTGAACCGGATCAGGGATTCGATGGCCAAAAGCGTCAGTGACAGACCCAAAAAGCCGCTGCTTTGGCCGGAAATTCGGCGCAGATAAGGCACCAGACCCGTCAATTTTGATCGAAGCTGTTCGGCAGGTTCATCCTGCTGAACTGCCTGTAACAGGCCATGTAAACCCCGGCTTGAACGTATCTGAACCTGATAATAGGGGGCCTTTTCCACATTGTTCCAACGCGCCTGCAGGGCGGTGCGCGAGGTTGCGGCCAGATCGGCGTTGGTGGCCTCGGCGTTGGGGAACGCCAGATAACGCATGGCGGTATCGCCGCGGCCCTGGCCGGTGCCCCGGATGTTGCCATAGACGGTTTCGGCCTTGTCCGTATGAACACAGCCCGCCGGGCCAAGCAGTTCGCGCCGCACCCGCGGAGCCTCGATCACGTCAAGAGCATCAAACACGGCCAGCGCGGTTTCTATATCCACCTTTTTGCCATCGCTATAGGCTTTGATGGTTTCAAAGGCAGCCCTGGCAGCGTTAGAATCGGCATCAGAGAGAATGCGTCCTGCAGCCTGTTCCTGCCGGTACAATTGCCAGAATAAATCAGACAATCCAAATGTGCGCAGGGCAAAACGGCGGACCTGCTGGGCCAACATGTCGGGCAGATGGTCAGATTGTGCCAACAGGGCAATAACCGCCTTAGTGGTCCCTTGACAGGGCAGGCGCCAATAGGATTGCGCCACCCGTTCCGTCAGGGTCATAAAACCCTTGAGCACCGCCTCGGTATATTTGTCGTCCCAGGGGCTGTTTTCATGCTCTATCATCTGCTGGATCGTCCAGCCGATGGCCGGGCTCATCATCCAGTTGGTGTTGTTCTTGGCTGCATCCTTCAGGATTGTGGCAACGCTGCTGATATTGCCATCCAGATATAGGAACGGCAGCAACCGCGAATTCGCCCAAGCGTTATCGCCCGGGGTCCATTCGTTCAGGGACAGGCTTTTGCCCAGTTTGTACAAGGCGCGCAAAGACCCGGATTGGCAGGCGGGTTCAACCAAAGACAAGATCAACGCTTTGAGCGCTTTGTGCTGCAGCGGATAGACTTTCATCTCATGACGCAGGATTTTGACGATATCGCTGCCTGGGT
>JBLINN010000276.1:0-5849 GCA_047639325.1 Paracoccaceae bacterium | reverse complement strand
GGCTTGGCAGCCTGCCGGGCACAGTGGTCGCGGCCATCCTGATCGGGCTAAGTGACGGCATTATCTCGGTGTTCTTCTCGCCCACGCTGGCCAAGATACTGGCGACGCTGCTGGTGGCACTGGTGCTGGTGTTCCGCCCGCAGGGGCTGTTTGGGGTCAAAGACGCATGAGTGTCGCGCACAAGTCGCTGCTATTACATGGCGGCCTTTTGGTGCTTCTGTTTGCACTACAATTCCTGCTGCCCGCCTATCACCACGGTAATCTGGCGCGGGTGATGGTTCTGGCCAGCTATGCCATCGGCTATAATATCCTGTTTGGCTATACCGGGCTGCTTAGCTTGGGGCATGCGCTGTTCTTTGCGGCGGGCATGTATGGCATGGGGCTGGCGATCTATCAGTTTGGCCTGTCGCCTGCACCCGCGCTGGTCGCCGGGCTGATTGCCGGGCTGGTGGTATCGGCGGTGGTGGGGTTTCTGGCGCTGCGCACAGCGGGGGTGGCGTTTATGATCGTCACGCTGATGTTTGCGCAGGCGGGATACCTGACCATCCTTTATTATGGCGCCTATACCCGTGGCGACGAAGGGTTCGTGATCCAGCAGGCGCAGCGCATCCTGTGGGGCATTGACCTGTCAGACGCCACCAACCGGTATTTTGCCGCCTGGGCGTTGTTTTCTATCTGCCTGCTGTTGACCCTGAAGCTGGTACAGATGCCGTTTGGCAAAGTGCTGATCGCGATCCGCGAAAACGAAGAGCGGGCGCGGATGTTGGGTTATGACGTGTTTGCCCACAAGCTGACAGCGGTGATCCTGTCCGGCACGGTTTCGGCGATGGCAGGGGCGATGTATGGGCTGTTATTCGGCTATGCCGGGGCCAGTTTCGCCACTGTGCAATATTCAATCTTTCCGCTGCTCTGGGTGTTGTTGGGCGGGGCAGGGACGGTGATGGGGCCGCTGGTCGGGACACTGTTCATGTTCTACCTGATTGATCTCTCCAGCGGCATCACCTCGGCCTATATGCTGATTGCGGGCGTGGTGCTGGTGCTGCTGACCCTGTTTGCCCCCCAAGGGCTGGTGGGTGAATGGCGCGCACGTGTCTGGCGGTGGTTGCCATGATGTTGCTGTCCACCAAGGGCCTGTCCAAAAGTTTCGCGGGCCTGCGCGCCGTGCATGACGTGAATTTCGACTTGCCCAAGGGCCAGATACGCGCGCTGATCGGGCCAAATGGCGCGGGTAAAACCACTTTTGTCAGTATGTTATGCGGGCGCATCCTGCCCACGTCGGGCAGCGTGTCGTTTGATGGGCAGGACATATCGCAACTGCCCGCGCATAAACGCATCAACCTTGGCATGGCTTATACGTTTCAGGTGACGTCAGTGTTTGCCAATCTCAGCGTCAGCGAAAATGTCGCCCTGGCGGCACGTCGCCGTTTGCGCGGACCGGCGGTGGACGAGGCGGTGTTTGAGGCGCTGAAAAAGGTTGGCCTGCACGGTCGTGCCGATCAGAATGCCGGAGACCTCAGCTATGGCCATCAACGATTGCTGGAGATCGCCATGGGCGTGGTGCAACAGCCCCGCCTGTTGATCCTGGACGAGCCAACCCAAGGGCTGGCCGACAGCGAAATCGCTGAGTTCAAGGCGCTGATCCGCGATCTGTCTGCCAGCGCCACCATCCTGTTGATCGAACATAACATGAGCGTGGTGATGGAAACCGCCGACATGGTGACGGTGCTGAAGTTCGGCGAAATCCTGGCCGAGGGCACCCCGGCGGACATTCACGCCAACGGCGATGTGCAGGCTGCCTATCTGGGGACAGGGTAATGCTGGAACTGAAATCCCTGAACGTCGCCTATGGCAAGGCGCAGATCCTGCGCGATCTGTCGCTGACTGCGCGGCCTGGGGAAATCCTGTGCCTGTTGGGGCGCAATGGCGCGGGCAAGACCACCACGATGAAGGCAATCATGGGCCTGTTGCCCCTGATGTCGGGCGAGGTGCGGCTGGACGGGCAGGTGATCAGTACGTTGCCTGCGCATCACGTGCCCCGCGCCGGGATCGGCTATATCCCGCAAGGACGCCGGTTATTTGCCGAACTTAGCGTAGCGCAGAACCTGGAAATCGGGCTGATGGTGCGCAAATCGGGGCCAGAAGTGTTAGAGGGCGTGCTAGAGTTGTTTCCCCGCCTGCGCGAACGCTTTCACCAGCGCGCACAAACCCTGTCGGGGGGCGAACAGCAGATGCTGGCCACGGCGCGGGCCTTGTGCCTGGAGCCCAAAGTGTTGCTGCTGGATGAACCAACCGAAGGGCTGCAGCCTTCGATGATCGAGGCCATTCGCCAGGTGATTGTGGTGATGCGCGATCGGGGCGTGGCGATCATTTTGGTGGAACAGCGGGTGGATGCGGTGCTGTCCGTCGCCGACCGGGTGTCGTTCATCGAAAACGGGCGCAATCTGGAAACCCTGAAGGGGGCCGATCTGCGGCAGGACCATTCAATCATCGAACGCCATCTGGGCGTCTAAAGCGTGTTAAGCGGTTTTCTCAGGCCTCAGACGGCAACTGCCTTTACACAAAGCTGAGTCTGCCGCTAAGGTTTCAAGGTAGGGAATTTATACCTACCCCACTCCACCATAAGGGACACCAATGTCTGATATGACTCTGACAGCGGCGCAGGCTGATTTTCTTAAGCAATTTCTAGGAATAGATATTCCGACTGCGACCAGTGCTGCCGATGAACCGGCGGCAGCGGCGGTTTCCATTGTAAAACTGGGCAAGGCCCGGCTGGAATGGGCCACGCATAAAAAGCGGATGTTCGCAGAGATCAACCGCCTGAAAAACGCCGTCCAGAAAGTGTACCAATCTGCTCCTGACATGCAGGGCGCGGTGACCGGCGGGCTGGCCAAACTGGATGTGGCGCTGTCGCAGTTTTCCGACGATCTGGCCGATCAGCTGGACGCGGTCCTGAACGAAGGCGATCCCGACCAGCGACAGAAACTGTCTGGCAAAGCGGCAAAAACCGCTGCCGGGTTTCTGGCCTATTGCGAAGCCGATCCAGTGGTGGCTGCGATCGACGGCAACGAATTTCTGCCGGATATGAATATTGTCGGCGCGGCGCGTGCGCGTTTGCAGAAAATAACTGCTGCTCTTGGACAGTAATTCTTGGACGGTGATCGAATGATCCTGCTGTCCGCACTTAATTAAGGAAGGTCATTGATATGGCAACCCTGCGTGAACTTCTTGGCCTGCCGGAACTGCCCGAAGGCGTTGAATCCGACGGCGGCGCGTTGAAAAAGGCCCTTGCCCTGCTGAAAGGCGTCCAGGAAAGCCATGCCGCGCTTGCGGTCAAACTGACCGAGGTTTTGGGCTTTATCCCCAAGGTAACGGCGGACGCGCTGGCGATTATCGATAAAAACCTGGCTGACGCCGGAAAAACCCGTTCGCCTTCGACCATCGAAGACGTGGTCGCTCAGGCGCAGGCGGCGATGAAAAGCATCCTGAACCGGGCGATGTCGGCTCCGCGCCCCGACGGCCCGCCCTTGCCCGAAGAACTGGCGGCCAAGGCGCTGGCCGCGGCGCAGGCCCATTGCGCCAGCCAAGAGCATCTTTTGGGCGAGCTGCGCAAAGACGGCCAAAAGCGGCTGGATGGCACCATTCCTGTCACGCTTGAGGCCGCGATTGCGTCGGCTGAGGCGGCGTTGAACACCGCCAAAACCGGCACCGATCAGACGGCGCTGGATGCGGCCGGGGACAAGGGGGAAGAGGCCACCGACACGATCGTTGACCAGATCGAAGCCCTGACCGAGGCCCGTGCCAAGGCGATGGAACCGCTGGACGAGCTGAAGGCCGAAATGGGCCTGCTGGATGCCCATACCGCCAAGGCCGCGCTGGGCGCAGAGCTGGCCCGCCTGACAGGCGAAGTGACCAAGGCCGAGGCGCATTTAGCCGCGCATGAATATGAACAGGTTGAAACAATCTGTTCGGCTGAAATCCCCAAGGCCGAGGCGGCAACTAAGCTGGCGGACGGGTCGGCGCGCTATGAATATGTCAAACCGGCGCGGGACAAGCGGATGCAGGAAATTGCGGCCATCACCCACGCGTTCATTGTGTCAGAGCGCGATAAAATCAAGGCCAAGATTGACGGTGCCATTGCGGACGCCGCCGCCAAGAAATTTGGCGACGCGCTGGAAAAGCTGGATGAAACGCCGGAACTGTTCGACAAGCTGGAAATTTTGGATCAAGCGCGTCGCGACTATGACGCAAACGATAATTTCTGGGGCGCGAACCACGTCAAACTACTGAGCTTCTTTGCAGCCCCCGGTGCGGCGGCGGAATATGACACCGAGATCACCGAATGGAAGGCACTGCTGGACAGCGCGCGTGCCGACGGGGCGGGCAACAAGTTTCTCGACGGCATCGCCAAACTTTCCAAGTTATACGGTGATACTGCCGAGGCCAGGAAACAAGCCAAAGATCATTTCACCCCCTATAAGACCAAATTGGGGATCGTCAAACCCAAGGTCGAAGGCTTGCGCACCCAGCCGGTTGATTTTGACATTGATGCGATCGAAGTCGAAGTTGGGGTTCTGGAAAAGAAATTCAAAGACGCCGAAGACATCGCCAAAGCGCGCAAATTTGACGCCGCCAAAGTGGTGTTGGAAGAAATCGACACCCGCTATCCGGTTGTGTTTGCAATTGGCACGCGCAGTGGGGCTGCCAAGAAAGCTGCCAAGGAGTGCCGCGAGGAACTGGGCAAGCTGCGCAGTTTGGCCGCTGTATCCATTGATCTGGCGGCTGCCGACGCGCTTTTGTCAGCGGCAGATGGTGATATAACATCGCAAAAGTTTGACGCCGCAGACAAGTTAATCGCCGACGCCAAAACGATAATGGAGGCGATCAAGGCGGCCAAATCGGCGCTGGAGGCCACACCAACCACCCCCGAAGAGATTCTGGCAAAAGAAGCCGCAGAAAAGGCCGCGCATGACGCGACCTATCAAAAGCTAAAGTCGATGGTCGAGGCGCACAAATCGCATATGAGCGCGGCCAACCAGGACAACGTGCTAGACGATGATATCACCACTATTACTGGCAACCTTGCGACAGCAGACGCCTCGGCAACCGGCACACCAACGGATTATGCCACTGCGCTTAGCACCTTGCAATCCGCCGAGGTTTTGGGGTCCAAGGCCGACGCCAAGTTGGCGGCGCATAAGGCGCACAAGGATCTGGATGGTAAAAAGGCGTTTCTTGAAGGCGAGGATACCGAAAACGGTTGTGGCACCGAAATCAACGCCTGGGACGGAACCAGGGCAACAGCCTGGGCCGAATTCGCGTCTGGGAATTACGCCAAATGCCTGACTGAAATGCAGAAAGTCACCCGTGCCGCCGACCGCCTGGAAGCGGCAATCGACGGGTACACCGGGAATATCGAATTTTATAACGACAACATTCAGGCGAATGAAAAAACCGGCCTGCCCAATCCAACATTCGATTTTGATGATGGCACCAAAGCGGCCCAGGCCGCCCAAACCACCGAAGCCGACAGGTTGTTGGCGGAAGGGGCCAGGTTGCTGGCGGAAAAGAAAGATTACCCGTCCTACAAAATGTTAAATGCGGCGGTCGCGCTATGGGCTGAGATCCAGGCTAATGCCGTTCGACGCCAGGATTTCAAGGACGAACGCCCCAATACCGTCAACAAGATTGCTGCGCTGAAAGCGGCGGAGCATGACGGTGTCAAAGACGACCGACTTGCGATGGACGAATTGTTGAAGCAAGCCGATGAACTGGATGCAAAACGCCACTTCGCCCAAGCGTTTAAAATCATCGAACCGATTGCCGCCAAATGCGACAAGCTGGTCACATTT
>JBLINN010000275.1:0-5853 GCA_047639325.1 Paracoccaceae bacterium | reverse complement strand
GGCGACCAGACCGTGTTATTCGAAGCCTTCAAAGCAGGCGGGCTGACGGCGATCCGCGAATTCAACGCCGAGAAATGGCAGCGACAATATGATTTCCCCGCCGTTCAACGCGGCGATGTGGTCAAATCCGAAATCCCGCATCAACGCCCATCCGGCATGACCGGGTTTGTGATGAACACCCGCACCCCGCCCTTTGACGATTGGCGCGTGCGCGAAGCGATGATGCTGGCGTTCAACTTTGAATTCATCAATGACACGGTCACTGGCGGCGCCCAGCCGCGCATCACCTCGTATTACGCCAATTCAGACTTGGCGATGCATCCCGGCCCCGCCACCGGTGCGGTGCGGGCGCTGCTGACCCCCTTCGCCGATCAATTGCTACCCGGCGCCCTTGACGGCTATGCCCTGCCCGTCAGCGACGGCACCGCGCGCAACCGCAAGAACCTGCGCCGGGCCGTTTCCCTGCTGAACGAGGCGGGGTGGGCGGTGACCGACGGCCAGTTGCACAACGCAACCGGTCAGCCCTTTGCCTTTGACGTACTGTTGCGACAGGGCGCCGGCGACATGCAAACGGTGGTCGAAATCTTTGCCCGCGCTTTGGAACGGCTGGGCATCACCATCGGCGTCGACAAGGTGGATAACGCGCAATACACCGCCCGCCTGGCGACTTATGATTTCGACATGACCACCTTTCGCCGCGAATTATCGCTGTCGCCGGGCAACGAACAGCGGCTGTATTGGGGCCGCACCGGTGTGGACACCCCTGGCAGTCGCAACCTGATGGGCATCGATTCCCCGGCGGCCGAGGCGATGATTGACGCCATGCTGACCTCGCAAACCCGCGATGACTTTACCGCCGCTGTGCGGGCGCTTGACCGGGTGCTGACATCGGGGCGCTATGTGATCCCGATCTGGCAGTTTGATGTCGGGCGCATTGCGCATGTCCGCCAACTGCACTTTCCTGAAACCTTGCCGATCTATGGTGACAGAACCGGATTCCTGCCGGATGTCTGGTGGTATCAGGATTGACAGTCAAACAGTCCTTCCATAATTCGCGAACTATGGAACCCCTGATCCCCGAACAGCTTGGTGCCCTGTCGCATCCCAAACGGCTGGACCTGTTTCGCCTGTTGATGCGGCGCTATCCCAACAGCGTCCCCGCCGGGCAGATCGCCCAAGCGTTGGATCTGAAACCCAACACAGCGTCGGTCTATCTGTCCGCCCTGAAACAGGTGGGCCTGATAGATCAAACGCGGGTAGGTACATCGCTGCAATATTCCGTCAACCTGGCGCAGGTGCGCGGACTTTTCGGCGGGTTGCTGGTGGATTGCTGCCAGAATCGGCCTGACCTGTGCCTGCCCTCTTCGACACCGACGGGATGTATCCCCCGACCAAAGTCACAAAAACCGCTGAACGTGCTATTTATCTGCACGGCCAATTCCGCCCGCTCGATCATGGCCGAGGCGATTTTACAGACCGAGGGCAAGGGGCGGTTCAACGCCTATTCCGCCGGCACCACGCCTGCGGGCACGCCGCATCCGGCCGTGCTGAATCTGCTCAAAAGCAAATCCTACGATTTCTCTGGCATATCCTCAAAATCGCTGAACCACTTTGAGGGGGACAGTGCGCCGCAAATGGATTTTGTCTTTACCGTCTGCGATCAGGCCGCAAACGAGGAATGCCCGACATGGCCCGGCCACCCGATGATCGCCCATTGGGGCCTACCCGACCCAACCAAGGCCACCGCGGCGGAAAAAGAACTGGCGTTTCAGCAGGCTTATGGCCTGTTGCGCCACCGGATCCGGGCCTTTGTCAGCCTACCGATCGAGTCGCTTGACCAGATATCGCTGCAACATAATGTGGATGATATTGGCCGGATGTCGGCAACACACGGCCCCGACTAAGCGCCGCCTTTGGCCCGTAACCCGTTCAGCCCAATTTCACCCCTGTGACCCAAACACCGAAATCCCCGCCCGCAACAAGGCGGACAGGGATCTCGGAGGTTTCTTCAGGTCAAAGTGTCAGGCAGTCGCCAGCATGCCTTTTTCGCGGGCCAGTTCGCGCATCTTGGTTTGAAGCTTTTCAAAAGCCCGCACTTCGATCTGCCGGATACGTTCGCGGCTGACCTTGTAACTGGTGCTCAGCTGTTCCAGCGTCACGGTCTTATCTGACAAACGCCGCTGAGTCAGAATGTCCTTTTCCCGGTCATTCAACACATCCAGCGCTTGCGCCAACAGCTCGCGCCGCGCGTCCAGCTCGTCCTTGGCCTCGTAATCGCTGGCCTGATCGGCGTCTTTGTCTTCCAGCCAGTCCTGCCATTGCATGCTGCCTTCACCATCCGACCCAACGGTGGCGTTCAATGACGCATCCCCGCCCGACATCCGCCGGTTCATCGAGATCACTTCGGTTTCGGTCACGCCCAGGTCGGTGGCAATGCGTTTAACGTTTTCCGGGCGCATATCGCCCTCTTCCAACGCGCCAATGCGGGCCTTGGCCTTGCGCAGGTTGAAAAACAGCTTTTTCTGCGCGCTGGTGGTACCCAGCTTGACCAGGGACCAGCTGCGCAGGACGTATTCCTGAATGCTGGCGCGGATCCACCACATTGCATAGGTCGCAAGGCGAAAGCCCTTTTCAGGATCAAACCGCTTGACTGCCTGCATCAGGCCGACATTGGCCTCCGAGATCACCTCGGCCTGCGGCAAACCATAGCCGCGATAGCCCATGGCAATCTTGGCCGCCAGCCGCAGATGCGACGTCACCATTCGGTGCGCGGCCTTGGTGTCCTGCTTTTCGACCCAGTTCTTGGCCAGCATGTATTCTTCTTCCGGCTCAAGCAGCGGAAATTTGCGGATTTCCTGCATATACCGATTCAGACCACCTTCGGGTGTCGGTGCTGGCAAGTTTTTAAAATTGGCCATTTGGAATGCCCCTCCCAATGTTTAGTTGCTTAACATACGATATGGGTCAGCTATGCGGCCCTTTCAAGTGGGCGCTAACATAAAGTGGCAAAAATATGGTTACCAATGTAGCGCGACACTTATTCTTTCAATAAGTCACAGAAATAGCTGCAACAAACGATTTCTTCAAAGCACTCCGCTGATCTCCGGTCGGCGTCACCTTATGGCTGGGTCAAATGACGCCCTCCCTCAAGGGTGATAGAATGCCTTATGAAACCAGCAACTCTCCCCGTTTCTCCCGGATCCTGGCCGCATGGATACCCGGCCAGCTGGTCGAAAACTTCAGGCACAAACATCGCCCTGCCAGATCTGTCTTCACTGATCCAATAAGGTGGGTCGAGACAGAACAGCGTGCCGGGGCTGTCATACCGCCGGACGACCTCAGCATAGCCCAAACATTCAATCACAACGCCCGCCAGGCACGCGCGCGCGTTCTATTGCTTGGGTTCTAACGTCGTCACGTTGATCTGTTTGGATTCAGAACACAGGTCAATACTGATGCAAAACCGACGTCAAATCCAATGCCGGAGGCAAATAGACCCAAGCCTCTTGAACCCACAAACAGGGTCCCAGCGCTGCACTGACGCGCATCTGTGGATCATGCCAGCGGGGTGCGCAACGCCTCGATCAAATTGACCATATCGTCGGGCAATGGGGCCTCGAACCGCATCGCTTGGTCCTTGACCGGATGCTGAAACCCCAAAACAGCCGCATGCAACGCTTGGCGGGGAAAGGTGCGGGCCGCCTCGATCGCCACCGGTGGCAAGGCGCGGGCGGGCAGTTTGCGTTTGCCACCATAGACCGGATCGCCGATCAACCCGTGCCCCGCATGTGCCATATGCACCCGAATCTGATGCGTGCGCCCGGTTTCCAGCCAGCATTCGATCAGCGTCGCCACCCCGGGCGTGCCAAACGGCTCGACAATCCGCGCCCGGGTGACCGCATGCCGCCCGCCCTGAAACAGCACGGCCTGCTTTTGCCGATCGGTTTTGTGACGCGCCAGTTGGGTGGTCATCTTCAGGATATTGCCGGATTCAAAATTGGCGCCCCGAATGCCGCGTAATCGTGGGTCACTGGCATCGGGCACGCCGTAGCATAGCGCCCGGTAATAGCGTTCCACAGTATGTGCCGCGAACTGTGCTGCCAGCCCCTGATGCGCCGCATCCGTCTTAGCAACAACCAGTAAGCCACTGGTTTCTTTGTCAATTCGGTGCACAATGCCAGGGCGCTTGACACCACCAACACCTGATAAATCATCGCCGCAATGATGCAGCAGCGCATTCACCAACGTGCCCGAAGGCGTCCCCGGTGCCGGATGAACCACCATGCCCGTCGGCTTGTTGATGACAATCAGATCATCGTCTTCATAGATCACATCCAGCGCAATCGCTTCGGGGCCGATATGGCTGTCTTGCGCCTCTTGCACGGTAATCGCAATTTCGGCCCCCTCGGGCACCTGCGCCCGTGGATCACTGACAACAACACCATCCACCTGCACAGCACACTCGCCAATCAGTCGCGCCAACCGGGTGCGCGATAACGAGGCTTCAACTGGCACATCCCGCGAAAGCGCCTTATCAAGGCGCAGTGGCGGATTTTCCGCAATCGTGAACGTAACATGACGGGTGGCCATGACTGATCCTTCCAAGCCTGTTGAGGAACCGGCAAACCTGCGCTTTTTGCGCATATTGGTGACGACGCTGACAGCAGTGATGATTGGCGGGCTTTTAGTCATAGTCGGGCTGCTTGTCATGCGATTCTCGTCCACAGCCCCTGTATTACCTGACAGCATCACCCTGCCGGACGGCACCAAGGCCCAGGCATTTACCATGGGCAAGGGCTGGTATGCGGTGGTGACGGGTGATGATAAAATCCTGATTTTCGACCGCACGACCGGCGCCCTGCGCCAGACGATCACCCTGGAATAACTTCACACAAACCGCATTTCGGGGTACTGTATTGGCGAAATCAGCCAGCAGAGGACCGCGATGCGACAAGCGTCCTGGATGTGGGTGGGTCTGGCCATTTGGGCGATCCTTTACGCCGCTTCGTTTGTTATTGCCTGGAATACCGCGCCCACGGGGGACAGATTCTTACGTGGTATCAACCGGTTGATGGTGTTCTTTCAGATGTAGGTCGCGGCGGGCCTTGTGGGAATCATGGTCTGGTATTGGGGATGCGGGTCGAGCGCGGCACAGGCCTGCGCTGGCTGTCACGTGCGCCTGCCTTGTTGGCCGTTGGCTTGGTGGTGTTGATTATCGGGATCATCGTGGCGGCCAACGTCCGCAGATCCTATCCCAACAATTACGTCCCTGATCCCGACCGCCCTGATCCCGACCGCCCTGTAACCGCGCCGCCAGACCAACCGGTGACCGAACCGGCCACTGGAAATTAGTCTTTGGGTCTGGCGATTGTGCCACACTTGGCAGTCACGCCTGATTGTGGCGGAACCGCGTATCGGCCTGCCGCCCTGTTCCGCCACCTTGATCTGCGCCTATGGCAAGGGATCAATGGCGGGGTCAACACGTGCACCACATGGTGACAGGCGAATACCCCGCGCGCGTCACAACATAAAAAGGGGGGGTGGTACCACCTCCTGGTCTCGAACCAGGGACCTCCTGATCCACAATCAGGCGCTCTAACCAACTGAGCTAAGGCGGCACTTGGAAGCGATTTAGACAACCCTTCGCGCGAATGCAAGAGGGTTATCGTCGTACCAGAATAGCAAGGCTGACCCCGGCCAACGCCATTCCCAGACCAATTGCAAATCCCTGGGTCAAAGGTTCGGACAGCTACAGCCAGCCAGTCAGGGCAGCCGTAAGGGGCGACAGGCCCAACAATATCGTCGCCTCGCTGGACGCGGCGTGCTTTAGCGCCGTCAGCCACAGCAAGTACC
>JBLINN010000274.1:0-5861 GCA_047639325.1 Paracoccaceae bacterium | reverse complement strand
CTCCCCCCATAGATCTTGTATGCTGGCGGCCAGCCTCTGGGTATCTTCCCATGAACCGTCACGCGGTTGCGAGCAATTGATCACCATCAGCCCCAAATACCCATCAGTAATGGCCAAACGATCGTTACTCCGTTCACCGATTTCAATTGCCTGATCAAACAGTTCGCGGGCTTTGTCGAACTGCATGTCCTGACAGTATGCAACCCCGACAAGGCCAAGGATCCGGGCATAGTGGCTGGTGCTTTCCGCTGATTTGATTCGGTCATGCTCCGCTTCGAACAAACGGATCGTGCGACCAAATTCAGCGCGCCACTGCTGGACTTCGAACCAGCCGGAAAAAAGCGCGGCAACATACTTGGGCGTCATTGGCAAAGCGTTGCTGGTCACCAGATCAAAGGCCCGGGCAAAAAAGCTTTCGGCAACATCGAGCGAAAAGAGGTTTAAGTTGCGTTGCCCCGCCGTGATTAGATGCGGTACGGCGCATTCGGACATCTCGGCCTGATCGTAATGATGCGCCAGGCTTTCCGCGGCTTCTTCGGGGCGGTTGGAATAACGCTGTTGCAGCTCGGCTGCGATGGCGGCGTGCAGCGTCTTTCGCTGGCCGCGTAGCAAAGTGTCATAAATCGCGTCCTGAACCAGCGCGTGTTTGAATTCATACCCAGTTTCGGCCGGTCGAATAAGATCGACAGATACGGCTTCGGCCAGCAGCTCAGGCCGCAGCGGTGGATGCTTCTGTGCCGCTTCCGCTGCGATTTGGGCATCAAAACGTCGGCCAATCACCGACGCCGCCTGCAGAATCTTGCGACAATCGCTATCCAGCCGGTCAAAGCGTTCCATGACCATGTTTTGCAGGTTGGTGGGCAGTACAACTTCGCGCCCATTCCCGGGCGATGCTGTGGGCACGGCTTGTTGCTGCATCAGGAATTTTGCGATTTCCTCGGCGTACAGGGGGTTGCCTTCGGCCTTTTGAATTGCCAACGTGGCCATTTCATCGGCTTTGTCCGATCCGATCATGATCTCTTTTATCAGCGTGCTGGCCGCATATTCGCTGATCGGTCCCGGGGTGATGTGTCTGGTCACCGATTGGGTGTTCCAGATTTGCCGGAAACCGGGACGGAACGTGCCGATCAGCATCAACGGCCAGGCGCGTGGTTCTTCGATCAGGGTTTGCAGAACCTGCACCGTGCTGGGATCTGCCCAGTGCAGATCCTCGATCATCAAAACCACCGGACCCTGACCACAGGCATAGGCGATAAGGTCAATCAACACCTGGCGGATACGCGCGCCGATCATGTCGGGGCTTTCGCCACGCTGCGCATCGCCTTCGCTGGCTTTGCCAAGCAATGTCAGCAAATACGCACGGGCGCGGGTGGGGTCCAGGTCCATGACCTTGATCATACGATCCACATGCGCGCTTGTGTCTTGAGGCGTCGCTTCGGCGGTCAGCTGCAGCGCTCGGCGCACTAATTCCACAAACGGCAGATAGGGCACTGTTGCCCCATCGGCGCGGCAATCGACCTTAAGAATCCGAACCTCGCCTTCGGGCAAACGCTTTTCAAACTCATACAGCAGGCGCGACTTCCCGATGCCCGGCTCACCTTCGATCAGCGCGACGGTGGTTTGACCCCGAAGCGCCTGGGCGTGCACCTCGTCCAAGGCGGCCAGTTCAGGCTCGCGATCGAAAAAGGTTGAAAGCCCGCGCGAGCGTGCCGCGTCAAAGCGCGAGATATTCTCGTTCACCATTTCCAGCGCATAAACCTGCAGTGGATTGGCCTTGCCCTTGATCTGCTGTTGACCCAGATCGGACACTACGACCTGACCCTCGACCAATGCAAAAAGATCGCGACTGATCACGATCTGACCTGGCTGAGCTATCGCTTCCAACCGCGAGGCGGTGTTGGCAGTATCGCCGATAATTGTGACATGTGACTTGGTCCCGCCAGTAACATCGCCCACCACCAGCGGCCCGCAATGCAGGCCGACACGGATTTCCGGCGCGGCACCATAGGCGAGCGTCATTTCGGCCGCGGCTGCGGCCATGCCCTGTTGAATTTCCAGCGCCGCCTGACAGGCGTGCAATGGGCCGTCCTCTAACCCTTTGGTCACGCTGAACAGCGCCATGATCCCATCGCCGCGAAATTCGCCCACCGTACCCAAGTGATCGTAAACGGCCGCCTGCATCCGGGCTGAAACATCGCGGATCATTTCGAACGCAGCCTCTTCGCCGATACGTTCCGCTATGGACGTAAAGCCGACGACATCGGCAAACAGCACAGTGCCTGAACGTTTTTCGCTCTTGAAAGTTCCGACTTGCATGGCGCGGGTGATCCTCTCACTCCACTGTTGCTGTCGTGGCAGTTTGACGCAAGTGCACAGGGCGGATTTGCTCCCTATCGTTAACCTTTGTTGGCAAATGCTTGGCGGCGCGCGTTCTTAGCTGCCGCGTAGATTGCGACCCGTGCCCGGTTAATCGCGCATAGCGGGAAATGCTCGGATGCGGCGTGTCCGGGAGAATACGACAGATCGTTTTCGACCTCGGGCGGCGATTCTACGGGTTGGTCGGTTGGGATGTGCAATTCCGCCAGCGGATGAAACGTTGCGCCGTAATCTTCCCAGTTGATGCTTGGGTCTTCGATGGGTTGCTTGTCCGCATCCGTTTGTAACAGAACTCCAAACGCCAGCCCCCCCGGGGCCCGGTCCAATTGTTCACGCAGCGCATTGCGGCGACCATTCGGACCAACGATACGAGGTGCGGGGTAATGGTTCGACAACGGCACCACTTTGTATTTCACGACGTGGTCGCCCAGCCGATAGGGGGTTGTGCTCCAATAGGGTGTGGACAGGGGCGCATTGGGCTTGTTGAGCGCAAGGCACAGCACTGCGGGAACCAGATTGAGGTGTTCAAGCAGATAGATGCCGAACTTAAGCTTGGCCAAAAGGCTGATTTTGGAGGCAAGAAAAAGGCGGTTAAAAGGCACGTAGGGGCGAATTCCGCCCATGATGAAAATCGGACTGTCCAGCAGGATGAAATCCTGAAACGCCCGGCCATCTTCATCCATCGGGGCTGTCGGCAGGGTCACGTTATGCAATTTGATGGCCAACCCGTGCGTGTCGCGTTTGTTGTCGCGTTGCACCGCGCCATTTGAAAATCGGATGGTTGTTGGATAGCGGCGCGGTTCGGCAAATACCCCGACCCGAAACCGATCGGGGACATTGTCCAGAACCCGGAACTCTCCGGTCAGATCCGCCACCCCTTTGCCGTGTTCCGAACGCTGCGTGGGATAGGGCGACTTGGCAACGTAATCGACATTAATGTCGATCAGTTCGGCCAGAACTTCGGGATCGGATCGCGGATCAACGGTCATGTCGGGTCCACCACGCCCAGCGAGATCATGTTGAGCGTGTTGATGCTGGGAACAAAGAAATAGTCGCCTCCCCGCGCCACCACGAACTGAGGCAGATCGTTCAACACCCAGGGGCTGGTACCGCCGTCAGGATCGGTCTGGATCATGAACTTGGACCCTTGCTGCTGTTTGCCAGCCCGCGGATAGTTTTCACTGCTTTTGTCGAATTCGTGGTGATAGCCAAGCAGCGGGCAATTGTCGTTGCCCATGCTGAAATCCAGCCCATAGTTTATCCATTGCTGCAAAACGAATTCGAACTGGCGAAACAGATTGGCGCACATGGCAATGAAGATGACGCCGCGCTCGGTCTTGTCGTCGCGATCGTCGGGATCGAATGTGCCATAGGGCAAGCCCCGGCGCAGAATGCGGCGGCGGTTGGTCAGCGCCGAACCATCCCAGGTCTTCGGGTTCGGTGAATCCATGCGTGGATCAAGCATATCGCGCATGTTGCCGCGCCGGATATGGGCCGATATGGGGCAGCGCGCGCCGGTGCGGTCGTCGCGGTATTTGAAATCGATCAATACCTGTTCGTAGGCATCCAACCTAGCCTGTTCGACCGGCGTGCGATTGCCCGACTTGGCCTTGATGGCGTCGATGTCGGACCATTCGGCCTCGAACTGTTTCATGTCGGCATAGGTGGGCGCGGCCATAAGGGGCACGCCGTTGGGCCAGCGCCCGACCATCTTGGCACGAATGGTCAGCGAGGCTTCACTTTCGCTGACATGATTGTATTGGGCATAGGTTTTGGCCTGGGCTTCAATGTATTGGTCATATTTGCCCACATTTTCGTGCAGTTTTCGGAATGCAAGAAAAGTGCCGTTATGCATAAAGCGCGGTGGCTGCGTGGCAAAGGGCAGTTCCTGGCTTTCGTCCACGTGGCCGATCAGAAATTCACCGGTTGCCAGCGGTGCCCAGCTTTGATCGGGCATGATCTTGCCGCGGCCGATGACGCGCTTGGCTTCGATCTCGGGCGGGTACTGACCGGCGAATACCGGGTTGCCGATACCGTCCTCGTATCCGAAATGCTCCTGCCCGTCGATCCGCATGCCACCGGTTGGTGTATCGACCAGGCGCGATCCGGCCTGTTGGTAGTCGGCACCTTCGGTGCCATGCCCTTTGAGCAGAGCCACGCCCTTTTGGCGGCCCTCCTCACGCACCCAATCGGTGACCTCTCCCATCTCGGGAACCGGATCGCCATTGGGCAACATCTGCGAGCTGACAGACACCAGCATATGGATATCTGCGCCGGCCACGTTGGACAGTGACTTACGCCAGACCTCGTCCCAGTGCTCGTGCGCTGACAGGCCAACGTCTGACAAAATGTGCGACCGACGCGCCATACCGTCGATGAATTCGCGCGGCAGATGCGACAGGGTGACCGTTGGAAGATCAAGCGCGCGAAGGCCTGTCCAGGTCAGGGCTAAGTTCAGCGTTGTTTTGGGCCGCTCGATCACTGCGCCATTATGTGGATCATTGGGATTGGCCCAGCGTTCCGCGGTGGTGACGCGGGGAACAAGGTTGCGGATCAGTTGCCGTCCCCCGTGGGCATGACCGATGTGAAACAGAAAATACCGGGCGTGCGGATACCCGTACCGCCCGTAGGCGCGCAGGATATTTCCCTGAATGTCGCGCAGATCCAGAGGGGCGCTCATGGGGCTTTCCACGGTGTTGTCAGAACCCCAGGCGACTGCCTGGGCCCAGAATGATCACGGGGACGGTGTCTGTTGCAAAAGTCTTCGAACGCAGCTTTCAGCTGATCCTCGGGGTGGCCCAGATGGGCAATGGCAAACCCCGTGAACATCTGTTGTATGTAAATCGCCTTGAGCACCGATTGCAGGTCGCTGTCTGGTGCCGCTGGGAAAGGCGTGAGGCCGAATTTCACCACTATGCCGATATTGACGACCAGAAACGCCAACAGACCAAGCCCCCAAAGGCCCCACGAACTGCCGGTCCAGGTGCCTGTCATGCCCAACATGATCGTCGCCAGCAATACCAGGGCCGAGCCTGCCAGCATCCACGGTGCAGGGCTGACGGTGGGCGCCGGGTCGGCCCAATAATCATTGAACGGCAGGGTCGTTTCGATCTGACCTTCCCGCACGAACTCATTGAATCTCGTAGCTGAATCGACCGTGTCAAACCCTTCAACCTGGGCATAGATCAGGCGCAATGTATCCGCCATATTGGCCCACATCGCGTCGGTATAGGCGCGCAGGCTGGCGGTGCTGCCGTCGGCGGCGTCAAAATCTACCGCAAGCACCAGATAGGCGTCTGGCAGTCGGTCGACTTTTTCAGCAATCGTCAGTTTGACATTGAAAATCAGGTCCAGGATCGGGTTCGAAGGACGACGACCATTATACCGTGTGTCATCAATGATGAAGAGATGGGCAAAATGTGTGCCCGGCACCGCGGCAAAGGGGCTCTGTAGTTTGCTCTCGGTGCTGTCATAATCCTGCTGAG
>JBLINN010000273.1:0-5875 GCA_047639325.1 Paracoccaceae bacterium | reverse complement strand
GGATACTCATGGTTTGCGGGCAAACCACTGCCGGGCAAGGGATGGCCTGCCACCCCGAGTTGGCCCGCCGCCTGAAGATCGACATCTGGTTTTGCGACCCCCATGCGCCCTGGCAACGAGGGTCAAACGAGAATACCAACGGATTGCTGCGCCAGTTCATGCCCAAGGGTTCTGACCTCAGCAATGCCTCGCAAACTTACCTCAATGATGTCGCACGGCTGATGAACGGACGGCCACGAAAGACACTGGGCTGGAATACTCCCGCAGAAGCAATGGCCGAGGAAGTCGCGGCCTTCAAATCAACCGTTGCACTTGATGTTTGAATCCAAGCTTTGCACTACAGGCGGTTCAGCTCGTTAAACCGCAGGGCCTTTTCCTCAAGCCGAAACAGAATGACACCTTTCCATTTGCCGCCAATCAGGTCGAGCGTGGCTTCCATCGGACATTGAAGCGCATCTTCCGGCTGGTGCCGTTGCTTTCGCATTTTGACAGTACCTTTGGAAAGTTACTGTCCAATTTGTGCATACTCACCAGAAAGCCTGCAGTGATCTATTCTATTAACCCAGAGGAGAATCATCATGACACACACATCACTGCTACCGCCCGAGGCCTTCTGGCTGGTCTTAACCCTTATTCTGACGGCGCTTCTGTGGGTTCCCTATATTTTGCAGCTGATCTTTCAACTGGGTCCGGTCCAGGCGATCTGGGACCCAACAGGTGCGCATCCGCATGACGCGGATTGGGCGTTGCGGGCCAAACGGGCGCATTACAATGCCGTCGAAAACCTGGTGATTTTTGCCCCGCTTACCCTTCTTGTTTTGATGTTCGAGGTCACCAGCCCGCTGACCCAAGCAGCGGCAAGTGTCTATTTCTTTGCACGACTGGCCCATTTTGGCCTTCATGTTCTGGCCGTTCCGGTGCTGCGAACGCTGGCCTTTGTCACTGGGTTCTTGTGCCAGATGACCATGGCTATGGCCCTGCTGGACGTAATCTGACCCCCGGGACTGGTTGCGGATCATTCGCGCAAAAGGGGCTTTTGCGCCCCATTTAAACGGTGTTTGGCGGTCCAGACGGTGGTTGTGACCTTTACCGCCACGGAAACGCCAAAAGTCATTCGACGGGGCCGGGCGGGCGTGCTAACGGAGGGTCCTCTACACGGCCATGCAGGGCCGGACATCACGGCGCAACCCAAAAAGGCAATATATACGAATGACAATGCTGGGAACTTTCATCAAGCCGATGCATCCCGAAGGATACCGGTTTGTGGGCATTTTCGCCGTTATCACGCTGGGGCTGTTCTGGATTGCCAGTTTTCTGGGCTGGATCGGCGTTGGCCTGACGGTCTGGTGCTACTATTTCTTCCGTGATCCCAAACGATCCACGCCCACCCGCGCCGGTCTGCTGGTCAGCCCTGCAGACGGGGTGATTTCGCTGATTGAACAAGCGGTGCCCCCGGCCGAGCTGGGGATGAGCAGTGACCCCCTGACCCGGGTCAGCGTGTTCATGAATGTGTTCAACTGCCACGTGAACCGCGCCCCGATCGAGGGCGAAATCACCGCTGTGGCCTATCGCCCTGGCAAGTTTTTGAACGCATCTCTGGACAAGGCCAGCGTGGATAACGAACGCAACAGCGTTTGCATTCGTATGGGTGACGACCGCCAGATCGCCGTGGTACAGATTGCCGGGCTAGTGGCGCGGCGCATCGTGTGTTTCGTCGAACCCGGTCAGAAAACCCTTACCGGGGAACGGTTTGGCCTGATCCGGTTTGGGTCGCGGCTGGATGTGTATCTGCCGGACGGGGTGCAGCCGCTGGTCAGCCTTGGGCAAACGATGGTCGCGGGCGAGACTGTTCTGGCGGATCTAACGACAGATGAAGCGGCACGCACCGCTCGTACGGGATGACCCATGAAGGATAACGACACTTCCGCGCAAAGCGAGATGACGATTGTTCAGCTGTTGCCAAACCTGCTGACGCTGGCCGCATTATGCGCCGGTTTGACGGCGATCCGGTTTGGGTTTCAGGGGGATTTTGTCTCTGCCTCGCTGCTTATTCTGGCGGCTTCGGTGATTGACGGTGTGGACGGCAAGCTGGCGCGTCTGTTGAACAGCGAAAGCTCTATGGGGGCCGAGCTGGATTCGCTGGCGGATTTCCTGAATTTCGGGGTGGCGACGCCTGTTCTGCTGTATCTGTTTGCGCTGCAAGAGATGCCCCGCATCGGCTGGATCGCGGTCCTGATGTTTGCGGTGTGTTGCGTGATCCGTCTGGCACGGTTCAACGTCGGCAAAAAGGCCGAGTTTGAAGGCACCAAGAACGAGTTTTTTGTCGGCGTGCCGGCCCCGGCGGGTGCGTTGCTGATTTTGCTGCCGATTTTCTGGGCGTTCCTGTTTCCCGAAAACCTGGCCATCCCGACGGAACTGATCTGTCTGTGGATGATTGCGGTGGCGCTGTTGATGATCAGCCATATCCCGACCTATTCCTTCAAGATGATGACCATCTCGCGGATAAACGTGAAATACTTTATGTTGGGGTTTGCCTTTCTGGTTGCGGCCTTGCTGAACTATCTGTGGGCAACCCTGGTCGTGCTGGTTCTGACCTATTTCTGCTCGGTTCTCTGGTCCTGGGGCAAACATGTCAGGGGCAAACGCACCGCCCGCTAAGCGGCGTTTGGACTGTCTCGTAAGGCCCTTCAAAAGCCGCCCAGCATGACTGAACCCCTTTACGGCAGCTGGTGCGGCGACCGATCTGATTGCCGCCTTGCCGTCAGTGCCACTGCGCCCCCTACGCAAATCAGATCGAGGCCGATGCAGGTGAACACGATCCTGTCAAATGGCGCATCTCGCTTGCGCAACACAACGATTTACGGCCCAGTGGCGCCTATGCGCCTTATCCTTCTGACCTGTCTGGTGATGATCGCCTTTGCTGCCAATTCGGTTTTGAACCGGCTGGCCGTGGACAGCGGGGCGATTGATCCGCGCAGCTTTGCGGTAATCCGGGTTGTGGCCGGGGCGCTGATGCTGACGCTTCTGACCCTTGCTCGGCGCCAGCCGCTGCCGTTGTTCGCGCGGGCGCGGATTGTCGGGGCCGGGGCGCTGACGCTGTATATGGTGGGGTTTTCGACGGCCTATTTGACAGTGGATGCGGGGCTGGGCGCGTTGATCCTGTTTGGCGTGGTGCAGGTGACGATGTTTGCGGTGTCGGCGCTCAGCGGTACGCCCGCAACCGCGCGCCAAATCACCGGCGCGGGGATCGCTTTTGGCGGGCTGGTCTGGGTTTTGTGGCCCGGTGGCGCTGTGGTGGTCGACAGTACAGGCGCCGCGCTGATGGCCGCCGCCGGGGTTGGATGGGCGTTTTACACGCTTGCCGGACGCCATGAACCCGATGCGCTCAGCGCGACAGCGGCGAATTTTCTCTACGCTGTCCCGCTAACATTGGCAGCGGCACTGGTGGCGGGTGGGCCGTGGCAGGCCGCGCCGACAGGGGTGGCACTGGCGGTTGTGTCGGGCACAGTGACCTCGGGGTTGGGCTATGCCTTGTGGTACAGCGTCTTGCCCCGGTTGGCGCCGTCACTGGCGGCCACGGTCCAGCTGAGCGTGCCGGTGATTGCGCTGGGCGGCGGCGTAGTGTTGCTGGGCGAGGCGGTCAACGCGCGGCTGATCATCGGCGGTGCGCTGGTGATTGGCGGTATTGCCTTGTCGGTGTGGGCCCGCGCCGCCCGTTAGGGCGATCATTCGCCTTTTCCCGGCGGGCAAATTCACCTATCTGGCGGCTATGCGCTGGCTGATCCTGATCTTTGTGATGTTCCCGGCCCCGGCAAGGGCCGATTGTGTTGTGCTGCTGCATGGGCTGGCACGCACCCAGGCGTCCTTTGCGATCATGGAAGAAGTGCTGAAATCGCGTGGCTATCGCGTGGTACGCCCGGGCTATCCGTCAACCGAACTGCCGATCCCGGCGCTGGCAGAACAGACCCTGCCCAAGGCCCTGGCCGATTGCGGCGAGGGGACGGTGCATTTCATCACCCATTCGATGGGTGGCATCCTTGTCCGGTACTGGCTGCGCAGCAACAGGCCGGAACAATTGGGCCGCGTGGTGATGCTGGGCCCGCCCAATCAGGGCAGCGAATTGGTGGACGAGCTTGGTGATTGGGAGGCGTTTGGCTTGTTAAACGGCCCTGCGGGCATGCAATTGGGCACTGGGCCAGACAGCCTGCCGCGCCGCCTGCCTGCCGTGGATTTCGACCTGGGGGTGATTGCGGGCGATCATTCGCTGAACCCGGTGTTTTCAACCATCATCGTCGGACCGGACGATAGCAAAGTGTCAGTGGCCTCCACCCGGGTGGAAGGGATGAAAGACCACATTGTGCTGCCGGTCACCCATACGTTCATGATGAACAACCCGCGCGTGATCGCGCAATCGGTGCATTTCATCGAAACCGGGCGGTTTAATCCCAGTATTTCCTGGCTGGATTCGGTGTTTGGTACCATCGACACGGTGTGCGAGGGGCTGGATTGCCCGCCCGCGCCACCATCCGAGCCGTCACGATGACCACGCTGGCGCTGGATCTGGTAGGCGCGCAGGTGTTGCGGCCGGATGGCAGGTTGCAGGTTGGGCGGTTGTCTGTGGCAGACGGGCAGATCGTGGCCGGCCTGGTGGGGCGGGCGGTGGATTTATCGGGATATCTGGTGCTGCCGGGGATCATTGATCTGCACGGCGACGCGTTCGAACGCCATCTGGCGCCGCGCCGCGGGGCGATGAACCAGATGGACGAAGGGCTGATCGCAACCGAGGCGGAATTGGCGGCCAATGGCATCACCACCGCCGTTCTGGCGCAATTTATCAGCTGGGAAGGCGGGCTGCGCGGGCCGGATTATGCGGCGCAGGTGTTCGAAGCGATCCGTGCGGTCAAGGGCCGGGTGGTGACCGATCTGATCCCGCAAGTGCGGTTCGAGACCCACATGCTGGACGAATACGCCACCCTTGCCGCCCGCGTTGCCGATTGGCAGGTGCCTTATTTGGTGTTCAACGATCACCTGCCGCATGATCGGTTGGTGGCGGGCAAACATCCGCCTCGGCTGGTGGGTCAGGCGTTGAAGGCCGGGCGCAATCCCGACCGGCATTTTGCGATGTTGATGGCGCTGCAAGCGCGCGCGTCGGAAGTGCCGGACGCTTTGGATGGGCTGTGTCGGGCGTTGGCGGCACAGGGCGTGCGGATGGGCAGCCATGACGACCAGACAGGCGAAGATCGAGCGCGATGGCGTGCGCGTAGCGTGAACATTTCTGAATTCCCCGAGACCGAGGCCGCCGCCCGGGCGGCGCGTGATGGCGGCGACGCGATTATTCTGGGCGGGCCGAATGTGGTGCGCGGCGCGTCGCACAAAGGCAATGCCAGTGCGGGCGCGCTGGTTTCATTGGGGCTGTGTGATGCGTTGGCGTCAGATTATCACTATCCGTCGCCACGGCGGGCAGCATTGGCGCTGGCGCGGGGCGGGCTGGATTTTGGCGCGGCCTGGGCGTTGGTATCCAGCGGCCCGGCGCGGGTGTTGGGCTTGGCGGACCGGGGTGTTTTGGCGCCGGGGTTGCGAGGCGATCTGGTGGTATTGGACGCAGATAGTCACCGGGTGGCGGCCACGCTGTCGGCGGGGCAGCTGAGCTATATGAACGGGGATGTGGCGAGCCGGTTTTTCGGATGATGGATCGGGCGTGTGGTCGCGTCTGTTGGATTTTGAGTATTTGGAAACAAGAAAAAGCAACAAGAATGGCCTAGGGTCAGGACCCATTGATATTGTGATGGAAGTCTGAATCACTGTTCCCAAACAGGAGCAATGATATGAGTGATCTTTTCTGGCTGACAGACGCCCAGATGTCCCGCCTTACCCC
>JBLINN010000272.1:0-5877 GCA_047639325.1 Paracoccaceae bacterium | reverse complement strand
GCCACCGATCCCACATCTCGGACTTCTGTTTGTCCGTATAAAATGTCCGTGTGCGATACTTCATTCAAAACACTCCATCTTTCTCGAAAGATTAAAGTGTTGCGACGACCCATTGAAACCACAGCCGCAATGCTGTCATTCGTTGTGTGTTTTTTGTCCAACCCTGAAAGCGCCCGGCCTCGTACCGGACGCTTCAGGTTTTGCGTCACCTGGCGGAACGAAGCCCTGCCGGGAATGCCGTTCACAGGTTGGGATAGATAGGGAAGCGGGCGCACATCTCGGCGACGCCTGCTTTTACCTTGGCTTCGACTTCGGTATTGCCCTCTTCGCCATTGGCGGCCAGCCCATCGACCACTTCGATGATCCAGTCGGCAATCTGGCGGAATTCAGCCTCGCCAAAGCCCCGCGTGGTGCCTGCGGGGGACCCTAGGCGGATGCCGCTGGTCACGGTTGGCTTTTCCGGGTCAAACGGCACGCCGTTTTTGTTGCAGGTGATGTTCGCGCGGCCCAGTGCCTTTTCGGTGGCATTGCCCTTGACGCCTTTGGGGCGCAGATCCACCAGCACCACATGGGTGTCGGTGCCGTGGGTCACGGTATCCAGTCCCCCCTTGATCAGCTGATCGGACAGCGCCTGAGCATTGACCACCACGTTGTGAATATAGGTCTTGAACTCGGGGCGCAGAGCCTCGCCAAAGGCCACCGCCTTGGCAGCGATCACATGCATCAGCGGGCCGCCCTGAATGCCGGGGAAGATCGCCGAGTTGACCTTTTTGGCAATCGCTTCGTCATTGGTCAGGATCATGCCGCCGCGCGGGCCGCGCAGGGTTTTGTGGGTGGTGGTGGTGACCACATGCGCGTGCGGGAAGGGACTGGGATGTTCGCCCGTTGCCACCAGACCGGCGAAATGCGCCATGTCGACAAGCAGCAGCGCGCCAACGCTGTCAGCAATCTGGCGCATACGGGCAAAGTCGATGACGCGCGGAATGGCGCTGCCGCCGGCGATGATCAATTTGGGCCGGTGTTCTTTGGCCAGGTCTTCGACCTGGTCGTAATCCAGCATATTATCCTTCTGACGTACGCCATACTGCACCGCGTTGAACCACTTGCCCGATTGGTTAGGCTTGGCACCGTGTGTCAGGTGGCCGCCTGCGTCCAGCGACATGCCCAGAATGGTGTCACCGGGCGTAATCAGCGCCTGAAACACGCCCTGGTTGGCCTGACTGCCGGAATGCGGTTGGACGTTGGCAAAGCCACAACCAAACAATTCCTTGGCCCGCTCAATCGCCAGGTTCTCGGCAACGTCGACAAATTGGCAGCCGCCATAATAGCGCCGACCAGGATAACCTTCGGCGTATTTGTTGGTCATCACGCTGCCTTGCGCCTGCATCACGGCGGCGCTGACGATGTTTTCCGAGGCGATCAGTTCGATCTCGTCGCGCTGGCGGCCGAGCTCATCGGTGATCGAGCCGAAAATCTCGGGGTCGCTGGTGGCGAGGGGGGTGGTGAAAAAGCCGGTGGTTTGGTTTGACACGGTCATGGGGGGCTCCGAATGGCTGGGGTGCATTTGGCGAATTTCCTATCGGAAACTCGGGCGGGCGGAAAGGCTGTAAAGCGACGAAATGAGACTATGCCGCGGCAAGGGTGGCTTTGGGGGGAAAGGTGTGGTTGTTTCGGAACCAAATGCGCAGCACCGGAAACCTCTGACATGACTTTGCGAATCGCGTTTATGGCCAGTCAGGCGCCGGTGGCCCAAACGGCGCGCGCCGCACTGATCACCCGTTATGGCAATGTGGTGCCCGAAGAGGCCGAGGTGATTGTTGCACTGGGGGGCGATGGGTTCATGTTGCACACGCTGCATGCTACCCAAGAATTGCCCGCGCCGGTCTACGGGATGAACCGGGGTACCATCGGGTTTTTGATGAACGAATACAGCGAAAGTGACCTGAACGAGCGGCTGCGCGCCGCCGAAGAGGCGGTGATCAACCCGCTGTCGATGCGGGCGATGGATCAATCCGGCAAGCTGCATAAGGCGTTGGCGATCAACGAGGTGTCGCTGCTGCGGGCCGGGCCGCAGGCGGCCAAGTTGAAGATTACCGTGGACGGGCGGTTGCGGCTGGCAGAATTGGTTTGTGACGGGGCGCTGCTGGCGACGCCTGCGGGTTCTACTGCGTATAATTATTCGGCGCATGGCCCGATCCTGCCGATTGGGTCGGACGTGCTGGCACTGACCGCGATTGCCGCCTTTCGCCCACGTCGCTGGCGCGGGGCGTTGCTGCCAAAATCGGCGAAAGTGCGGTTTGATGTGGTGGATGCGGATAAACGCCCGGTAATGGCGGATGCGGATTCCACTTCGATCACCGATATTGACTGGGTCGAAATCCAGTCAGAACCCAGCATAAGCCACCGTATCCTGTTCGATCCGGGGCACGGGTTGGAAGAGCGGCTGATCTCTGAACAATTCACCTGACAATCGGTCCCGTAGGGTGTGCATTCTGCGCACCTTCCTTTGGCGCCCGGGTAAGGTGCGCAAAATGCACACCCTACGTTTTGTCAGGAAATCTGGCGATCTTGTCCTTCCCAGAAGGGTTTGCGCAGGTCGGTTTTCAGCACTTTGTTGGCCCCTGACAACGGGAACGGATCGGTGCGGTACTCGACGCTGCGCGGGCACTTGTAGCCTGCGATCAGCGTGTGGCAATGCGCCTTCAGCTCTGCTTCGGTGACCTGCATGTCGGGGTTGAGGATCACGATAGCATGCACCGCTTCGCCCCATTCCTCGCTGGGGATGCCGATCACCGCGCTGGTGGCCACTGCCGGGTGCTGGCCCAGGGCATTTTCGACCTCGGTGGAATAGACGTTCTCGCCCCCTGAAATTACCATGTCCTTCAGCCGGTCCATCAGGAAGATAAAGCCTTCATCGTCCATATACCCGGCGTCCCCGGTCATCACCCAGCCGTCGCGAATAGTCTCGGCCGTAACCTCGGGCTTGTTCCAATAGCCCAGCATTGTGACCGGGCCTTTGACCGCGATCTGGCCAACCTCGCCCAGTGGCAGTTCGTTGCAATCCTCATCCACGATCCGGATTTCGACGATCCGTGTGGGTTTTCCCGCAGATCGCAGTTTGCCCGCGTTGGGCCCGTCCAGCACGTGATACCGGGTGCCAAGGATGGTGGCGACGGGGCTAAGTTCTGTCTGGCCAAAAGCTTGCAGGAATTTGGCGTTGGGGAACAGATCGAATGCCTGCAGCAGCGCCGCTTCGGTGATCGGTGAGGCGCCATAGGCGATCAGTTCCAGTGACGAGATGTCGGTTTCGGCCAGTTTCGGGCTTTGCATCACCATTTGCAGCATGACCGGCACCAGCAGCACATGGCTGGGGCGATGCGCGGCGATGGCGTCCAGCGTGGCGTCCGGGGTGAACATCGGGATCACCACATGGGTGCCGGCAGCAAAGGTGACGGCGGCAAAGAACAACAGGTCGGCGATGTGGTACATCGGGGCGGCGTGCAGGTAGATGGTGCCGTCGGCAATCCCGATGGCCTCGGAATTGGCGATGCCGCCGACATAGAGATTGGTATGCGACAGCATCACGCCCTTGGGAAAGCCGGTGGTGCCGCCGGTGTAAAAGATACCTGCCAGATCGTCACCGCCGCGCCCGGCATCCGGGGCGGGATCGGCTACAGCCAGGATATCTTGGTAATTGACCATGCCGTCGGGTGTGTCGCCATCACCGCAAAACACCAGCGTTTTCAGCCCTTTGACTTGGGGCTGGATCGCCTCGGCAGCGGCGGCAAAGGCGTCGTCGACCAGCAGAATTTCCGCACCCGCATCATTCAGCGCATAGGCGCATTCCGCCGGGGCCCAACGGATATTCATCGGCATCATCACGCCACCACCCCAGACGGTGGCATAGAAATATTCGATGAACCGATCCGAATTCAGCGACAACAGCGCCACCCGGTCGCCGGGTTTCATGCCAAGGGTTTGCAGCGCCCCGGCGAGGCGGGCGACGCGGTCTAGCATCTGCGCCCATGTCTGCTGGCGGTCCTTGTAGATGGTGGCGGTGCCGTTTGGGTTGACCTGTGCTGCGCGTCGAAGGATGGAGGTGATCTGCATGTGTGTGGCTTTCTGTTCGCAAGTATGGAGTGTCGCCAGACGGGGCGTGCCCGTCTGGCTGTCGCGGTTCGTTCAGCCCATGCGGGCCCAAAGCGCGTCGCACATCGGCCCGACCCGGTCTTCGACGGCAACGCAGGCATCAACCACCAGGTCTTCGCGCCAGCGGCGGCCGATGATCTGTACGTTGATCGGTTGCGGCCCCTGCGGCAGCTCGGCCAGACGCGCCGGAACGGAGCCTGCGGGCAAGCCGATGAAGTTCATCGAATAGGACCACAATGCCGACCCCAACGCTTCGCGCACGCCTTCGGCGCCTTCGGCGTCGCGGTTGGGGCGGAAGAACGGTTGCGGCAGGAAGGGCGACAGCACCAGCGGATAGTCGTTCAGGAACAGCGACCATTCGCGGGCGTAGAAACTGCGCTTGGCCATCATTTTTAGAAGCTCGGTGCCTTCATAGGGGGGGAATTGATTGTAATATTCATCGAAGATGGCGTTCAGAGTGGCCGAGCCATGGGCGCGCAGATCAGGCCCCATCAGGGCCTGAACCTCGCCCATGAGGGCGCGGTATCCGGCCAGACCAATTTCCTGCAGCAGGGGCGGGTCGATTTCTGTGACCTGATAGCCTGCATCGGACAGGGCATCCCGGGCGGTATCCAGCGCTTGGGACACTTCTGGGTGCAGATCAAAGCCATAGGTTTCTTTGGTAAATGCCACTTTGATTGGCCCCTCCAGCGTCTCGCCGCGCCAAGGCAGGGGGACGTGGAAGGGATCACGCGGATCGGGGGCGATCAGGGCAGGCATCGACAGGTGCAGGTCGGCGGCGCGGCGGGTCAGCAGGCCCTGGACGGACATGGATTGCGCCAGCATGCCGCGTTCCGCAGTCTGGCTTGGGTTCCAGGCGGGCACGCGACCCATGCCGGGTTTTACGGTCACGGCGCCGTTGGCGGCGGCGGGGAACCGCAGCGAGCCGCCGATGTCATTGCCATGTGCCAGCGCGCCGATCCCGGCCATCACCGCGGATCCGGCCCCGCCCGAGGACCCCCCGGCAGAGACATGCGGACCCCAGGGATTATTTGTGCGGCCATAAAGCGGATTGTCAGTGTCGGCGCGGAAGGAGAATTCCGGGGTGTTTGTCCGCCCGATCACCACAGCCCCGGCGTTTTGCAGGTTGGCCACCAAGGGCGCGTCGGCGGGCGCGATCAGGTCTTTGAGGGCCGGAACGCCGTTGGTGGTGGCATGCCCAGCCTGATCGACATTGACCTTGATGGTGATCGGTACGCCATGCAACGGGCCAGGGGCGGTGCCGCTGGCGCGGGCGATATCCAGGGCGCGGGCGCGCTCCATCGCTTGGGCGCTAAGGTCTTCGACCACCGCGTTCAGGGCGGGGTTGACCGCGTTCATCCGGGCGACGGCGGCTGCGGTCGCGGATTCTGCGGTGATATTGCCTGCGGTTGTCTGGGCGGCGGTTTGCGCGGCGCTGAGGCGCCAAAGGTCCTGATCTGACATGTTTTGTCTCCCTTGCCGCAGGTTAGGCGCGGTATGGGGGCGTGCCAAGCAAAACTCGTCAGAATCTTTTGGGGTCGTGGCAAGGGGGGCTTTATTCCACGACCGGCAGGAGTTTTGGCCGGTCGCGGGAGTGAGTATTTTTAACAAGAAAAAGGTGGAAGCGGGGTTAGTCTGCCGCGTAGCCGATGGTTTGCAGGGCGGTTTTGATCTCGTCCAAAATGACCGGGTCGTCGATGGTGGCTGGCATTTTATAGGGTTTGTTGT